>JADJLX010000005.1:1569187-1938374 GCA_016709865.1 Bacteroidales bacterium
TTATTATTGACACTAATGTTTTACTTCACGATTATAAATGCATTTACAATTTTGAGGAAAATGATGTTATTATACCGATAGTTGTACTTGAGGAGCTTGATAAATTCAAAAGAGGAAATGACCTTATTAATTTCCATGCAAGGGAGTTCACCAGAGAGCTGGACAAACTTTCAGGAGATTTGCTGCTTACTGCAAATATACCTCTTGGAGAAAACCTTGGGAACCTTCATATTGAAACCGGTAAGGATTTCTCTGAAAAGGTAAATCAGTCATTCCCTGAAAGAACCGCTGACCACAGGATACTGGCAATATCCGAATATGTCTGCACATCAAATAAAGACAAGACAGTTGTGCTTATCACAAAAGATATCAACCTGAGGATGAAAGCCAAATCACTCGGAATAATTGCCCAGGATTATGAGAATGACAAGGTTGCTGATATCGACGATCTCTACAAAGGCATAACAATAATGGAAGGTGTCGATCAAACTCTTATCAGCAAGCTTTATGAGCTGCCTGAAGGGGTCAGTTCAGAAGAATTCAAACTCGAGAAAGATATGAAAGGGCACCAGTTTTTTATAATGAAAAACAACGGATCCAGTGCCCTGGCTCATTATAACCCTGTGAGTAAAAACCTTACCAGGGTGATCAAGCAAACTACTTATGGTATAGATCCCCGTAATGCTGAACAAACATTTGCCATAGAGGCACTCTCAAATCCTGATATTCAGCTGGTTTCACTTACCGGAAAAGCCGGCACGGGAAAAACTCTTCTTGCACTGGCTGCTGCGCTTCAGCAACATAAAAGATACAAACAGATCTTTCTTGCCCGTCCAATAGTCCCGCTTGCAAACCGCGATCTCGGTTTCCTTCCTGGTGACGTAAAAGAAAAAATGGATCCTTACATGCAGCCTCTGTATGATAACCTTACCGTAATAAAACATAAATTCAGTCATCAGAGTCCCGAATTCCTTCGTATTAATGATATGATGAAAGAGGATAAGCTTGTTATAACTCCCCTTGCATATATCAGAGGAAGAAGCCTTTCAAGCATATTCTTTATTGTAGATGAGGCCCAGAACCTTACTCCCCACGAGATAAAAACAATCATTACAAGGGCAGGCGAAGGAACAAAAATGGTATTTACAGGCGATATAGAACAGATAGATTCTCCATACCTCGACACTGCATCAAACGGACTTAGTTACCTGTCGGATAAAATGAAGAATCAGGATATTTTTGCCCATGTGAACCTTGTAAAAGGAGAAAGGAGCTTTCTGGCTGAACTGGCCAGTAAATTATTATAAGTTAAAAGGCAAAAGGCAAAAGTTAAAAGTCAAAGTTAAATACATAACTAACCCTATTTATAGTATGAAAACAAGAACTATCCAGCTAACCGCAGTATTGATAATTACATTACTTCTGATCCCATCTGCCATTATGGCTCAGGGAAAAGCTAAAAAAGAAAAGGCTCCAAAAGCTCCAAAGGGTACAGTAATGCTCTTCAATGGCAAGAACCTTGATAATTGGGTATTTCACCTTAAAGATCCTGCTGTCGATCCTGCTAAAGTGTTCACTGTTCAGGATGGTGTAATTCACATTAAAGGTGATCCTTTCGGGTATATGCGCACAAAGGAATCTTATTCAGATTATAAACTTCATGTTGAATACCGGTACCCGGTTGAATTGTCGAACAGCGGTGTGTTTATACATGGACAGGGAGCTGATACAATCTGGCTGAAATGCATTGAATGTCAGCTGAAAGCGGGCAGTGCAGGTGATTTTGTCTGCATGAACGGGTCTGATATGAATGAGAGAAAAGATAAAGCCAACCGTGTTGTAAGAAAACTTGCAGAATCTAATGAAAAACCTGTGGGAGAATGGAATACAATAGAGGTTACATGCAAGGCTAACACTATAGAGGTTGTTGTTAACGGATTAACACAGAATAAAGGGACTAATTTAAATATCACCTCAGGAAGTATCTGCCTGCAGAGTGAAGGAAAAGCTATCGAATTCAGAAATGTATTTCTGACACCACTTAAAAAATAGGATGGAGATCCCTAAAAAAAAGTTGCATTTCATACACTTGGCTGTAAGCTGAATTTTGCAGAAACTTCAACTATCTCAAGATCATTCCCGGAGGAAAAATTTGAGAGGGTGCCTGCAAATACGAAGGCTGATATATATGTAATAAACACATGTTCTGTTACAGACGCAGCTGATAAAAAATGCCGGCAGGCAATAAAGAAATTTATCACCCTGTCGCCCGATGCATTTATTGCAGTTGTGGGATGCTATGCCCAGCTAAAACCTCAGGAGATCTCATCAATTCCGGGGGTTGATCTTGTACTGGGCACAAATGAAAAATTCGATATTACTGATTATATATCCGGCTTAAAGAAAAGATCACATGCAGAGATCCATTCATGCGATCTTTCATCTTCAGACTCCTTTAATCAGTCGTATTCAATGGGCGACCGCACACGATCTTTCCTTAAAGTCCAGGATGGTTGCGATTACGGCTGCTCATACTGCACAATACCACTTGCACGGGGAAAAAGCAGGAATCCTGAAATCGACTCTATCTTAAGTGAAGCAGAAAAAATAGCTGAAATAGGTGTAAAAGAGATTGTTATAACCGGCGTAAATATAGGCGACTTCGGAAAATCCACAGGAGGCTCATTTGCTGAACTTCTTAAAGAACTTATCGGAATAAACGGTATAGAGAGGTACCGGATCTCTTCCATCGAGCCAAATCTGCTTACAGATGAAATAATTGAGATGACTGCGGCTAATGAAAAGATACTGCCCCACTTCCACATTCCGCTTCAGAGCGGCTGCAATAAAATCCTTGGTCTGATGAGAAGGAGATACACACGGGAAGTGTTTGCTGACAGGGTAAATGCAGTAATAAAGAAAATACCTTTTGCAGGTATCGGGGCTGATGTTATTATAGGATTCCCAGGTGAAACAAAAGCTGATTTTGATGATACTTATTCGTTTATTGAAAGCTTACCTCTCTCCTATCTCCACGTTTTCACATTCTCTGAAAGACCCGATACCGCAGCTGAGAAACTTCCCGGAAAAGTTGATCATAATGAGAAGGATGCAAGAAGTAAAAAGCTTATTTCCCTTTCTGAAATGAAGAGCCTTGAATTTTACAAATCCAATCTCGGACTCGAAACAAAAGTATTGTTTGAAAGAACACGCTCAGGGGGATTAATAACCGGATTTACATCGAATTATATAAGAGTGGAACATCCATGGAATGCCAGACTTGCAGGTACTGTAAGACGGGTTATGCTTAAGAAAATAGAACCAGGTGGAAGGATTAGTGTTGAATTAACTGACTGAAAAATGATCAACCTTAAAGAGATTTGCACACAAGTTGAAAATAGTGCCCGCGAAACAGGAGCTTTCATAAGAAGAGAAGCTGAGAACTTTGATATCAGCAGGACAGAAACCAAAGGATTAAATGACTTTGTCAGTTACGTTGATAAGACTTCTGAAAAAATGCTTGTTGCAAAACTGAGTCAGCTTCTTCCGGAAGCAGGATTCAAAACAGAAGAGGGGACAATTGAAAAAACAGGTATAAAATACTGCTGGGTAATCGATCCGCTCGATGGCACTACAAATTTCCTTCATGGACTTAACCCTTATGCTATAAGTATTGGACTGATGGAATATGATGAAGTTGTTGCCGGAGTGGTATATGTCATTAAAGAAGATGAAATGTTTACCGCCTGGAAAGATGGGGGAGCATGGCTTAACGGGAGGCAGATCCATGTTTCAAAAGCAAAAAAAATATCTGCCAGCCTGATCGCAACCGGTTTCCCTTATAGTGATTTCAGCCGTTTGGATAATTATATGAATTGTTTCACCTGGTTCTGCAAAAATTCTCAGGGAGTCAGACGTTTAGGATCTGCGGCAACAGATATTGCATATATTGCCTGTGGCAGGTTTGAAGTATTCTACGAATATGGTCTTCATGCATGGGATATAGCTGCCGGAATAATCATTTTACGCGAAGCCGGGGGAAAAATAAGCGACTTTGCAGGGAATGAGAAAAACCTTTCCGGAGAAGAAATTGTGGCAGCAAACAGCGCAGTATTTCCTGAAGTTCTGGAAATTGTGCGTAAATTTATGCAGAATTAGTCTTTTTTTAAATGAGCGCAATTGCCTACTATATTTTCTATCCTCTGAACTGGATAGTTACTCTCCTGCCGCTAAGAGTTTTATATATTTTTTCGGACCTGCTTTTTCTTGTACTATATTATTTCCCGTCATACCGGAGAAAAGTAGTCGCAACAAACCTCAAAAATTCTTTCCCTGAAAAATCTGAAACCGAACTCAAAATAATTGAAAAGAAGTTTTACAGACATCTTTCTGACCTTTTTATTGAGACTCTTAAGCTCACACATATGTCGGAAAAGGAATTCATGAGCAGGTTTACAGTCACCAACCTTCATATTATTGAAAAGCTCCTTGAGGAGAAACGCGATACTATTGCTGTGCTGGGACATTACAACAACTGGGAATGGCTCGGAGCCTTCCCTATGTACACAAAATATAAAGCAGTATCTATTTATAAACCACTTCAGAACAAGTATTTCGACAGGTTCATAAATAGCCTTAGAACCAAACATGGAATGGTACTCACCTCGATGGCTAACATTATCAGAGAGATAATCAACGATAGAAAGAATAATATCAATACAATCTCAGCTTTTATCTCAGATCAGATACCAATAAAGACTGAAATTAAATACTGGACTACTTTTCTGAATCAGGATACACCGGTATATTTGGGAACTGAAAAAGTTGCCTCCAAATATGATATGGCAATTGTGTTTTTCAATATTCAGAAAATCAAACGAGGTTATTACAATCTTAATATTGAACTGCTTTTTGAACATACTTCTGGCCTTCCTGAGCACCTCATAACAGATACTCACGTAAATCGTCTCGAAGAGTTAATAAGAGAGAAACCTGAATTCTGGATCTGGAGCCACCGCCGCTGGAAACATAAGAGACCGGTAGAAAATGCTTAAAACTGCAATAGTAATATTAAACTGGAATGGTATTGGTTTTCTTAAACAATTCCTACAGACAGTTATCGATCATTCAGCTGATATTAATACAGTTATATATATTGCTGATAATGGATCAACTGATGGTTCTGCTGAATGGATTGAAGAAAACCACAAAGATGTAAAACTGATCAGGCTTGGTAAAAATCATGGATTTGCCGGTGGCTACAATCTTGCACTGGCAAAGATAAAAGCAGAGTATTACATACTCCTCAACTCAGACATTGAGGTAACTGCAGGATGGCTGCAACCGCTTGTTGATTATATGGATAGGTATCCTGATGTTGCATCATGCCAACCTAAAATTCTAGCTTATAATAATAAAGCTTACTTTGAATATGCCGGGGCAGCCGGAGGATATATAGATAAGTACGGGTATCCTTTCTGCAGAGGCAGGATCCTTCATAAAACCGAAAAGGATACAGGGCAGTACGATGATCCGGTCGATACCTTCTGGTCGAGCGGAGCCTGCATGATAGTGCGTGCCTCAACCTGGAAAAAGTGCGGAGGACTCGACGCTGCCTTCTTTGCCCATATGGAGGAAATTGATCTCTGCTGGCGGTTCCATAAAGCAGGATTCAGGGTCTGCTGTAATCCTGCATCTGTTGTTTACCATGTAGGAGGAGGCACTCTTCCATACAACTCCAGGCTGAAAACCTACCTGAACTTCAGGAACAGCCTCTTCATGCTATTTAAAAACCTCCCGGATAAAGATCTTGAGAATATTATCTACAGGCGCAAACTCCTCGACGGATTGGCAGGGTTGTTCTTCCTGCTGAAAGGTCAGTTCGGCAATATTAAATCAATCCTTAAAGCCCACAGGGATTTCTTCAAGTGCGACAGTATACTTGTTGATAAAAGAGTAATCGTCAAAAAACTTGAAAAGGAAAATTATTATGTGCCTGTTTTGAACAAGAGCATCATTTTTGAGTTTTATGCTAAACAAAACAAGACATTCAGAAGCATAAAAGGAACAAACAATTTAAAATGAGAAAAATTCAAATGCTGATATTCTTTTCAATAGTACTCGTACTTTACTCACTGGTAAATATTTACATCTTCTATAAGGGTTATGGGGCAATTCCTGCGCTGCACGATAACAGACTCCTCTACTCAATCGTTTTCTTCTTCCTCGCAGCCGTATTCATAGCCGCCAAGTTTCTCGAATCTAGGCACTCCTCGGTTATAACAGATGTCTTTAATATAATTGGAGGATTCTGGATGGCATTTATGCTTTACGGATTCTTATTTTTCCTGATATCTGATATTGTTCTGCTGTTTCTGAGGGTTTCACACCTCATCAGCGGTGATAATATCTTACTGTACAAGAAGTGGGCCTTCATTGCAACAATCTCTTTATCTGCAGTTTTAATCATAGGTGGTTTTATAAATGCGGTCATTCCGGTTGTCAAGGAATATAATATTACAATTAATAAATCTGCAGGAGAAATAAAAAACCTGAGGATTGCTGCAGTTTCTGATATTCACCTTGGAAGCATTATAAGAAAAAGAAGCATAAAGAAACTTTCAACGATGCTTCAGGAGATAAAACCTGATCTTGTTTTGCTGCTTGGAGATATAATTGATGGCGAAATCGGACCTGTACTGAGAGGCGACCTGCTCCAGTATTTTACATGTCCCAAATGTAATGATGGCCTTTATGCAATTACCGGTAATCATGAATTTATCGGTGGAGGAGGTAAAACAATTCCATACATTGAAAGCAAGGGGATTAAGGTTCTTAAGGATGAAATGGTAATCCTCGACGGAGGCATTCAGCTACTGGGCAGGATCGACAGAGATTCATTCCGCTTCTACGGTAAAGAACGTATGCCTCTTAGTCAGCTTATGCAACAGGCTGATACATCCAAACCGGTAATCCTGCTCGACCATCAGCCTTTTCACCTCGATGAGTCTGCCAGGGCGGGAGTTGATCTTCAGCTTTCAGGACATACTCATAATGGCCAGATGTGGCCCTTAAATTATCTTACAAATAAGATCTATGAGTTAAGTTATGGTTACCTGAAAAAAGGCAACTCGCATTTTATTGTATCTTCCGGTTACGGCCTGTGGGGTCCAAGGGTAAGATCAGGAAGCAGATCTGAAGTACTTCTTATTAATATTACTTTCTCAGGTTCTGATTTGTCCCCGAAATAGGCTCTTACAAAAGATCGAAAATCTTTTCAAGTCCCATTCCTCTCGATCCCTTAATCAAAACAGTTTTACCTTTAACTGGTTCATTTTTAAGATATTCTATCAGTTTGCCCTTTTCAAGGAATGATTTTATTCCTGATTTGGCTGATACCCTCTCAAAAACAGGTCCGACAAGAATCGACTGGGTAAACTTATAAGCCAAGACCTCTTCAAGAATTTTCTTATGCTCCTCTTCACTCTTCTCTCCCAGCTCAAACATATCACCAAGGATTACCATCTTATTATCCTCTGCAAGTTCAGAGAAGGCTTTGAGGGCCAGATGCATGCTTGTAGGATTTGCATTGTAAGCATCGCAGATAAGAGTATTGTTTTTTGTTTTTGTAACCTGTGATCTGTTGTTCGCAGGCTGATAATTCTCAACTGCATCAACAATATCTTTTATATCAACATCAAAGAAGAGACCTGTCGCAATTGCGGCTTTAAGATTTTCAATATTATAGCTGCCGAATAAATTAGTCTTTATATTATATGTATGGTGCTGATAAGTGGCTTTTATTTCAATATTAATTGCTGATGGTACTTGTTCAATACCCAACTCAATTCCAGTAGGATCTGAAAATGGTACAGCTCTGTTAACATTTTTGAATATTTTTTCTGTCAGAAGCGGGTTAGTATCATTATATAGTGCTACTCCGTTAACCTTCCGTAAATATTCATATAATTCCGTTTTTGCTTTTACTACACCCTCAAAGGAACCGAACCCTTCAATATGTGCAGTACCTATATTTGTTATAATTCCAAAATCAGGTCTGGCAATAAGGCATAGTGTTCTGATCTCACCAATATGATTAGCCCCAAGCTCTATAATCATCATCTGGGTATCTTCCGGGGCTGAAAGAATAGTAAGAGGAACTCCTATATGGTTATTCAGGTTTCCACGGGTATAGTGTACCTTTTTTTTCTTTGAAACAATAGCAGCAATCAGTTCTTTGGTCGTTGTTTTACCATTGGTTCCGGTAATTGCCAGAACCGGAACCTTCATCTCTTTCCTGTGATGTGTGGCAAGAGCCTGCAGTTCATTGAGGCAATCATCCACAAGGATAGTATTTTCGGTTTCGAAAAGAGGATCATCAATTACTGCACATATTGCACCTTTCTCAAGAGCCTCAGCAGCAAATTTATTACCATTGTAGTTCTCTCCCCAAAGGGCAAAAAACAGTTGACCCTTGCTTACTGTGCGCGAATCAGTAGCTATTCCCGTTGACTCTTTATAGAGTTCATATAGTTGATCTGTCTTCATATTGGTAAAAAAATGCCTCATTATTCAACATAATGAGGCTGTATTTTCAGAGAACTTTTTCTTTTATAATCCGGACGGACTTCCTACCCTGATCATTGCACATCTGAACCCGATATCGTCACGTGATTCTTCCTGATCTAGGAATCTTCTTGTTGCCGGGTTTAGCCAGTATGCCCTGTCTTTCCATGATCCGCCTTTGTATACTCGTGCATTATCATTGAGGAGAGTAACAAAATCCTGACTCCCCGGGGTAAGGTCCTGTGAATACATCCTGAGTGAACCTTTCTTACCGTCTTCAACTGTCCAGTCTGCGCCGCCAACGATAGCTGACTGAAGGTCACCGTCCCTGTAGTTTCTGTAATCACCTTTCTGGTAATTATATCTGTTTGCTACGTCGGCATCTTTTACAGTATCAATATATAGTCTTCCTAGTTTATCTTTCCCAACTACTGTTCCGTTTGCATCTCTTCTGACATCTGTGTATACGTTGCCCCTGAAAGGGTTAAAGCCATCAACATCTTCCGAGGTAAGCGGACGATAAACATCCTGCACCCATTCATTTACGTTTCCTGCCATGCAATAGAGACCGTAATCGTTTGGCCAGTATGATTTAACATCAACTGTAATACTTCCGTTATCGTTCAGGCTTCCTGCAACACCCATTAGGTCGCCTCTGCCACGAACAAAGTTTGCCATCATCTCACCACGTACTTTCGGGTCGGCGTTTCTGACAACTTCTCCATCCCATGGATAAATTCTTCTTTCATAAACTCTTTCCTCGAAAGTATTTCCCCTGAGTGCGTATGCTGCAAATTCCCATTCAGCTTCCGTGGGGAGCCTGTAGCTTGGAAGGAGCACTCCATCCTCGAAGTTGGTTCTGCGTTCAGTCTGATTCGGATTGAGACTCTCACGAAGCTGATTCACAACTCCTTCATACAGACCTGCAAGATATGCTTCGGTATTAAAGTTTTTATCATTTAACTGGTTTGGATCGGGATTTAGTTCACCCTCATCAATCAGAATCTGCTCATTTACCCTGTCAGTTCTCCATAGGCAGAAGTCATTAGCTTTTAACCAGCTTACTCCAACAACGGGATAGTTATTATATGACGGGTGTCTGAAATAGTACTGAACATAAGGATCGTTGAAACCCATCGGACTTCTCCAGACTAAAGTGTCAGGTAGTGCTCTTCTGAAAACTTCAGGATAATCTTTGTAAACCCTGCGCAGCCAGAAAAGGTATTCACGGTAGTCGATATTCTTAACTTCCGTCTCGTCCATGTAAAAAGATGATACAGTTACAGTTCTGGGTTTGTTGTTCCAGTCGAACATAACATCCTGCTGTACCTGGCCCATTGTAAAGCGGCCACCTTCAATAAGTACAAGACCAGGACCTGTTTTCTGATCTGCTCCGAGAGTGACCTCAAACCCGCCATTGTCAGGATTATTATATTCCCAGCCTGTTGCGGTAGAGACATTCTCATTCCCGCCTCCCTTTTTCTTGAATATACAGGATGTGAATAGTAAAACAGAAATTAAAACAATTGGTAAGGCTCTGAATTTATACATAACTCCTTTAGTTTTATGGCTTTTAAGAATACTCAAATATAGCATTTTTTACTAAAACAATCTTTTTTTGATGCCCAAATATAACTACAATTTAGGAAAATTTATTGTTTTAATTGTTTTTCTTTTATCAACATTATTTAAACTGAATGCCAATCCTGTCTGATGAAGAAGTGAGAAAGGCATCATATTATTTCCTGATGAAATATTAAAACGATAATTGTAATATACACTCATTCTGCCTGCTTTTACCGAAAACCCTGTCTGCATATTTATATTATCCCAATTATCATCTAATAATAATGCATTGAATGACAAATAATTACTTTCAAAAACAGTTCCTGCTCCCGCAGATAAATATCCTCCCTGCATCACAATGTATCCGAGTGGTCTGAGTTTAACATTATCTGAATTACCAAGGTTAATATCATATAAAACGTGAAGGAGAAGTTTCCTCTTAAGTTTTTCATCATGACTTAAATTTTCTGAAAGATCAGGCTCAGCAAGATGACTTACCGAAATACCGCCGGTAAGCTTACCTGTCATAATTAGAAATCCTGCTCCGATATCAAATACCGACTTTCCGGTATTAGTCATAACATCACCTGTTGGGTAAATAACTCCTCCAAGCGGATCAATCTGATCGGGCAGTATTGCACCATTGAAATTAAAACCCCGATGAAATACTGAAGCCGAAAGTCCTGCATTTATGAAGAGGTCTTTTCCAGCCTGCAAATAGTATGAATATGAAACTCCTCCTCTCATTTCGTTGGCTATACCACACATAAAATCATCAGACAAATAGATTCCAACTCCTCCGTGAAGCGATGGTAAATAAGAATCGTATGAAACAATAACTGAATGAAGATTATAACTGTTACCGGGGAAGTAATTATTATACGACAACCTTATTACTCCGTCGCCTTCACTGCCGGAAAGTGCAGGGTTGTTCATAAGAATCAGCTGATAACCAGGACCTGACTCACTATCCTGCCCCTTGCAGAAGAGAGAGAAAACAACAAAAAGAGTGATAATACTAATTAGTCTCATGAACACCACGGGTAAACTGCAATATCAACGTTATGAATCCGTTATTATTATCATCCCGTTGATTATGCAAAAAAACAAAATAAGTTAGCAAAGAAAAAGCACATTTCTATCTTTGTCAGGAAGAATGAAAAAAATAGTTTCAATATCACTTATTTACCTGTTTGTTTTTGTCTCTGGTCTTAGCGGACAGAAATCAGGCCAGAACTATGCCTCATCATCAGTCTTATCCTCAGGGCAATGGTACAGGATTGCAGTTTTGTCGGACGGGATTTACAGAATTGATTATTCCAGGCTGAAACAGCTGGGGCTGTTGAATCCATCGAATCCGCGGCTTTATTGTAACAATTCCGGACAGTTATCGTATTATAATAATGATCCTGCTGCTGACGACCTTAAAGAGATCCCGGTATATACATCTACAGGATCTGACGGCATATTCAATGAGGGAGATTATCTGTTGTTCTTCGGAAAAGGTACCCACCGATGGACCTATAATGAAAAATTAAAAGATTACGATTTTCTCCGTCATAATTATTCAGATACAGCTTATTATTTTATTACATCGTCTGCAACTACTCAGGGCAAGAGAATAATAACTCTTCAGGAACCAACCCAGGCTGCTACGTTTATCTCTTCACTGTCTGATGCTTTATATATTCATGAGATTGAAAATGAAAACCTGCTTAAATCCGGAAGGGAGTGGTTTCAACAGATACTGGATCTTGATATTAACCCCGGATTTTCCGAAATAAGTACTACCAGCCGTTTAAAATATAAAATCAGAGTAGCTGCCAGGGCAGGAACAACAACAACATTCAGACTTTATGACGGGGGTTCGCTTAAAAAAAGCATTCAGGTACCCGGTATAAACCTTTATAATTATACAGGTATCCAGGCACAGATAGTATCTGATACAGGTTCATTTTTGCCTTCTTCGGCTGCACCTGTTCTGCAGTTAAGGTTCTCAGGTAACAGCGAACCTGGTGCGAAGGGATGGGTCGATTTTGTTCAGCTCAAAGGCAGAAGAACAAATTCATTTACGGGGAAGCTGGTGCAATACAGCGATTCAAGATCCGTTGCACCAGGTGGTATAACCAGTTATTCAATTAAAAGCCAGATAAATGATGCTTTGATATGGGACATTTCAGATCCGGAAAATCCTAAACAGGTATTGTTTACAAAAACAGGAGATAATATTACATTTAAATCACTCAGCGATTCATTAAAATCATTCGTTGCGTTTACTCTTTCAAATGCTTCAGTTCCTGTAATAAAAACAGCTGCTATTCCGAACCAGAATCTTCATGGCTCTGAATCTGCTGACATGATTATAGTTACTCATCCCCTGTTCAAATCGCACGCAGAAAAGCTGGCAGAAATTCACTTCGCAAACAGTGGTCTGATCTCACAAATTGTTACTCCAGTTCAGATTTACAATGAATTCTCGGGAGGTATACCGGATATTGCTGCAATCAGGAACTATGTAAGGATGAAGTACATAAAACAATCCGGAACTGATCATCCTCTCAAATATCTGCTGCTGTTTGGTGATGGCTCGTACGAAAACAAGACGCTTCCTCCCGGTAACCCGAATTTTATTCCGACATACCAGTCGCAAAATTCAAATGTTGTTGTCAATTCATTCACATCTGATGACTTTTACGGATTACTTGAAGACGGAGAAGGTGAAGCAGACGGAACTGAGGATATTGGCATCGGGAGGATGCCTGTTTCTGATACTGCCCAGGCTGGAATAATTATTTCAAAAATTAAGAAATACCTCGATCCGGTTAACATGGGTGACTGGAAAAACATAATATGCATAACTGCAGATGACGAGGATGGCAATGCACATATGTCAGATGCTGAAGGACTTGCCAGTGTACTGAAAGACAGCGTTCCTGAATATAATATTGATAAAATCTACCTTGATGCATTTAAACAGACAACAAATGTTGGGGGACAGTCTTATCCGGATGTAAATAAAGCAATTACCGCCAGAATAAATAACGGTTGCCTAATTTTCAACTATGTGGGTCATGGAGGAGAAGGTGGTCTTGCCCATGAGGGGGTTATCAAACCTGAAGATATTAATTCATGGAAGAACGGAGGAAAACTGCCGCTGTTCATTACTGCCACATGTGAGTTCAGCAGATTCGACGATGCAGAGATGAATGTTGCTACACATGAGCTTTTCGGAAAAACATCTGCAGGTGAAATGGTGCTTCTGAATAAAGAAGGAGGTGCAATAGCACTTATGTCTACAACAAGGGTTGTTTACTCTGCACCGAATTTCTTTCTGAACAGGAATATTTTCAATTATGCATTCAGCCGTGATGAAGACGGGAATGCCCTCACACTGGGTGATATTATAAGGATTGCTAAAAACAAATCAGGGAGCGGTCCGAATAAGAGGAATTTTACACTCCTTGGCGATCCTGCACTCACCCTGGCTTATCCGTGGCATGGCAAAATAATAACCGATTCTGTTAATAATGTGTCGGTTACAGAAAAAACAGATAGCCTGAAAGCCTTGTCCGTTGTGACAATTTCAGGACATATAGAAGATAAAAACGGAGTACATATGAACTCCTTTAACGGAGTAGTCTCACCACAGGTATATGATAAAGAGAGTAAGATAAAAACTCTTGCCAATGACGGTGGACAGACTTTGGAATTCAATCTCAGGAACAGTATTATTTTTAGCGGCAAAACAAGAGCCAGAAACGGAAAGTTCAGCTTTACTTTTATAGTTCCAAGAGATATTAACTATACTTTCGGGAATGGTAAGATCAGCTACTATGCCAATGAAAATAATGAAGATATGAACGGTAGTTTCAATAATATTATAGTCGGAGGATTTTCAAGCACAGCCGTCTTCGATACATCTGGTCCGGTGATAAGGCTGTTTCTCAACGATACTCTCTTCAGAAACGGCGGAATCACTGACAAAAATCCGAGGCTACTTGCGATAATAGAAGATAAGGGTGGAATAAATACTTCAGGATCGGGAATTGGTCATGATATAACTGGTTTCCTTGATAAAGAGGTAACACTGCCTATTGTTCTAAATAACTATTATACAAATGATTTTGATAATTATTCGAGGGGTACGATTTCTTATAATCTCACTGATCTTAGCATGGGAAGCCATTCAATAACTGTCAAGGCATGGGATAACTTCAATAACTCTTCTGAACAGACGATTTCTTTCTTTGTGGAATCTGAAGATAAATTCATTCTTAAAAATCTTATCAATTATCCAAACCCTTTCTTCACCGAGACAAATATTACCGGAGAGCATAACAGGCCTGACACTGAGTTGGAGGTCACAATAAATATCTTTAATCTCAGCGGACGCATAATAAAAATTATTAAAACAAGGGTGCCATCAACCGGCTACTCAATCCCTCCGGTCACCTGGGACGGAAACGATGACAGCGGAAGAAGAGTGGGAAAGGGAATTTATCCCTATTCAGTTACTATTAAAGTATCGGAAGGTACCGGTGAAACAGCAAGGGCCTCAGGTCGTATGATCATTTTGTGACAGTTACACAATATTTCGGGCGAAAATTTGTTTTATATTTGCACAATCGTAGAATCTTAATTACAGGCATGAAGAAAAAGTTAGCTATTATATTATTATTACTCGTGGCCCTATCGGGCAAGACGGTACTCTTCTCTCAGGATCTGAATGCAATACAGACTGTTGTACCCTTCCTTACTATTGCTCCTGATTCCCGTTCAGGAGGTATGGGTGACGTAGGTGCTGCAACATCACCTGATGTTTACAGCATGCACTGGAATCCTGCAAAATTTGCTTTTATCGACGGCGAAGGCGGTGTGGGAGTATCCTATTCTCCATGGCTGAGGAACCTTGTTCCTGATATAAATATTGCTTATCTGACCGGATATAAGAGGATTGACGACAAACAGGTAGTTAGCGGAAGCTTAATATATTCATCACTCGGACTTGTACCGCTAACAGATGAATGGGGAAATCCGCTGCGGGATATTAATCCTAATGAATTTGCCATTGACGCCGGATATTCAAGGGTCTTTGCAGAAAATCTTTCAGGAGGACTTGCTTTCAGATTTATTTATTCAAACCTCACAAGTGGTTTTTCCGCAGGAGGTGAAGATACAAAACCAGGTACTTCATTTGCTGCCGATATTTCAGGTTATTATAATAAGGATGTTACAATTCTCAGTAAAGACGGACAACTGGCATTCGGACTTATTTTTTCCAATATCGGTTCAAAAATGAGTTACTCTGATGCTCAGACTTCTGATTTTATTCCAATGAATTTGCGGATAGGCAGTTCAGGTACAATTGAACTTGATCAGTATAATAAAATCAGTGTTTCCTTTGACATAAATAAACTTCTGGTACCTACAACACCCCAGTATAGCACATCAAATGCAGATAGTATTATTGCAGGGAAAGATCCCAATGTAGCTGTCCCTGTAGCTATATTCCAGTCATTTATTGATGCTCCGGGCGGTTTTAAAGAGGAACTCCATGAGCTGACATATTCATATGGAGTTGAGTACTGGTACAACAGTCAGTTTGCTATCAGAGGCGGATATTTTCATGAGAATGAAACAAAGGGAAACAGAAAATATTTTACTGCAGGTGCAGGTTTCAGACTTAAGATATTCACAATAGATTTCTCCTACCTGATGCCACTCACTCAAAATCATCCTCTCGCACGTACTCTGAGGTTTTCCCTCGCATTCGACTTTAATGCTTTGAGAAACGCAGGCAGATCAAAGGGATGAATATCAGAATTGGCCAGGGAATCGATTTTCACAGACTTGAAAAAGGATTAAACCTTTGGCTGGGAGGAGTACAAATACCTGCTTCAAAGGGATGTGTTGCCCACTCCGACGGAGATGTCCTTCTTCATTCTATATGTGATGCACTTCTGGGTGCTGCCGGTTTAAGAGATATAGGATTTTATTTTCCTGATTCAAGCGCAGAGTTTAAAGGTATCGACAGCAAAATCATACTCAAAAGGACATTCGATCTGATAAAAGCAAAAGGATTCAGCGTCGTTAATATAGATGGTACGGTTTGCCTTGAGAATCCAAAAATCTCTCCATTTATTGAGGAAATGAGAAGCACAATCTCTGCTATCGTTAATACAGATGCTGAAAATATTACAATTAAGGCTACCACAACTGAAAAGCTTGGATTCACCGGACGTGAAGAGGGAGTAGTTGCACTCGCCGTTGTATTGCTTAACCGCCAGACTTAAGATAGATTATAATGGAGAAAACTACTTTGGTACTTGGAGCAAGTCCGAATCCTGACAGATTCGCATATAAGGCCATCAGAAGTCTGCAGAGGAGAAATATTCCCGTTATTGCTATTGGCAGAAGAGATGTCGATCTTGGTAATCTGCAGATAAGAAAAGGTATGCCAGCCGATTTAGGAAGTGTACATACCATAACAGTGTACATGAATGCAAAAAATCAGAAAGAGTTTTACGATTATATTCTTTCACTTACCCCAAAAAGAATAATATTTAATCCGGGAACTTCAAATCCGGAACTTGCTGAAACAGCCAGGAAGAAAGGTATTGAAGTTGTTGAAGATTGTATGCTGGTGATGCTTAATACAGGAAAGTTTTGATTAATTCATCGTCAGCAACATAAGGTACAGTTACCCTTAGTCCCGGGGTTCTCCCCATCTCCCTCTTAATAGCAAACATAGCTTCATCGTTACGGGCCCAGCTCCGGCGGGCAATTCCATTGTTAACGTCCCAGTGGAGCATCATCTTAAGCTTATCATCAGTTTCACTGCTTCCATCGAGCACTAATCCAAAGCCCCCATTTATAACTTCTCCCCAGCCTACTCCTCCTCCATTGTGCAATGAAACCCATGTTGCCCCCCGGAATGAATCACCGATGACATTCTGTACTGCCATATCAGCTGTAAATTTTGAACCATCATAGATATTGGATGTCTCTCTGTATGGTGAATCTGTTCCTGACACATCGTGATGATCGCGTCCAATAACCACAGGTGCGGATATTTTTCCTTTGGCAATAGCACTGTTAAAAGCTGAAGCAATAGCAGCCCTGCCTTCTGCATCAGCATATAAAATTCGTGCCTGTGAACCAACCACCAGTTTATTTTTTGCAGCCTCTTTAATCCAGTGTATATTATCAGCCATCTGCTGTCTGATCAGTTCAGGAGATCTTTCGATTAATTCAGTAAGAACCTCAGTGGCTATAGTATCAGTAACAGCCAGATCAGCAGGATCATTTGAGCAGCAGACCCATCTGAAAGGTCCAAAACCATAATCGAAACACATTGGCCCCATAATATCCTGAACATAAGAAGGATATCTGAACTCTCCATCTGGTTTCATAACATCACCGCCAGCCCTGGAAACCTCAAGCAGAAATGCATTGCCATAATCAAAAAAATATGTTCCCCTGGCAGTATGTCTGTTAATGGCAGCTATCTGTCTTCTCAGCGACTCACACACCAGCTCCCTGAATCTGTCAGGTTCAGCTGACATCAGCCTGTTGGATTCCTCAAAGCTTATTCCGGCAGGATAATAACCTCCCGACCATGGGTTATGAAGCGAAGTCTGGTCTGATCCCAGGTCAACATATATATTTTCGTCTGCAAATTTCTCCCACACATCAACAATGTTTCCATGATATGCCAGTGAAACAATTTCATTGTTCTTCTTTGCCTGATTTACCCTGTCGGTAAGTTTACCAATATCTGAATACACCTCATCTACCCAGCCCTGGGAATGTCTGATTTGAATAACCTTCTGATTTACCTCAGCCACAACAGAGATGATCCCTGCTATTGAAGCAGCCTTAGGCTGAGCACCTGACATTCCTCCCAATCCGGATGACAGGAAAAGCCTTCCTTTCAGATCATTCGGATTACTGCTTATCAGCCTGCCGGCATTAAGAATAGTAATTGTTGTACCGTGAACTATCCCCTGAGGGCCTATATACATATACGAACCGGCAGTCATCTGTCCGTACTGTGAAACACCGAGAGCGTTAAACTTCTCCCAATCGTCCTGGGCTGAATAATTTGGTATCACCATACCATTGGTTACAACAACTCGGGGTGAATTTTTAAATGAAGGAAAGAGTCCGAGCGGATGACCTGAATACATTACAAGAGTCTGTTCATCAGTCATTTCAGAGAGATACTTCATTGTCAGAAGATATTGCGCCCAATTCTGAAAAACAGCGCCATTCCCACCATATGTAATAAGCTCATGCGGATGTTGTGCTACTTCGTTATCAAGGTTATTAGAGATCATAATCATGATTGCTGCCGCGCTTTTCGATCTGTGGGGAAACTCTTCGAGATGACGGGCCTTTATTGTGTAATCAGGTCTGAACCTGTACATATATATACGCCCGTAAGTTTCCAGTTCCACTGCAAATTCCTCTGCCAGAACCTTATGAAATCTTACAGGAAAGTATCTGAGTGCATTTTTTATTGCCAGAATCTTTTCGGAATGTGACAATATATCCTTTCTTTTTGGAGCATGATTCAGACTTTTATCGAATGGTTTTGGATCAGGGAGCACTTCTGGTATCCCCTTTGAAATAAGTTTTTGAAACTCGGGAGTGGTCATTATAATGCGAATGATAATATTGTAAAGTTAAGATTTTTTTTGCCTCTCCCCAACCCCTCCCCCAGGAGGGAGGGGCTGAAATCCGTATCAGGTGATTGCTCCCCTTCTCCCCCGGGAGAAGGGGCCGGGGGATGAGGTCTCCGAAACAAAAAAGCTGACCCGTATTGAGTCAGCTTTCTTTATTTCATCGGTCTGTTATAAATGACCCTCTTTAATTATCTCATCATCAACGAGAATACGGCCGCAATATTCACACACAATAATTTTCTTTCTTGATTTAATATCGAGCTGTCTCTGTGGGGGTATCTGGTTAAAGCAACCTCCGCAGGCATCCCTCTGAACAGAAACAACTGCCAGACCGTTACGTGCATTTGAACGTATACGCTTGTAAGCAGTAAGAAGTCTCTCTTCGATAATAGCTTCCACTTTTTCGGATTTTTTATAAAGGCCTTCCTCCTCTTTCTGTGTATCAGAGATAATCTCATCAAGTTCTGATTTCTTGTTCTCGAGATCAGACTTACGGTCAGCAAGAGTTACTTCAGAATCTGCAATAACAAGTTTTTTCTCATCTATCAGGAAATTAAACTCCTTTATTTTCTTGTTATATAATTCGATCTCCAGATTCTGGTATTCAATCTCTTTTGACAGTGAATCAAATTCCCTGTTATTTCTTACATTTTTCTGCTGTTCTTCATATTTTTTTATGAGAGCCTCAGAATCGGTTATCTCATTTAACTTCTTAGAAACCGATTTTTCAAGGTTAACCACCTCTTCCTTCAGATTGCCCAAACGTGTCTCCAAACCTGCTATCTCATCCTCAAGATCCTGCACTTCAAGAGGCAGTTCACCTCTGAGTGTTTTGATCTTATCAATCTCTGAATCAACCAACTGTAAACTAAATAATGCTCTTAATCTCTCTTCAACAGAAATTTCAGATTCATGTGCTTTTGCTTTTTCCATCTTTACAAATAATTTATCGGATTCGTATTTGTTTCTGAAAACCGGACTGCAAATTTAGGGAATTTTTTCTTAATTAGGTCTTTTAAAATTTCTGATGAGAATTTTTCAGTCTCAAAATGGCCGGCATCCACAAGCAGAATCTTATTATCAGCATCAAAAAAATTATGATATTTTATATCTGCAGTAATAAAAACATCGGCTCCGGAAGCAATTGCAACAGGAAGTAGTGATACTCCTGAACCTCCGCATAAAGCAACCTTTCTGATCTTCTTTCCTGTAAGTTTTGAGAATCTGACGCCTTTTATTTCAAAAACAGAGGAGATCAGTTTCAGAAGCTCATTCTCTCCAATCGGTTCAGAAAAATCACCTGTACATCCCAACCCTGCACCATAGAATTTATTTTCCAGTTCATATAAATCGTATGCCACCTCCTCATATGGATGTGCAGCAAGAAGAGCCCTGACTACCTTTTCTTTAAGATGCGAGAATAATATTGTTTCAAACCTGCTTTCATTTTCAAGATGCATTTCACCCTTTTTACCGGCAAAAGGATTTGCAGATTCATTTCCTCTGAAACTCCCGGTACCGTCTGTAACGAAACCGCATTGGTCGTAGTTGCCTATAACACCGGCACCTGCTTCAAAAAGCGCAGCCCTTACCCTATCCAAATGTGACACAGGAATATATGTAACCAGCTTCAGAAGCCTGTGTTCCAGTGGAGAGAGGACCTTAATATCTTTAAGCTCCAGCTTTTCAGCCATCTTTCTGCTGACACCATTATGAAAAATGTCAAGGTTTGTGTGAGCAGAATAAACAGCAATACCGTTATCGGTGCATTTGTAGATAATTCTCCCGACAAGAGATGAGTCGCTGATTTTTTTAATACCTCCGAATAACAGTGGATGGTGTGAAACGACTAGATTACAATTACTATTAATTGCCTCATCGATAACTTCTTCGGTAACGTCAAGAGCAATTAATGCGGAAGTTATTTCTGTATCTGCTTTTCCAATCTGAAGACCTGAATTGTCATAACTTTCCTGAAATGACAATGGCACTTCCGAATCGAGGTATGAACAAATTTCTTTTAGTTTCATATTTGTTTCTTTTCTCTGTGCAACTCTATGCCAGCCGAAGCTTGCCGAAGGCCTCTGTGTCTCTCTGTGTAACAAAAAAAAGAACTGTCACAGAGTTTCACTGAGGATGCACAGAGTTACACAGAGTTTATTAAACTCCATCCCGGATATCGAGAAGCATGGCTTTGATTTTCTGCAAAGACTCATTGATCTCGAATTTATACTCAGTTTCCGCCCACTTTTCAGCCAGTCGTTTTTTTGCTCCAGAGAGTGTCATTCCCTCCTCTTTTACAAGATGATGAATGATCCTGAGGTTTTTAATGTCGGCCGGAGTAAACAACCTGTTGCCCTTTTTGTTTTTCATCGGCTTCAGAACATCAAATTCATTCTCCCAGAACCTGACAGTAGATACCGGTACTTCAAGCATTTCTGCTACTTCTCCAATAGAATAATAGAGCTTTTCGATCTTTTTTTCCTTGTATGGCATAGCAACTATTTATAAGTTATTTCACCTTTTTCCGAAATACTGATTACACTCTCCGGGAAATCAGCTGCAGTCAGATCGCGGATCTTCCTGATAACACTTCCGTTTGAATCATATTTAACTCCTCCCGGCCATGGCTGATACACCGGAATAATCTTACCCGATAAAAACCTTCCTGATATGTCTGTTTTGATTTTCATTATTGGTGCCAGACCGTTTGGTCCTGCAAGATTAAACCTTCCATATGTACAGAAATTACCAAGACTATAGCTTATGAAGCGTTCATTATAAACCTCAATTGCACGCGTTACATGAGGGCCATGCCCAAAAACCACATCAGCCCCGTTATCAATCACAAAGTGAGCAAATTTATAAACATTTCCCCTGTTTTCACCATGAAATATCTCATCTGTTCTCGTGACATTCTGAAATTCAGCCCCTTCAGCCCCTCCATGAAAAGATACTATTACAATATCGCATGTATCGGCCAGCATTCTGACTATCTCACCGGCTTTCAAATATTCATTAATATTCACAGTTCCTGCATTTGGCGCAAAGGCGCAGAAGCCATAGAGAAGAGAATCTTTCTTCAGAATGGACCATGGATGCTCCTGCAATCCGGCATAAACTATCCCGACTGAATCAAGAATCTCTTTTGTCCTGATTCTGGATGGCTGCCCGAAATCCCCAAAGTGGTTATTTGCAAGGCTCAGCATATCAAACCCTGTTGAAGTAAGAGCTGATATATATCGTTCCGGCATTCTGAAAAGATAACACAATGTTGTATCCCTGCACTTTTTGGCAGCCTCACCGTTGTTCAGAAATGAACCCTCAAGGTTACCGAAAGTAATGTCAGATGAAATAAGTGTATCGGCTACACTTTCTAATAGAAGAAATGGATTATCCCGGGGCGGAAGAAATTTTACTGAGGGGAATGAAGAACCAAGCATTATGTCGCCAACCCCTGTAATTACTACTTCTCTTTTGCTAATCGCTGTATCCTGATATTCCGGAAGAAATGAATTAACTTTTCCTGCCGGATAAGTAATTAATGGGAAAACAAATAATAAGGAGAGTGGCAGAATTAACCGAACCGGTATCTTCATAATAGTAATAAAATGGCTAATCAAAAGACTGACCGGTTTTGGAAGCAATCTCAATCATTCTTTCATATTCAGCGGCTGACAGATCTTCAAAATAATAATTTACCGGATCAACATTAACACCGTTCAGTTTTATTTCGTAATGAAGATGATTAGCAACAGACTGTCCTGTACTTCCAACATAACCAATTATATCGCCTCTCTGAACCTTCTGTCCCACCCTTACATTAAAATCATTCAGATGAGCGTAAATGCTTGTATACCCGAAACCATGATCTATAATAATGTGTTTCCCAAGTCCGCGTTGCGAAATAACACGTGCAACAACTGTTCCGTTACCTGTTGCATAAACATCAGTTCCCTCTGGAGCAGTGAAATCCATTCCGTAATGGAATTTTATGATTTTATATATTGGGTGAATCCTTCTTCCGAAACCGGAAGCAGTTCTTTTAAGATCTTTATTCGAAATTGGAATTATAGCAGGGACTGATCTGAGCATCTCTTCTTTCCTTGATGCCAGGGATATCAGATCATCAAATGATTTGGACTGAATATAGACTTTCTTCCTTATTTTATCGAGCCTGGTTGCTGTTTCAATTACAAGTTTCGAATTAGA
The DNA here is from genome assembly GCA_016709865.1 of Bacteroidales bacterium. Lineage (NCBI taxonomy): Bacteria > Pseudomonadati > Bacteroidota > Bacteroidia > Bacteroidales > Bacteroidales bacterium. The sequence goes on from JADJLX010000005.1 coordinate 1,592,218, forward strand.
ATAGCCTTCCAATGATTTATACCTGTTTACTCCGCCTACTCCACCGTCGCGCAGGGTTGCAGGGATAGGTTCAGCTTCAAAAATTGTCCGGTAAAGATTATCGTCGGTTTTCTGAAGTCCGTCGAGAACATTCTCAATATTAGCCATATCCCTCTGAATGAGATCATACTGAATAGCAAGTTGTTCAACCTCCCTCTTTAGTGCTTTTTCCTTCGGAGAATCAAAAAAGGAAGCAAAAATAACCCAGTAGATCAGGGCAATAATTACAGAACCGACAAGATAAGCCAGTGTTCTGAATAACAAAGCCCTGACCCCAAGTCTGACTCTGTCGAAACTTAGTGATTCAGGATTAAATTTATACTTTGTTCTTGGCATAACATGGCAAAGATAATCAATTCTGTAAAAAATGAAACCTCTGGTGAATATTGAAGGTTATGAAGAGATAAAAAGATAAAAGAATGAATTACCTGAAATTGGATTTTGCCGAGAACTCCTGGATCATCTCATTAAATTCCTTGGAGGTCACGTCATTATTAAAGAAATTAATAGGATTGGTATGCTGACCCAATTTTTCTATCTGGTAATGAAGATGAGGGCCTGATGAAAGTCCGGTACTGCCGCTTAGTCCAATGAGTTCGCCTCTTTTGATATTCATCCCCTTGGGAACAGTTATCTCGCTAAGATGGCCGTAATATGATTTTAAACCGTAACCATGATCGATAACAACAAGGTTACCAAAACCACCGGAGTTCCAGCCCGATTCTACAATTGTCCCGTCGCCTGTTGCATATACTTTGGTTCCGTAGGGAACTTCAAAATCCTGGCCATAGTGCGGCCGGGGTGTTCCGAGAACCGGATGAATATCGCGGAATCCGAATTTGTCTCCGAGCCTGAATTCAACACTTACCGGGCTTATTGAGGGCATATGATCCAATTCCCTCTTCCATTCAGTTGCGCTCTCGAGAAGATAATTAAATGATTCGGATTGAACACTTGAAAGATTTTTTATCTCTTCAATCTTTGCCCTGTATGCAATAATCATAGAGGAATTCATGTAACCATTTAGATCCCTGAACCTGTCGACACCTCCATAACCTGCCATTCTGTATGATTCTGCAAGTGTATCAAGGTCAAGGATGGGACGATACATAACATCATCAGATAGTCTGAAACTGTTTAGTGTGGTTATGGAATTATCGAGTTCACGTCCGATAAGAGAATACTGTAGTTTCATGTTTTCAACCTGCTGTGTCAGCATTTTCTCTTTAGGAGAACCATAATACTTCTCAAAAAGAACTCCATATACAACAGCAATAACTACAGTTGCTGCAAACCAGAGAAAAAACCGCAAAAGCTTTGCCTTCCATGGTAACCTAACCTGCTTATACTGCAGATCAGATAAATCAAGCACGTATTTACGGTTTCGCAACAAAAGGCAATAGTTTTTTTAATTTTTATTTTGGTAATCGACAAATCTAAATCAAATAAATTAATTTTACAAGCCAAAAATCAGGTAATTTTACTTAACACTATGATTAACAAAATGAAAGCGCAGGAACTGAGGGATTTGTTTTTTGATTTTTTCAGATCAAAAGGTCATAATATTGTTCCATCGGCACCGATGGTTGTAAAAAATGACCCTACTCTGATGTTCACTAATGCAGGGATGAATCAGTTCAAAGATATCTTCCTGGGAAACCAGCAGGCAATAAATAAAAGAGTGGCAAATTCCCAGAAATGCCTTCGTGTTTCAGGGAAGCATAACGATCTTGAAGAGGTCGGACATGATACATATCACCATACCATGTTTGAAATGCTTGGCAACTGGTCGTTTGGTGACTATTTTAAAAAAGATGCCATTGAGTGGGCGTGGGAACTGCTTGTCGATAAGCTGGGAATACCTGAAGACAGACTTTATGCAACAATATTTGAAGGAAGCAGGGAAGATAATGTTCCGCGCGATGATGAGGCCTATGGTTACTGGGAAAAGTGTTTTTCAAATCCTGCAGGCAAGATAATTGAAGGATCAAAAAAAGATAACTTCTGGGAAATGGGTGAATCAGGACCATGCGGACCATGTTCTGAAATTCATGTTGATATAAGGGATGACGAAGAGAGGAAAAAAATATCCGGTAAGGATCTTGTAAACAAAGGGCATCCCCACGTTATAGAAATATGGAATCTTGTATTTATTCAGTACAATAGAAAAGCCGACGGGATACTTGAGCAACTACCTTCGAAACATGTAGATACAGGTATGGGATTTGAAAGGCTCTGTATGGTCATTCAGGGCAAAAAATCGAATTATGAAACTGACATTTTTCAGTCTGTAATTAAAGAGATCTCAACAATAACAGGAAAGCCTTACGGCGAAAATGAGAAATGGGATATTGCCTTAAGGGTTATAGCCGATCACCTCAGGGCTGTTTCGTTTTCAATTGCCGACGGACAGCTTCCTTCAAACAATAAGGCTGGCTATGTTATAAGAAGGATTCTTCGCCGTGCAGTCAGATATGGATACAATAATCTGGGAATCGAGGAACCATTTATGTATAAGCTCGTTCCTGTTCTTGCTGAAACAATGGGGAATCAGTATCCGGAACTTGTTGCCGGAAAAGACCATATATCCAAGATCATCTTTGAAGAAGAAACAGCTTTCCTGAAAACACTCGGGAAGGGACTGAAAATGATTGAGAAGATGATTTCAGACCTTAGAAAAGAGAAGAAAAATATTCTCCCCGGCAAGGTTGCTTTTGAAATGTACGACACTTTCGGATTCCCTGTTGATCTTACACAACTGATTCTGAAAGAGAACTATATGCATCTCGACATAAAAGGATTTGAGGATGAGATGAAAAATCAGAAGGAACGTTCGAGAGAGGATGCTACTGTTGAAACTGCTGACTGGATTATAATACGTGATATTGAAGGAACTGAATTCACAGGTTACGACAAAACTGAAGATGATGTTCTTATAACCAGATACCGCACGGTAAAAGTAAAAGGGAAAGAGAGTTACCAGATAATATTCAATAAAACTCCCTTTTATGCTGAATCGGGAGGACAAACAGGGGATACGGGTGTGATTACTTCCGGTAAAGAGAAGATTATTATCACAGATACAGTAAAGGAGAATAACCTGATAATTCACATGGCAGTGCAACTGCCAGCCGATGCCGCCGTAACTTTCAGGGCATCAGTGGATACAGAGAAGCGCCGGATGACAGCTAATAATCATACTGCCACCCACCTTCTGCATTTCGCACTAAGGTCTGTCCTTGGAAACCACGTGGAACAAAAGGGTTCGCTGGTAACTCCTGATCGCTTAAGGTTCGATTACAGTCACTTTTCCAAACCTACAAGGGAAGAACTGGCACAGGTGGAAGAGATCGTAAACAGGATGGTAAGGGAGAATCATGACAGTAAGGTAACTTACGGTGTCACAATGGAGAAAGCCAAATCTATGGGAGCCATGGCTCTCTTCGGTGAAAAATACGGCGATACTGTAAGAGTTGTGGAATTCGGAAAATCGGTTGAATTATGCGGCGGAACCCATGTTGAAGCAACCGGGTCGATAGGTATTGTGAAAATAATAACAGAAGGGGCTATAGCCTCAGGCATCAGAAGAATAGAAGCTGTAACTGCCTCAAAAGCTGAAGAATACATAAATGAAAAATTAAACACGATCGACGAAATTGCCATCCTTCTGAAGAGCACAGGAAATGTTACAGAAAGTGTTGAAAGGCTTTTGGCTGACAATGCCTCACTCAGAAAGAGTGTTGAGAAATACCAGGCACAGTCAACTTCCATAATGCTCAATGAACTTGTTGAGAAGGCTGAAACAATTAATAAAATCAGGTTTATCTCAGGGAAAGTTGAAGCTGAGTCAGCAGAAATACTGAAAAATATTGCTTACCAGATCAGAAGCACATCTGAAAACAGTGTCCTCGTTTTAGGCTCTGAAAACAACGGTAAAGCCAATCTGCTGGTAATGGTCAGCGACAATCTGGTTAAGGAAAGAAACCTGAATGCTGTCACAATCATCAGAGAAATTTCGGCAGAAATAAACGGAGGCGGAGGTGGTCAGCCATTTCTTGCTACGGCCGGTGGGAAAAACCCTGGGGGCATAGGTAATGCCATTAAAAAAGCGGAGGAGTATCTGAAGAATGTAAAGTATTGAATATATGCTTTATACATTTCCCCTCCTTTTGAAGGAGGGGTGGCCGCAGGAAAATGCTTGTTTGTTTTTGCAAAGCTAATTTGCGGCCGGGGTGGTTGATTATTATCACTGCAATCACCTTTTTGCATTATGTGATATTTCACTAAAATCAACCACCCCGGTCGGGATATAAAATACGTTAAAAATCTGATAATCAATCATCCCGACCACCCCTCCTTCAAAAGGAGGGGAAACTCTATATATGCAGTCTTTCATTTATCCCAAACCTTAAGCTGAAAGCTATGCTTCGAGGGGGAAGTCCCGATAGCTATGGGGAGGAAAGTGGATATTTAAAGATTGAATGACCAACTTCATAAAAGTTCCAATTGTCCAATATTTTTGTAATTTTGAGGCTTTCAGAAAAATAATGAATAAATATTATAAGGGAAGCCTCATTATAATTATATCCGGACTATTCTTCGCGATGGTTTCCTGTACACCTTTAACCTGTTTTGAAGATACCGAATCTTTTGTAAAAGCCTCATTATATAATTATACAACAAAAGCAAGGCAGGCACCCGACAGTATTACTCTTTACGGTATTGGTAAAGAGAATCTGTTCCTTTACAAAAAAGCGATTAACGTTCAACCTGTTCTTTTTGCCCTGAATCCATCAGTTACCACCTGCAAATACATTTTTAAAATAAACAATATAACTGATACAATCACATTCAATTATACAGGATATCTGCATCTGATTTCAAAGGAATGCGGTTATACATATTACTATACTCTTTCAGACAAACCTATATTCACAAAAAATACAATCGATTCCGTGTCAGTCAGCAAAGGAGCCATTACCACTTTAAATGAGGAAAATATCCGTATATATTATTAGCCTTCTGTTCCTGATGGCAGGCAGTAATGTGTATTTAAATGCACAGGATACTCTTGACATTCCTCTGAAAATGAGAGCAGGAATTGACATTTTCGGTCCTGCTATGTACTTTGCTGACAAGAATATACTTAGTGCTGAAGGATATTTCTCAATTGATCTGAATGAAAAAAGGTCTGCCTTTCTCAGTGCCGGATATCTCGACTATAAATATTCACAACCCGATTATGAGTATATCAATAAAGGAATATTTCTCCGGACCGGGATTGATTTCAACCTGTTGAAACCTGAAAAAGCTATGGGTAAGTATTACACAGGTATTGGTCTTCATTATGGAATAAACCGTTTCACCTCGGAAGTTCCGCTGATGAGACAGGAAAATTACTGGGGTACAATTTATTCATCTGTCTCACCCAAAACCAGCTGGGGTCATTTTATTGAAGTCTCTCCCGGGGTAAGGGCTGAAATATTCAAAAACTTCAGTATGGGCTGGAATATAAGTCTCAGAATGCTTGTATATTCAGGTACCGGAAAAGATCTGCGGTCAATCTATTTACCCGGATTCGGAAATGGTGCAACTAAGTTCAGTACAGGAGTGAGCTATTTCATATCATGGAACATTCCTTATAAGAAAATCAGGGTAATAATTAAGAAAGAGGAACCCGAAGAGACAGAGGAAACTGATGAGATTGAAAGCACCAGTACTTATGGCGGTGGACAGATAAGGCAGTGAGGGACCGCAAGACTTATTTCTTTTCCGGCTTTCTGCTGAACAGATAAAGTCCGATGAAAGTCAGGAAACCATTCAATAAAAGAAGTTCAAATCCGAATTTATATCCGTTAAAGAGCTGAACTGAATACTTGCTCAGAAAGAAGCAGATAAGGGGTGAAAGAACTGCAATAAACGGTGTCAGCTTATCTTTTACAAGCCGTTTTGTGAAGAGTCCGAATGAGTAAAGTCCGAGCAGAGGCCCGTATGTATATCCCGCAATAGTAAATAGCTTATCTATAACTGCCTTATCATTTAATGCACTGAATATAAGGACACTGACAAAAAACACACAGGCAATTGATAAGTGTACTATATACCTGATCCGTGTCTTGGCTTTCTCAGTAATACCCTCTCTCGTGTCGAGTCCAAGAAAGTCAATACTTACTGATGTTGTCAGAGATGTCAATGCACCGTCTGCACTGGGGAATGCAGCAGAAATAAGTCCGATAAGAAATACAACACCTGCCATTGGTCCAAGGTACCTTATCGCGACTGTCGGAAAAATATCATCGCTCGAAGCAACTGTGATTCCTCTTGCCTGAACAAAGATCAGCAACAGTGCCCCCAGGAACAGGAACAGCAGATTCACAAATACAAGAATGCCGCTGAAAGTGAACATGTTTTTCTGGGCTTCCTTTATATTTCTGCAGCTAAGGTTTTTCTGCATCATCTCCTGATCAAGGCCTGTCATAACAATAGTAATAAACATCCCGCTGAAAAACTGCTTCAGGAAAAATCTCTCATGGTGCCAGTCGGTGAAAAACATTTTTGAAGCGTCACTCTCCCTTACTGTCTTAAATAACTCAGGAAGAGAAACATCCAGGTTTTTACCAATATATATTACTGACAGAATCACAGCAAGAAGCATAAATGTGGTCTGTAGTGTATCAGTCCAGATTATCGTTCTTATACCTCCCTTTAAGGTGTAAAGTATAATCAGAAGTATAAATACAAATACATTGACCCAGAAAGGAATATTCCATGCGTCAAAGACAAAGATCTGCAGTACGTTAATTACCAGAAACATCCTGAGTGAAGCACCAAGTGTCCGGGATATTATGAAGAAACCTGCACCGGTTTTATACGACCAGAATCCGAACCGCTGATCGAGATATGTATAGATTGAGGTTAGTTTAAGCCTGTAATATAAAGGAAGAAGAACCAGGGCAATAACAAAATATCCAAAAAGGTATCCGAGAACCAGAACCATGTAGCTGAACTGGGTATCCTTAACCCAGCCGGGAACTGACATAAATGTAACACCCGACATGGAAGCGCCAATCATGCCGTAAGCAACAACAAACCAGGGGGATACTTTATTCCCGATAAAAAACGACTGATTATCTGCCTTACGTGCTGTGAACCAGGTAACAGCAAATAACAGAAGGGTATAGAGAAGAAAAAGTCCAAGGATCAGAATTGGCTGCATAACTGAATTTATTCTAATTAATTATTATACAAGAATAACAAAAAGAAAGGAAGACAAAAAATTCTGTACCTCTTTAATAACACCGGAAATTTGAACTAATTTTGCTGAAAGACCTTTGCTATGAGTTTTACTGAATTTCCTTCCAGACTTCTTGAAAATGCTGTAAACGAGTTTGCCTCACTGCCCGGAGTTGGGCGAAAAACAGCTTTCAGACTTGTGATGAATCTTTTACGAAGAGATTCAGAAGAAGTTAAGCGTTTCGGCGAGAGTATAATGAGGCTTCACGGGGAGATTCATTATTGCAGAATATGTAATAACATTTCCGATACCGAAGTCTGCAGTATTTGCAATGATGATAAGCGGGAAAAGGCAATAATTTGTGTGGTTGAAAATATACAGGATGTAATGGCTATCGAGAATACACGTCAGTTCAGAGGAATTTACCATGTACTTGGCGGTATTATTTCACCAATTGACGGGATTGGTCCGTCAGATCTGAAAATAGATAGTCTTGAGGAAAAAGTAAAGGAGGGTAATATCAGGGAAATAATATTTGCATTAAGCACAACAATGGAGGGGGATACTACCAATTACTACCTCTATAAGAGACTTAATAAGTATAACATAATCCTCAGTACCCTCGCCAGGGGAGTAGCAATCGGGGATGAGCTTGAATATACCGATGAGATCACACTTGGCCGTGCAATAAACAACAGGAATCTTTACCAGCAATAGGCTGACATATAAACAATTACCTGATGGAATTATCTGTAATAATTGTCAGCTTTAATGTCAGGGAATATCTGCGACAATGCCTGATTTCAGTTTTAAAAGCAGCTGAATCGGTCGAATGTGAGATTTTTGTTGTGGATAATAATTCATCAGATGGCTCCTGTGATATGGTGAAAAACGAATTCCCTGAAGTTGAACTTATTGAGAATAAAGAGAATACCGGATTTTCATACGCTAATAATCAGGCGATTAAAAGGGCCACTGGCTCATTTATATTGGTTCTTAATCCTGATACAATTATTGAAGCTGATACTTTCTCAAAATGTATCGGATTCATGATGGATCATTCTGATGCAGGTGCCGTTGGAGTAAAAATGATAAACGGGGAAGGCCGCTACCTTCCCGAATCAAAAAGGGCTTTCCCTGATCCATTGACTGCCTTCTTCAAGACATTCGGATTATCGGCAATGTTCCCAAAATCTCACTTCTTCAACAGATATTATCTTACAAGCATTGATACAAACGAAACAGCACCGGCAGAAGCAGTTTCAGGCGCCTTCATGCTCATAAGAAGGGAAGCTCTTTTGAAAGCCGGCCTTTTCAGCGAGGAGTTTTTTATGTACGGTGAAGATATTGATCTGAGCTATAGAATAAGCCAGTGTGGATATACCAATTACTATTATCCGGGGGTGTGTATAATTCATTTTAAAGGCATGAGTACACCAAGGGATAAATACACTGACATTTTGCATTTCTACAACGCAATGAAAATATATTCAGGAAAGCGTTACAGGGAGAAATTCAATCCACTGTTCTTCATCATAATTTCTGGTATCCGGATCAGGGAAGGAATTGCGCTTACCGCCCGTTTCATCAGGTACACATTTATAAGGTAAAAAAAACTGAAATAGGACTGTTTGTTTCAGGCATGTTACAATTTCTAAAACATTTCCACAATCTGGTTGTTTTATTAGTGTAGATAATTTTTAGTAAATTTAAGATAAAATATTTCAGATGGCCAGCATGAATATATTGTTACCGGCAATGGGTGAAGGAGTCATTGAAGCAACTATTAATAAATGGCTTGTTTCTGAAGGTTCAGTTGTTAAGGAGGATGATCCTCTTGTCGAAGTAGCAACAGACAAAGTAGATTCCGAAGTACCTGCACCTGCATCTGGCAGAATTGTATCAATTAAAGCCAGAGAAGGTGATATCATAAAAGTAGGCGGTCTTCTTGCTATAATTGAAAATGATACTGTTCCGACTAAGGAAGAGGTAAAGAAAATAGAAAAAGAAGTAGAAAGGATTCGCGAGACTATTGAAACAGTAAGACAGGAGAGAAAAGAGGAAGAGGTACTGTCGCATGATCTTAAAAGCCGCACTCCTTCAGGAAAATTCATTTCTCCTCTTGTAAGAAGTATTGCCGCAAAGGAAGCAATCAGCTATGCAGAACTTGATAAGATTACTGGTACCGGCATGGATGGAAGGATAACAAAAGATGATATACTGAAGAATATTGAAGAGAGGAAAAAGAAAACAGAGGCATCTGAAGCAGTAAAAGCTGTAAAAGCAGTAGATGCTGTAAAAGCATCAGTATCTGAAGTATACGTTAGTGGATCAGATGAGGTAATTCCAATGGACCGTGTGCGAAAACTGATTGCCGACCATATGGTAATGTCAAAAAGAACATCGCCACATGTTACATCGTTTATCGATGCTGATGTCACCCGACTGGTCAACTGGAGAAACGCAAACAAAGAAAAATTCCTTGCAGCTGAAGGACAAAAACTTACACTCACTCCGATCTTCATTGATGCTGTCGCCAGGGCACTTTATGAATTTCCGATGGTTAATATCTCCGTTGATGGCAACAACATAATACGGAAGAAAAATATTAATATCGGTATGGCAACCGCCCTGCCCGATGGAAATCTCATTGTGCCGGTTATAAAAAATGCTAATGAAAAGAATCTTACCGGACTTGCAAAAACTGTTAATGACCTGGCGGGAAGAGCAAGATTAAATAAACTGAAACCTGATGAGATTACAGGGGGAACCTTTACAATCACAAATTTTGGCAGCTATAATAATATTGCAGGTACACCAATCATAAACCAGCCGCAGGCTGCAATACTTGGCACAGGAGCAGTCAGAAAAACACCTGCAGTAATAGAGACTCCCGACGGGGATATGATAGCTATCCGCCAAATAATGATACTTTCGCTGAGTTACGACCACCGAGTAATTGATGGCGCTCTTGCAGGAAAGTTTCTTAACAAAGTAAAAGATATTCTCGAAAATTATTCACCAGAAATAGCTTAATTACTCATTTGTCCTTCAGGAGAGGAACCTATTTTCATCCGGATAAAACAGGTCTTTAAATAAAATCAGCAACATTTGATAAAAAGGGCTTCCACAAATAGCCCTTTTTTCTAATATTTCTACTATATTAGTAGCTTTGAGTAATTAGAACAAAGCAAATACTCCCCTCATTTCTAAACTGTGGAATGAGGATTTAAAATATCCGCAGATGATAACTTACTATCATTCTAATTAGATTTATTACAATATGATGAAGAGGTTCCTGTTTATATCGTTGCTCCTGGCTGCATTAACTGACACAGATCTTATTTCCCAGGCGATAACAATCAACAAAGAAGATTTCTATTATGCAGAGAGCCGTCTGTTATTTGAGGATTACAAGGAGGCTTTGCCTCCCTATCAGAGGCTATTAAAATCCTACCCCGACAATTCGAATTATAAATACAGGATTGGGCAATGCTATATTAACACGCCCGGAGAAAAAGAGAAAGCTATTTCCTACCTGGAGGAGGCAGTTAAAAATATTAATCCAAAATATAAGGAAGGAAAGTTTAAAGAAACAGGGGCTCCTTATGATGCTTACTATTATCTGGCTAATGCCTACAGAATAAATAATCAGCTTAATAAAGCCATTGAGACCTATAAACTATTCAAAAAAAACCTTGATCCGGAGGTATATGATTCAAATATCGTAAATCTGCAAATACAATCATGCCTGAACGCCCAGGAACTAATGAGCATGCAGCTTTTTATCAAGGAGTCAAATCTTGGTGATATGATAAATGAAGGCAGGTCAGAGTTTAATCCTGTTGTTTCAGATAACGAAGATCTGATGGTTTTCTCAAGAAGTGAAGCATTCTTTGACGCTATCTATTATACAACCAAAGTTAACGGACGATGGACCGGACCAGTTAACATGAATGAGATTCTAAAGGTAGACCGTGACATGTTCCCAACATCAATTTCGAGTGACGGGAAAACATTATATCTGTACAGTTCAGCCGATTATGACGGAATAATATATACTTCCACTATTGAAAACGGAACATGGACTCCGATAGTCAAACTAAACGAAAATATTAATACAAAATACTGGGAATCCCATGCCACAGTTTCACACGACAATAAGAAACTTTACTTTACAAGTAACAGGAAAGGCGGGTATGAAGGTCTTGATATATACGTATCTGAAAGAGACAGCACTGGTGACTGGGGACCAGCTAAAAATCTTGGACCTGTAATAAATACCCCTTATAATGAAGAGTCTCCGTTTCTGAGCAAGGATGACAAGACACTTTTCTTCAGTTCCAGAGGTCATTTTAACATGGGAGGATATGATATTTTCTATTCAACACTGCTTCCTAACGGTGAATGGTCTGTTCCTCTCAATGTAGGATTCCCTTTGAACTCAACCGATGATGACGTATTTTTCAAACCAATGAATGAGGGTTATGAGGGTTACTTTGCCAAAGAACAGGCCGGAGGGTTCGGACAGCAGGATATTTATCGTATTGAGATCTTTTCAGACGACCATCCAAGGAAGTTCTTTGTAAGAGGAATGGTAAAAGTGGCAGACCTGATCAGCAATATTAACGACAGCGTTAAGATCAGCGCAATGAATATCAAAAATCCGAATCAGACACTTATAGTCTATTCAAATCCTAAAACCGGAGAGTATGAATTTCAGCTTCCGCAGGGTAATTACGAGATAACATACGAAGGTGACGGCGGTGAAAGAGTTGTGCGAAATCTGGATCTGCCTCTTACTAATCCGTCAGATAGTTTTGTCCTGCCAGGAACTATTCTTCCCAAGACCGACTTTACAGCCGATCTTAATGTTGAAAGCAACAAAACCATCTCAGTATCAAAAGGAGATACAGTTCTATTCCCGTTAAAAGTAGAACGTAATTCATTCCTGACTATTGAACACTGGGTTGGGGATTCACTGATATCATCCGAACAATTCCTTGTTACAGATACAATCTTTAACTACAAAATGGTCCCGGGATCAGGCGATAACAGGGTAACCTTTACTTTAAAAGACAGGTTTAACAATACAACAACAACTGATGTTTTCATCACACGTGAAAAAGATATAACCCAGCAACCTGTAATCAGACCTGAATACAGTCGGATTATAGCCAAAAAACAGGTTTCCGCTCTGGCTTCCATGCTAAACAGCAGGAGCGACAGTAAACTTAAAGGCATCATTAAAGATGCTGATCTTGAAGATCATCAGTTCGGAAGGGTCGATGATATGTTTTCATATCTTAAGGAAGAGGCTGCCAAGAAAAGCGTCAGTCCGGAGGAGATCGACAGACTGGCTCTGAGAGTCGCAGTTATGGATAATGTCCTCACCCAGGCAGCCGTTGATCTTATGGCAAAATACACAACGGGTAACCTGAAAGAGATACTCTCAGACCTGGATATTGAGAAAGCTAATCTCAAAACATGGACTGATCTGCAGGAATATATTAAATTGAAAACCGGAGGTGAAATAACTCCTGAAGAACTCAACAAAATCGCTGCAGATATTTTAGCCAATGTAGATCCGACTATATCCGTAATAAACAGTAAAATTCAGGCTTATAGTGAAAATTCTGAAGATGGAACTATTATCAGGCAATCACTTGCTGCTGTAGACCTGAGTAATATCAAAATTAAGGAGAAATGGCTAAAAGCATTCTATTATGAATCGATAAAACAGGGCCTTACTCATAGTCAGATGTCAGAAATTCTGGTGACAATCAGTTCAATGCCGGATACAAAAGTTGAACAGTTCCTGCTTGATCTTATTGAACAGGCTGAAGAACCTCTCCGCTCTGCATTGAAGGCACTTGATCTTAAAAAGGAAAATATAAAATCTCCTGCTGAATTACTTCTGTTCCTCCTGAATAACAGCGACAAGGTAAAATATCCTGAGGATTTGATTTACAAAGCTATAGCTAACCTGATAATAGATAAGGATATTCCTGTTGAGACAATAAAGGATCAGCAAATGCCTGAAAGCAAAAACCTGCTTTGGTTGCTCTGGTTATTGATTGGAGCAGGACTTGGCTTCCTCTTCTTTATCATCTGGAGAAGAAAAAAGAAAGAAAATAAATAAATACTAAATCTCATATTTATGAGTAAAAAGCATGTCTGTCTGGTTGTTACACTACTATTCTCTGTTGCTGTTTTTGCACAGGAAACTAAAAATCTGCAGGAATCATTTCTTGAGGCTGAATACTTTCTTCTGAATGAAGATTATTCCGATGCTCTTAATTACTACATGCAGCTTTATGAGAAGCTTCCTGACAATTCCAATCTTGCATATTGCATAGGAGTATGTTATCTTAACATTCCGGGTAAGAAAAACCTATCAGTAGACTATCTGGAAAGTGCCGTTAAGAATATGTCGGCAAAACATAAGGAAGGGACAATTTCCCAGACTGCTGCGCCTTATGATGCATTATATGAGCTTGCAAAAGCTTATCGTATTAACTATATGTTTGATAAAGCAAAAGAAGCCTATCTTAAGTACTCAGGTACACTACTCCCTGATGACAAGGAAAATCTGGATTATATAAAACATGAGATGGATGTTTGCGACTGGGCCAAGAAGTTAATATCTGAACCTGTTGCATATGAGGAAGAGAATATGGGAGAACTTTTTAATGATGATAAATCTAATTTCAACCCATTGATTTCAGCCGATGGAAAATCTTTTGCATATATGGTATCTCTTAAATTCTATGATGCGGTAATGTTTTCAAGATTAGAAAACGGCAAGTGGAGCGGACCTGTTAATATAACACCTGATCTGCAATCAGACGGGGACTTTTATATTTCATGCCTTTCGGCTGACGGGAAACAACTATATCTCTCAAAGGATGATAACTACAACAGTGATATCTATGTTAGTTCCTTTGATGGTACAGTATGGTCAAAAGCTGTTAAACTTGATAAAAACATCAATACAAAATACTGGGAGTCTCATGGTTTCCTTTCTGAATCAGGAACTCAGCTTATTTTTGCTTCAGACAGACCCGGAGGCTTTGGAGGATTGGATTTGTATATTTCACAAAAGGTAAAAGGTACTTGGGGTCCGGCAGTAAACCTTGGCCCACAAATCAATACACCTTTCAATGAAGACCGGCCATTTTTGGTTAATAAAGGAAAGACACTCATTTTCAGTTCTCAGGGACATCAGGGGATTGGAGGATATGATTTATTCAGGACTGATCTTCAGACAAATGGACTCTGGAGCAAACCTGTAAATATGGGATATCCAATAAACACACCTGACAATAACACCTTTTTTATGCCGGTTGGTGACGGAAAATCAGGGTACTATTCAGTGTTTAAAGAGTCAGTAGGATTTGGGAAAGAAGATATATACAAGATCACGATTAAATAAAAAATGACTGACTATTAATCTGATAGTCTGAAATATTTATTACATTTGTTCTGATGGTTAACCTCAGAGTAAATATGTACCGCCTTGTTTTGCAGCTTTTAACTCTGTTTATAATTCCTTTTGCTGCATTTTCTCAATCAGCCGATGAGATGAAAAAAATATTCGCACAGGCTGAATCATATTATCTTTATGAGGAGTTTGAGCTGGCCAATCAGCTGTATCTCCTTCTGGAAACTCCTGACAACCTCAATATAAAGTATAAGATCGGCACCTGTTACCTTAATATCCCCGGGGAGAAAGAGAAATCAATTCCGTATCTTGAGGATGCAGTTAAAGGTGCAAGCTATGATTCAAAAACTGAATTGCTCAAGGAGACAAAAGCTCCGTTGGATGCCTACTTCTTCCTTGCAAAAGCCTACATGATAAATGATGAGCTTGAGAAAGGCTTGGCGACTCTTACTACCTTTAGTAAACTCGCAAGTGAGACTAAATCAAAAGGGGGTATGCAGAACCTTGAGTATATCGATCAGCAGATCCAGGCATGTAAGAATGCTATTCAGTTTAAGGAAAAACCTGTACAGTTCAGTAAAAAATCCCTTGGTCCTGATTTTAATCTTGGCTCTATAAACGACAACCCGGCAGTAAGTTATGACGGCAATACAATTGTTTATACTGAACGGAGAGGAATAGTTAACGTTTTATACTTTTCGAAGAAAGAGAGAGGAAAATGGCAGCCGCCTATAGAAATAACTGCCGAACTGAATGCAGGAGAAGATTGCTCTTCATGTTCCCTCAACAGTGACGGAACAGAGTTGTTTCTATATAAAACTGATAATTACGACGGAGCAATCTATTCATCAAATTACATTAACGGGGCATGGACTCCAATTAAAAAACTTAACAAAAACATAAACACTAAGTTTTATGAGTCTCATGCATCAATATCTGCTGATGGTAAGAAACTATATTTTACAAGTAACAGAGAGGGCGGACAGGGAAACCTCGATATCTATGTATCAGAAAAAGATGCATCAGGTGACTGGGGAATACCTGTGAATCTGGGAGCCGCAATCAATACACCTTTTAATGAAGACACTCCTTTCATAACAGCTAATGACTCTGTTCTCTACTTCTCATCCGAAGGCCACAGTACAATGGGCGGGTATGATAATTTCAAAAGTCAGCGAATTGGTGATGTATGGAAGACTCCTTCAAACCTCGGGTATCCTATTAATTCCTCTGACGATGATAAATTTTTCGAGCCGGTAAATAATGGGGTTAATGCGTATTACTCAATAACAACTGACTACAAGAAAAATGATATCTTTTTTATTGGAATAGGAGTTAATGATGTTGCACAACTCTTCGAAATAAAAGGAAAATTCAGCCTTAAAGACACAACAGTTACATTCGATAAAAACTATGCAATTCATCTTCTCGACAACAATTCAGGCGATACTCTCGATGTAGGATTTCCAAATAAATACACCGGCTTTTACAGTTTTACCGTGCTCCCCGGCGACCTGAAGCTGATCTATACCGGTAAAGGCTATCTTTCACATACAGTTGACACTACAATTCAGCAGGACAATCCGTCGCTCATCATTAACATCGATGCCATCCTCGAAAGGGATACTACAGTTAAAGTCGCTATTGTCCCTGATCTGACTGTATATGATAAAATTAATCTGTCACTGGCACCATCAGTTAACGCAATTGATACAAGCATACTTATTACTAACATGAACGTTGCGGATGTCAGCGACAGAAATGTCGATGATGCTGATATACTTTATTATACTGTTCAGGTAATTGCTCTACATAACCCTGTTGATGTCAGTTACTTCAAGTATATTACCGACATGAAAGTGATGTATAGTGACACCGATAAGTTCTACCGGTATACTACCGGAAGATTATCCACGAGGGAAGAGGCTTATGCATTACGATTAGAACTGATACGAAAAGGATATCCCGAAGAGATATTTATCAAAAAAGTCTCCAAAGAATGAGTACCGGGTTTAAAAAATGCATAAATATTTCTATTGCCTCTTTTTTACTTTCAATTACCCCTCTCTTCTCTCAGGTACTTACCAAAAAGCAATTCATTAAGGCTGTTCAGGATGCTGATATTTCATTTTATTATGATGAAGATTATGAAGAAGCTGCTTTGCAATATGAATCCCTCTTAAAAGTATATCCCGATAACTCAAACCTCTCAGCCAAACTGGGGATCTGCTATCTGAATATTGATGGCAAAAAAGCCGACGCTTTAAGACTTCTCGAAAAAGCTTCAGCAAATATTGTTGAAAATGATAAGGATTATATAGAGTATGGTGAGAAAGCCCCTCTCGACACATACCTTTACCGTGCAATAGCATATCATAAGAATGACAGCCTCCAGAAAGCTATTACACTTTTTTACGATGCAAAAAAACGACTTAGCGGTACTGAAATTTTCAAGGATGAGTATATCGACAATCAGATCAGAGATTGCAGATATGCTATTGAAATGCAAAAGAAGCCTCTTACTATCATTGCAAAACTTTTTGCTCCATGGCTCAGGGATTATCCCGGAGCATGTAATCCTGTTCTTTCAAAAAACGACTCTGTATTTATTTTTACACATAAAGAGGGTGGAAAAACCCGGATACTATGCTCGTATAAAAACAAAACATGGAAACCTCCTGTAGATATAACAAAACAACTTGGAGGTTATGACAGATTTTACTCAAATTCGATCACCGGCGATGGCAGATTACTTATAATATACATGGATGACGGAGGAGATGGAAACCTCTATTTCAGTCAGAGAAAAGACTCAGTCTGGTCGAAGATAAAAAGTGTTGGTAAACCGATAAATACGATTTACTGGCAATCTCACGGATTCATAACTCCAGATGGACAGGAGATGTACTTTTCAAGCAATAAACCCGGAGGTTTCGGTGAACTTGACATATGGTATACAAAAAAGAACCCTAACGGGACCTGGGCTGAACCTGTGAACTGCGGAGATGTTATAAATACCCCTTACAATGAAGACACTCCGTTTTTTGATCCTGAAACAAACGCATTGCTTTTCAGCTCTCTGGGACATATAAGCATGGGTGATTATGATATATTCAGGGCAATAAAGAGAAATGGAGGATGGACAAATCCGACAGGTATGCCATATGCTTTTAACAGTACTGCTCAGAATACCTTCTTCATACTCAATAATAATGCCCCGGGATTCATAGCAAGCATATTCAATGAGAAAACTTATGAAAGGAACATCTATTCCCTCGTTGCTGAAGATCCTGCCGATAAGATAACTACTGCTAAAGGGACAATTTCTCTCCTGGATGGTCTGGCAGTTGATCCAACGCAAACTTTTATACAACTTCTAGATCTCAAAAAGGGAACCACATCAGGGAATATTGCCCTCAGAGATTCTTCCTCTTTTAGCGTTGATGTTAAACCCGGTGATTATCAGATTTTTGTTACTCATACCGGCTATAAAAAAGATACAATAAACCTGAATATCCCGTTATACTTTCCGGGAAACTATGTAGCTGTACAGGCTTCCCTTACTCCGGATAAAGTAACAAGCGGCGATTTTCTCTCAATAAATAATATCCTGTTCAGCTTCGACAGCTATAAACTCGACGAGCAAGCTATTAACAGTCTGGAGATATTAAAAACAATCCTCTATGGCTACCCTGATCTTAAAATAGAAATAGCTGGCTATACCGATGCAAAAGGCAGCACTGAGTATAACAGGAAACTGGCTGATAAGAGAGCTCAGGAGGTGATAAATTATCTTGTTAAATCAGGAATTTCCGGCTCCCGTTTTGTTAAGAAGGCATTTGGTGAGTCGAATTTCGCAGCTGTTAATACTAACCGCGATGGTTCTGATAATCCTGAGGGCAGAAAATATAACAGAAGAGCCACTTTCGGTATTGTTGATCCTCAGACAGGAGTGGTAATAAGTCAGGAGACATATACGCCGCGACATCTGAGGCAACCTTCTTCAATGAAGTACAGTATAGTTCTGATGCGTGCTGCAAAAACAGTCCCTTCAGGTTACTTCAGAAATTTGAAGATTGACGAAACACACTTCATAAGAAGTCTGCAGATTGATTCAGTAACACTCTATACTCTGGGACTCTTTTACAACAGAAGTGATGCATCTAAATACCTTCAATATGCAAAAGAGAAAGGATTCAACGATTCATATATAGTGTCACAGTATGAGATCAACAGTGAATCTAAATCCCTTATTGATCCAAATGCAGGCAGCAGACAGGCTGGAACAGGAAAAACAGTCTATACAATCCAGCTAAAAGCCGCAAGACAACCAATAAAGCTAAAGGAATTCAGGGGAATTGACGGCATACGGGAGATAATCTCCGAAGACGGATACTACAGGTATGTAACAGGTGAATTCAGCTCATTCAAAAAAGCTAAAACAGCTCTTACACCTCTTGTTGAATCGGGTTATAAAGATGCATTCATAAGAGAACTTAATTTGCTCATTAATAAGTAGTTTAATTAATAATTCTTGATATGCAATTTAAAGACATCAGGCTTCGGGCACTTGAACCGGAAGATCTCGAACTTCTTTATGAATGGGAAAACAACGATACAAACTGGGTAATCAGCAATACTGTCTCACCATTTTCGAAATATACCCTAAAAAGATACCTGGAAAACTCCCATAAAAGCATCTACGAAACCGGCCAGCTAAGGCTGATGATAGACCATGCACCTGATAAAATAACTATCGGTACAATTGATGTTTTTGACTTTGATCCTTTTCATAAAAGAGCCGGACTTGGGATTCTTATTGCCAACGACAAATACAAGAGAAAAGGGTATGGTACTATGGCTCTAACATGTCTGATCAGTTATTGTTTCAGAACTTTGCAGCTTCATCAGCTTTATTGTAACATACTTGAAAATAATAGCGGCAGTATTGATCTGTTTAAAAAACAGGGATTCGTTCAGGCCGGAATGAAGAAGGATTGGATAAAAACATCTGAGGGATATCTGAGTGAGTATCTTTTTCAACTGATCAACTCAAATCAGTAGCTAAAAGACCACAGGCTGCTGAAATATCTGCTCCCCTTGACTTTCTTACTGAGGCTGAGACCCCTGAGATAACAAGGTTGTGTTTAAAGTAATTCATCCTTTCCGGTGAGGAAGAGATGTGATTATCCCCCGGAACATTATGATAGGGCAATAGATTGACCCTGATCTTTGACCCGACAATAAGATTCTTAATAGCTTCCAGATGTAAATCCGTATCATTCATGCCCTTAATCATAACGTAAGCGAGAGATACTCTTCTGTTCTTTCGTAAAGGATAATTTTTCAGTATGCTGATTATCTCCTCCACAGGATATTTTCTTTCTGCCGGAATAATCATTTTTCTTTCTTCGAAGAAAGGTGAATGAAGGCTCACTGTAAGATTACATGAAGAGCTTTCCATAAACCTTACAATGCCCGGGGTAATACCAACAGTTGACACAGTTATATTACGCGGACTAATTGATAAACCCCATTCAGAAGTGAGGATCTCGCATGCTTTCAGCACATTGTCCAGGTTATCCATTGGCTCCCCCATTCCCATGAAGACCACATGTGTAACTTTATGTGCATCAGGAATGCCGATAACCTGGTTAACTATTTCTCCTGCACTAAGGTTTCCTGCAAAACCATATCTGGCTGTAGCACAGAAAGGGCAACCCATCCTGCAGCCTGATTGAGTTGAAACACATACTGTATTTCTTTTACCATCAGGAATATAAACAGTTTCAAA
This sequence comes from Bacteroidales bacterium, assembly GCA_016709865.1. NCBI lineage: Bacteria > Pseudomonadati > Bacteroidota > Bacteroidia > Bacteroidales > Bacteroidales bacterium. The sequence goes on from JADJLX010000005.1 coordinate 1,612,729, forward strand.
CTCTTTGTTTGTATCAGTACTGAATAAGTATTTTATTGTACCGTCAGATGAAACCCGGGATGCAACAGGATGAGCCATTCCGGTTACAGCGTTATTCCTGAGATACTCCTTTAGAGTTTTTGGAATCCCTGCCATTCCCGAAAAGTCATCAATCCGCTTCTTATAAATACTTGTTGCAATATGTAAGGCGTGACTTAAAGTGAAACCTGCAGGAGCAATAAACTCCTGAATCTCATTGGAAGTTAAACCACAGAGTTTAGTTATCTCTGAATCTGTGAAAAGCGAAGAGGGGTGCATATTAGTTTGAAACACCCACCTACTTTATTAAACCTCTGTTTTTTAGAAGAGGTTCTATCTGAGCATCACGTCCTCTGAAGTTCAGAAACATCTGCATAGCATCCATTGTTCCGTTCTTCTCCAGAATGTTCTTACGAAAAGACGCCGCAACTGTCTGATCAAAGAGACCCTTTTCTTTAAACGCCTCATATGCGTCATTGTCGTATACTGCCGCCCATATATAACTATAATATCCTGAATCATAGCCTGTTGCGATATGGAGGAAATATGTGCTCCTGTAACGGGGCAGTATTTCAGGTATTAATCCGATACCTGTTAGATAATCCTTTTCAAAAGATTGAACATCTATATCAGCAGGTGCTGTTAGTGAATGATATTTGATGTCAAGTAATGAAGCAGCAAGATATTCAACTGTCTCAAATCCCTGGTTGAAATATCCGCTGTTTTTAATTTTCATAACAAGTTCAGAAGGAATCGATTCACCGGTACTGTAATGTTTGGCGTACATATTAAGGACTTCAGGTTCAGTAGCCCAATGTTCCATAATCTGCGATGGCAGTTCAACAAAATCCCACGCAATAAATGTCTGGTTATAGGTACTTTTATTAAACAATGCATCAAGTGCATGTCCGAACTCATGATAAAGTGTGCTTGCCTCTTCAACACTTATCAGTGCCGGCAGGTCACCTGATGGTTTCGTGAAATTAAAACAGGTTGTAACCACAGGTGCGATAGCCTTACCATCAGCTATATGGTGACTGCGATAATTCCCGCACCATGCTCCCTGCTGTTTGCTCTCCCTTGGAAAGAAGTCCATATAAAGCACCCCAATATGAGTACCGTCAGCTTCTTTTACTTCAAAAGCCTCTACATCAGGGTGTGGTTTCGGGAGATCAGAAACAGGTGTAAATGTAACACCAAATAATTTGTTAGCTACTGAGAAAGCACCCTCTCTCACATTTTCCAGTTTGAAGTAGGGTCTCAGTTCACTGTCGTTCAGATCATATTTTTCCTTCCTGAGTTTTTCAGCATAGAACCACCAGTCTGATGGTTCAATTTTGAACTTTGCTCCATCTTTTTGAGCAATCTTCTGCATACCTGCCAATTCATTACCTGCAACAGGAATGGCCTTTTCCCATAAATTATCAAGGAGCTTTAGGACGTTTTCAGGATTTTTAGCCATCCTTGGTTCCAGAATTATATCCGAATGAGTTTTGTATCCTAACAGCTTAGCTCTGGCAGCCCGGATTTTAACAATCTCAGCAAGTACTTTATTATTATCAAATTCGTTCCCGTTATTTCCCCTGTTTACATAGGCAGAATAGATCTGTTTACGCAAACTCCTGTTTTCAGCATATGTAAGGAAAGGGAAAATACTTGGTCTCTGTGTATTTACAGCCCACTTACCCTCCTGTCCGGCATTTTTTGCGGTCTCTGCAGCAGCTGCAATGACAGATTCGGGAAGTCCAGCAAGGTCCTCTTTATTAAGGAACATTGTATAGTTGTTTGTCTCCGCCAGAACATTCTGGCTGAACTTAACAGTAAGTACAGAAAGTTTCTGATTATAAGCTTTAAGGGTATCCTGATCTGCCATATTCAGGTTTGCACCGTTTCTGACAAAACCTTTGTAGATATTTTCAAGAATAAAAATCTGATCAGGATTAAGTTTGAATTTAGCCTGGTTATCATACACTGATTTTATCCTTTTGAACAATTCAGCATTCAGAAGAATCTCATCATTATAAGCTGATAACAGAGGTGAAATCTCAATCTCTACTTTTTGAAGCGAATCATTCGTATTAGCTGTTGATTGTGCAAAGAAAACAGCTGAAACATTCCTAAGAAGCTCCCCTGCCTTATCATAAGCCGCAATTGTATTAATAAATGTGGGTTCTTTCTTTGTAGCCACAATCTTTGCAATGTCCTTTCGCCCCTGTGCCATTCCTTCACTGAAAGCAGGCATATAATGCTTTGCCATTATCTGCTCAAAGGGAGGAACTTTAAATTTTGTATCATAAGCTGTAAAGAACGGATTACTCTGATCAGGAAGAGGCTGTTTATTACAACTTACTATTGGAAGAAATGCCAATCCACAGATTAACAGATTTTTGCAAATAATTTTCATGGTTATGTTCAGTTTGATTATTAGGATTCGGAATACTAACTACAAAATAAAGATATAAAGTACTGGAATCAAAACATAAACGGCTAAAATTTACTACTTTTGTCCTTCCATTCTGCAGAACCTTGGAGAGATGGCAGAGTGGTCGAATGCGGCGGTCTCGAAAACCGTTGTTCGCCTTCCGGCGAACCGGGGGTTCGAATCCCCCTCTCTCCGCAAAGTCAAAGCAAAACAACCGCCAATTTGGCGGTTGTTTTAGTCTTGAGACAAACCGTTCAAAGCTCGCTTTGATAAGGGAGGTCTCAAAACTAAAAAACCCGTGAAGCGGGTTTTGCTTTGACTTTGCAGGCCACCCACCAGGGATCACGACCGAACGGAGTGAGGTCGTAATCCCCTACTATTCTTAACCCTTCCCCGTCCCTTCCCTTAAAAAATAAGGGAAGGGCGTCCACCATTTATGAATACAAATCATATGAGGCAGTGGTTTGTCTTTGCAGGCCACCCCATATGGGAATTCATATCTTTTGAAATTAAAGACGACAAGTTAAGCCTTCTTTTTTCAACATTTTCTCAGAAAGGTAAAATAGAATTAAATAGCTTGCTATCTTCGTGAATTAACAATAACAAATATTAAAAAGCTATGGGACTTAAAAGCCGGCTTACTATCATGAACTTCCTCCAGTTCTTCATCTGGGGATCGTGGCTGCTCACAATTGGCGCATATTGGTTTCAGAACAAAAACTGGTCGGGGACCAATTTTGGAGCTATATTTTCAACAATGGGTGTTGCCTCGCTTTTTATGCCTGCTATTGCAGGTATCATAGCCGACAGATGGGTTAACGCGGAGAGATTATATGGTATCTTTCACATAATTGGTGCTATTCTGCTTTCAATAATCCCGTCTATCAATAATCCTGACACTTTCTACTGGGTCCTTTTACTTACAATGATGTTTTATATGCCCACTTTAGCCCTTGCTATTACGGTGGCATACAGCTCCATGAAAAAAAGTGGTCTGGATATAATAAAAGATTACCCGTCGGTAAGGGTTTGGGGCACCATAGGCTTTATTGTTGCCTTGTGGGTCGTGAGTCTTCTGGGCTTTGAGACCTCATCCTATCAGTTCTATATTGCAGCCGCGTGCTCACTTACACTTGGACTCTATGCTTTTACCCTTCCGAAATGTCCGCCTCTTGCCAGGGGCCACAAGAAGAAGCTGATTGAAGAGTTGGGGCTTAACGCTTTCAAACTATTTAAAAGCTCAAAAATGGCCCTCTTCTTCATCTTTGCTATGATGCTTGGCGGAGCTCTGCAGCTAACCAATGCCTACGGCGACACTTTTCTTCACGATTTCGCCAAGATCCCTGAATACAAAGATCTTGTTGCTGTAAGGTACCCTGCAATAATAATGTCAGTATCACAAATCTCCGAGACACTTTTTATCCTTACCATTCCATTTTTCCTGAAGAAGTTCGGTATCAAGATGGTGATGCTTATGAGCATGGTAGCCTGGGTTCTCCGTTTCGGACTGTTCGGAATAGGAAATCCCGCAGATGGTCTTTGGATGATCATCCTCTCATGCATTATATATGGTATGGCTTTTGATTTTTTCAATATCTCCGGTTCTCTCTTCGTAGAGACACAAAGCACTCCTGAAATACGTGCAAGCTCACAGGGTCTGTTCATGATGATGACTAATGGCTTCGGTGCTTTCCTTGGCAGCAGAATAAGCGGGATAGTGATTGACAAATACTTTACCCTTGCAAGCGGTTCATTTGACTGGAAGGGGATCTGGTTCGCCTTTGCAGGCTATTCTCTGGTAATAGCAATTCTATTCACAATACTCTTCAGACATAAGCATGTGCCGGAGGAAACTGCTAATATTACTATTTAATTTCTTAACCGCTTTTAATTAGATTGTACTGGAAGTAAAAGAATTTTATTACAAGTATACGGCAATCTGCCCATGCCTTGGTACAGCCCTGTAAATGATTTTAGCATCAGCACTTGGAATTTTAATTTTAATGTAAGGCTGATATTCAGGCACCTTAAATGCAAGAATGTCCTTCAATGCCTTCCTTGTGTAAATTAATCTCTGACGCAGGTCAAACATAAAACGATCCTTGCTGTCTCCCTGCTTGACCTCTTCACTCTGGTATACAAATATCTTAATTCCTCTGTCTGTATCGAATATGTAATTAACAGGTTCATAAAACGCTGTATCGGGAATAGCATCAGGAATAAACTCTGAAGTATCCTTTGGTGCAATTTTCAGTATTATTGGTATTTTTTCAATTGAAGATGTATCACTTACAATATTGAGTGGCGCTGAGAGCAATGAGGTAATAACAAATTCATCACCATGGGTTATTAATTTGCTGGCTTCAAATTCGTTAATAGAAGTTGAATGAACAACTACACCACTTATTTCAATATTAATCACACTGTCAGACAAATTTATTGTAAGATAAACCGAATCGGTTTTAGCCATTGCTGCTCTCGATTGCAGATATGCCTCTTCTTTGAATAAGGAGAGAAAAGTTGAATCGGAAGTTATACTTTCGGGCAGTTTTTGCTTTTCATATTTAGCAAAACCGTACTTATCTGATATTTCAGCCATCTTTTTGGCAGGACTTCTTCTCTCCATTATGCTGTAATAGGCAACAAATGCCAAGACAGCTGTCATGATAATTATCAGGAGTATGAATAAATAACTGGGGGATTTACGTGTTTCTGATTCCATTATAGGTACCTCCGGTTTAGAAAATATACACTTTTGAACCAATATTGAGAGTATTAAATACTATCTCAAGGTCTTCATCACCAAGCCTTACACACCCATGAGTAACGGGCATCCCCATAAGTCGTTTATAAATTGTTCCGTGAATCATATATCCATCAACCAAATCGAGGGCATAATCGCCAAGGACACCTTCTTCCCATCTGGAAGGATGGTCTTTTGGCGGTACAGGAAGGCCCTGCTCAATAAAATCCCAGTCAGAACGGTGCCAGTATGGATGCTTTCTCTTACCTGTAATTGAAAATTTTCCTTTAGGTGTCTTAAAAACATATGTTTTTTTCTGAGTCTGAAGGATCTTATTGGCCCCTGAACTGCATAAACCTTCTCTTACAAGCTTCTTATTTTTATAAAGAAAGAACCTGTTCTCAGTAGTATTAATAACAATATAAGATTGTCCGGAACTATAGGTGTTTAGTTTTCTTGACAATTGTTGAATATTCTTCGACATAAGGGATATCTGCTTTTTGTAAGCAGCATCCTTTTTTAAGTCTGCATCATTTGTTATTTCAGTCTTCCTTCCGGATGATGATTCCTGAATTGAAGGAACGATGTATAAAATAAAGAATACAATCAGAACTGGAATGAGAATTGATGAAACTGTAATTAATACCGCTTTCAAGATAAGTAACAACTTCCTGTTTGCCTGCAATTTAGCTCTTAATGAGGAAATTAACTGGATGATGCCTTCATCATCAGACTCGTTGTTTTCAAAAGGACTTTTTGCAGGTTCAGGCTGTAGTCCTTCGTTTTTTATTTCTTCATTCTCCATAACAGAATTTATTATCTGTTTACTATATCTTCGAGTTCAATCATTGATCCGACAATAGTAACGGGTGTCCCAACTTTGGCAATCCTAAAGACTGAATCCATTTCCTTATCAGTCAATGCTATACAGCCATCAGTCCAGTCTATACCCTTCCCCCCGTTTCCATGAATCTCTATGAGGTTTCCAATCTTAGCTGATGCTGGCAATGAACCTCGGGCAATCTCCTTCCTGAAATTCTCTTTATCCTCATCGTTAGGATAATCTATTAACAGGGCTTTATAGTATTTGGTTGACCGTCCGTCAATTTTCTTTGTAACTTTATACATTCCTTCAGGAGTTGCCTTATCTCCTTTAACTCTTTTATCACCAACCCAGTTTTTACCAAGTTCAGCGGTAAACTCAAGCTTTTTTACGCCATTCTGATAGATATAGCATTTTCGTGAAAATTTATCAATAATTATTGAATAATCGCGATTTTTCTTTGAATCATTTATCGTTCTTGTTACCCAATTCTTCCATGTGGGATACGATTTGAAATAATCCTTAAGATTGGTTGTGGCATTTTCATAGGAGTTTGTCAGCAGATATTCCGAATCGGTTATTTTCCGGTTTGCCTGCAGATACTGGCCTTTTCTGTAAATTATCTCAGCTTCTTTGAGCAGCATTTTCCCCTGGGAGATTCTGTTTCTTGTTTCAGCTGTCAAAGGATATGTGGTAAATAACTCGTTAATTTCTGATACAAGTTCATTAAGTATATCAATCTTTTGCTTAACTCTGATCTTCAGACTGGAGGTACTGCTGATTGAGTTTTCACCTGCTTTTTCTGCCTTTTCTATTGATTGTCTGGCAAACATCAAAACACGGTCATAATCTCTGAAATATATGAACCTGGTGTTTTGTCTCTGCCAGTTAACCATAGCAGAATCATAAAAGGCTTTTGCCTCGTTATAAAGTTTCTTTGAATAAGTATCAGCCCTGTCCTTCCCTGCCTGAGATAATGCTTCCCTGGCATATTCAACCTCCTCAGCCGGAGGTTTGGGTGTTAACCTTATTAATAAAATAACTATTAAAGGAACAGACACAGCAATTCCAGAAAATAAAAGGAAATCCCTCCAGTTAGCCCTCATTTGTATTTATGAAGAATTTAAAAAACCCCCGGAAGTAATCCCGGGGGTTTTATATTTTAAAGTGTAATTTGATAATTACCTTCTTACTTTTGCAATAGCTTCTTTGAGTTCGGTATTGATACCAACAGCTCTGTCATTAGCAGCTTTAACTTTATTGAGTGCATCCATGTATGCGCCTTTGTCGTACATACCCTGTGCCTCAACAACTGATGCCTCGATAGTTGCTGTTTCAGTTTTAATCTGCTCAAGAACTGCAGCGCCTTCTTTACCTCTTGGTGCTTTTTTCATAAGGCCTGTATTCTCCTCAAGAACAGCTTTGATGCCGGTCATTAAACCTTCAACTTCTTTTTTAACTTCTTCTTTCTTAACAGCAGCGTCAGCAGCAACTTTGTTTGCAGCAGCTAATGTCTCATCTAATTTGATAGCGATTGGACCAAATTTTTTGAATAATTTTGAATTCTGTACTTCAATAGCAGCATTGATAGCTTTCATTGAATCCTGAACAGCAGCAAATTCAGCCGGTACATAAACAGCTGCTTCAGCAGTCTGTGCAGCTGCGATCGCTGCATTAGTAGCATCTACTTTTTCCTGTGGAACTTTTCCACAACTTGAAAGGAAAGCAACCATTGTAATAGCGGCTAATCCCATTAAAACTTTGTTCTTCATTTTTCTAACCTTTTTTTTAAATACTTTGTTTGTTAACAACTTCCGATTTATATATTAATCGCTTAAGTTCAAAAATTTACGGTGCGAATATACTAAAAATATGATATATGACAACACAAAAAATGAATAATGTTAAAATTTATTAATTACAGGTATCAGAAACATAAACATATACCACTAAAAACTGCCTGACTCAAAATCAAGAAGTTTAAGTCCTTTACTGATCTCTTCGCTCGACATAAACAGATTCCATAACAATCCGGTCCTGTAATTCTCGATCATTACAACTATGGGTCCCTGATCTATAGCAAGATATTTCTGCGGATACCAGTCATATTGCTCACTGAATGCATCATAGAAACCAAATTCTCCCCAGATTTTAGTTCCAAGAACATTATAGAAATGTTTCAATGCGTCCATCGATTCTTTTGGAGTATAAGGAAATGATGAAAGAGCAGCAGTGGGAGTTATTACACCCATATCATTTTTTTCACCCGGACTATGAGCGGCATAAAATTTAACGGAGTAACTGGCTGTAAGACCCCAGCACTTATCACTATATCCTTTATACTTTAAAGGATTGACAGAACACCACTTCCAGTTTATTAAAGTATGGTTCTTATTCTGCTGCCAGTAATCTGCATACCTGTCTTTCAGATTCCGTGGGTCTAATCCCAGATAAGAATAGTGTGACCAGAATAATGGTCCGCCATACTCCTCAGCACCATTATGTTTAAGTGTAAGAACATAACCATATTTACCACTTGTTGTTTTTATCCCGCCGCTTCTGGCCCACCCTTCATGATACGCAGAGGCGCTTACCGGAAATGTCGGAGAGGATGCAGCTAGTATATATAATATAAGACATTCATTATAACCTTCAACCTTAAAGTTCATGTCCCATCCGAAATCAGGCGACCAGTGCCAGTAGATAGCATTTTGGCCTCCGCGTGTAAACCAGTTCCATTCTACCTCCCTCCATAATTGATCTATCTCAGAAGCCAGCTGAATCTCTCTCTCCGAACCTTTTGCAAAGTATTGTCTCACAACAAGCAGTCCCTGCATTAGGTATGCTGTTTCAACAAGGTCTGCCCCATTATCTTTCTGACTAAAAGGTTTAACACGACCTGTTTCTCCATATATCCAGTGCGACCAGGCACCGTGAAATCTGTCGGCACTTTTTAGAAAATTAACAATCTTATTTAGTCTTGAATAGCCTTCTTCCCTTGTAATAAAACCTCGTTCTATTCCGGCCAGTATTGCTAAAACACCAAACCCGGTACCTCCGGAAGTAACAACATTCATATCATTATCTGGATAAACTCCGTCAACATGATAGCGCTCACGGGCCATGCCCGAATTCGGTTCGGCACCATCCCAGAAATATCTGAAGGTCCTGTACTGAACAAGAGTCAGAAGTGAATCATCACTGATCTGGTTAAATCCTGTTTTTGATTCAGATCCATCACTGTTTTTTTGAGAATGAGAACAGGAAATACTTAGAACTGATATAAGGAATAAGACAAAAGAAATGTTTCGCATCTTAGTTGGTAACATATTAGTTATAATACAAATATAGCCAAAATCAAATACATAAGAATGTATGGTGTGTGACTGAAAAGACAAAATACTGCCTCATATGATTTGTATTCATAAATGGTGGACGCCCTTCCCTTATTGTTTAAGGGAAGGGACGGGGAAGGGTTAAGAATAGTAGGGGATTACGACCTCACTCCGTTCGGTCGTGATCCCTGGTGGGTGGCCTGCAAAGTCAAAGCAAACCCGCTGCGCGGTGTTTTTGTTTTCAGCCTGACCTTATCAAAGCGAGCTTTGAACGGCCATGCTGAAAACAAAAACCCTCCGCCAAAAGGCGGAGGGTTTGCTTTGTCTTTGCGGAGAGAGGGGGATTCGAACCCCCGGTACAGTTACCCATACGGCAGTTTAGCAAACTGCTGGTTTAAGCCACTCACCCATCTCTCCTGAATGGTGTTGAGCGCGACAAAAGTAGGAAAACAAGTATTAAGTTCAAAATAAATTAAATTTTTATTTCAAACCATCTGAATATCAAAGTTTAACTCAATTTTCTTTTCAGAAGCACAACATTCTCAACATGATGAGTATGCGGAAACATATCAACCGGCTGTACACTAGCAACATAGTAGTCGTCAGAAAGTAAAAGTATATCACGTGCCTGTGTCGAAGGATTACAACTTACATAAACAATTCTTTCAGCTCCCGCTTTTGATATGATTTTAACAACATCCTCATGCATCCCGGCCCGTGGGGGATCGGTAATAATAACATCAGGCCTGCCGTTAGCCTCAATAAACTGCCCTGAAAGGACATCTTTCATATCTCCGGAAAAGAAAAGTGTATTATTTACACTATTTATCTGTGAATTAATAACTGCATCCTTTACCGCCTCATCAACATACTCAATACCAATAACTTTTTCTGCAAAACCGGCAACAAAATTTGCAATTGTACCTGTTCCGGTATACAGATCATAAACAGTTTCCCTGCCTGTAAGTCCGGCGAATTCGAGCGCAACTCTGTATAAGGTTAAAGCCTGCCTGGTATTTGTCTGATAAAAGGATTTAGGTCCTATCCTGAACTGCAAATCACCCATATGCTCGGTAAGGTGGCCCTCTCCCTTATAAAGGATTGGCTCCTGGTCATTTAATGAGTCGTTCTTCTTTGAGTTAATAACATACTGAAGTGAAGAGATCTGCGGAAATTCTGATGCAAGAAAATCAAGAAGCCCTTCACGTTTCTCAGCATCTTCATGAAAGAAAACCACAATTACCATAACCTTTCCCTCAAGGGAGTTACGGATAACTATGTTTCGCAGGAACCCTTTCTGCTCCCTGAGATCAAAGAATTCGAGGTGGTTCCTTAAAGCATACTCCCTGACCTTGTTTTTAATAGTATTTGAAGGTTCGGGCTGCAGATGACACTCTTCTATATCAAGTACCTTGTCAAACAATCCGGGTATATGAAACCCCAGGGCACCCTCCTTCTGGAATTCAGTATCTGATTCAACCTCTTCCTTTGTAAGCCATCTCTTATCCGAAAAAGTGTATTCAAGCTTATTCCTGTAATGAAATACTTCTTCCGACCCGCTAATGGGATGAATAACCGGAAGTTCTACTTTGCCTATTCGTGTAAGATTATCCCTCACCTGCTTCTCCTTGTATCTGAGCTGCATATCATATGGAAGATGCTGCCATTTACAGCCTCCGCATACTCCGAAATGTATGCACCTGGCGGCAATCCTGTCAGGTGAGTATTCGCGGAACCGGATCACTTTCCCTTCAAGATACTTCTTCCTTTTCCTTATTACCCTGAGATCAACAACATCTCCCGGAATCAGCATTGGAACAAAAACCACCAGATTATCTACCCTGGCTACCGCATTCCCCTCAGCTCCTATGTCTGTTATCCTGACATTCTCAAGTACAGGCAGCTCCTTTTTTCTTCCCATTTATTTCGATCCTCCCAGATTCATCAGAAACTGTATACTCTGCATCACAAAAGGAGCAACTCCATCTCCGTGATCAGCTCCCGGTATTATTACCTTCTTACATATATCAGGCGAAGTCCCTTCTGCTATCATCGAAGAATAAATGTTTTCAGTGGTTACAGGATTAACACTGGTGTCTTTTTCTCCGTGTACAAGAAGAAGTGGTTTAAATGTATGCCATGCTGAAATACTATTCCTGTTGAGTGCTTCTCTTACTGAAGAGTATTTAGGCGATGTGGCAAACCCTGAAATGAAATCAGGATTTAATAGTCCTGGTATTGAAGTTGTAAGTTGTGCATTTATCTGATCAGAACCAAGTAACCCTGTATAGAGTGATGAAACACGTGAGGCATAAGGTTCATTAAAAATATCTGTTACCGGATTCGTAAACTGATGATATGAGGTATATGCATTCAGAATGTATCCAAGGTAGACAGGCATTGGGTATGTAGTTATGGTTGTCATTCCCTGAAACAGAAGTGAAATATTATAAGGTCCTGCTCCACAGGCGCTTCCGGCTAAATTAAAATCACTGCTATAATCGAGTTCCATTGCTTTATGCAGTGCCAGAGTAGCCCATCCTCCCTGGGAATAGCCAATGAGATAATACTCATCTTTCAGCACAATTCCTTCGATCTCTCCGGCAATCATCTCTTTTACAGCAAAATGCATATCAATCAGCGACTGAACTGTTGGCTCTTTAACCAGATACGGATGCGGAATATCTGCAGATTCACCGAATCCGGGATAATCAGCAATAACTACAATATATCCCATTGAAGCAACAATCTCAATCATCTGATAAGAATAGTTTGTTGCAAATTCGCTGGGCGCGTAGGCATTAACTGTATTGGTTCCATTCTGAAATGAGAGAACCGGATATTCACCCGGAGTTAAGGGCACGCAGACCAGTCCTGAAGCACTGATCTCTTTACCGTCAACAGTAGTATTATAAACGATTTTGTATATAATGACATCACCTTTTACAAATGCTTTCAGACTGCTGACTTCCGGAATGGTTGCGGAAGCAGCATTTATAAGGTTGGTAATGTAAGTCTTGGTATATGTGGATGTCTCCTCTTTTGAAACAAAGTAAGAATAATCCGGACCCTGGTCATCTTTCTGGCAGGAGGTTACAAAAGTGATTATTAATATAACAAGAACCGGAAGTCGTAATAAATATTTTCTAACAATCATCATATCTGAGTTTTATGATTATTAATCTATTGAAATCGTCGATAGATTAATCTGATGCAAATATAGCTTTTCTGAAGAGAACATCTATCAACGGATCAGGTGCTGAAAAATTATTTGATTATCTGACAGAATATTCTGAAATTAGCTATGAAAATTTGTCTCGCAACAATTTTCAAAAGACATCTTAATCTAATACTGATCTTTATGAAAAGAGCTCTGTTCTTTGTGCTGCTCTTTATTCCGGAGCATATACTGTTATCACAGAACCTGGTAATAAATCCGGGATTCGAGACCTGGAGTAAACCTGATAAACTAACCAGCTGGACAAACACCCAAGGCTGTCTGAAAGATTCCGTTTTTGTTTTGTCAGGTGACTACTCATGCAGGCAGGAGGGAACTACCACTTCAAGGGATCTGGGTCAGAAATTTGTTGTCAAACCATCAACTCCTTACAGGTTTTCATTCTATTACAAAACAGGTACTGAAACAACCGGCAATGGTTGCAGGGTATGGTGCTCATGGCTCGATAACAGTCAGGTTGGAATAGATGATCCCGTAATTCACTCCGGGTTTATGAAAAGCGTGGAGTGGCTAAAATATGAAGTTGCAGTTACATCTCCGGCAGAAGCCGGTTACTTCTATCTTCTTGTAAGAACATTACCGAACAGTGTAACTTACTGGGATGATTTTCTTTTTGAAGAAGATATAGTTTCATCAGCCTCTGATTCAAAGGCCCCGGAAATTAAGATTTATCCTAACCCGGCTCATAATTACCTCACAATCAGCAACATGCAAAATGTACAACAAATTGATATTCAGGGCATTACAGGCATAATAGTTTGGTCAGAAAAATTACAGGATGAGGAGCAGATCACAATCCCAGTTTCTCAATTACCGAATGGCATTTACTTTGTCAGGATTATTTCATATGGAAAACTGATGACATACAAGTTTATTAAAACTAGGTTTTAAATCCTTATAACCACGGAGTTACACGAAGTTACACGGAGACCGAAGACCGGAGACCGGAGACGGAAGACGGAAGTAAGAATTTAGACAAATCTACTATGAAATTTAAATTTGAGAAACTCATTATTTGGCAAAAGGCCATGGATTATGGAGAAACCATATACAGATTATCCATAAATTTTCCCAAAGAAGAAACATATAATCTTGTTAGTCAAATCCGAAGAGCCGCAGATTCCATAGCTTTAAATATCGCAGAAGGAACCATAGGCCAATCAAACCCTGAACTAAAAAGTTTTTAAGTTATGCCATTCGTTCTCTTGCTGAAGTGGTTACATGTCTCCATAAAGCATCTAAAAGAAAATACATTACAGACTCAGAGTTTTCAGACAATTATGAATTTGCGTTTAACTTGATGAACATGATGATTGCTTTCAGAAATAAAATCAATTAATAGAGTAAAATACCTTTTTTTCTTCTTCCGTCTTCGGTCTTCGGTCTTCAGTCTTCTAACTCACATTCTTTTCCTATATTTGCAGACATTTTCACATTAGTCTATGGTTTCGGTTCAGGATATCTCAGTTTCTTTCGGCAGTTTTGACCTCTTATCAAATATATCTTTTCTGATAAATGACCAGGACCGTATTGGTCTGGCTGGCAAAAACGGTGCAGGCAAATCAACTCTTCTTAAGATTATATCAGGACTTCAGAGTCCTTCCGGAGGAACGATTGATATGTCGAAAGATGTAACTATCGGATATCTGCCGCAACAGATGCGGGTTGATGATACAACAACAGTTCTAAATGAGACGATCACAGCTTTTTCTGAAATAATTGGCTTATCTGAAGAGATTGAATACATAGGTTCTGAAATATCCAGGCGGGAAGACTATGAATCAGCCGACTATCTGAAACTATGCGATCATCTGACAGTGGTTGAAGAGCGTTACCGCATGCTTGGAGGTACAAACTATATGGCTGAAGCTGAACAGACACTTCTCGGACTTGGTTTTGAAAGAAAAGATTTTGACAGAAACACAAAAGAGCTGAGCGGCGGATGGAGAATGCGTATTGAGCTTGCTAAGATCCTGCTCAGAAAACCATCTCTCTTCCTCCTTGATGAACCTACCAATCACCTTGATATCGAATCTATTCAGTGGCTCGAGACATTCCTTGCAAACTATTCCGGAGCTGTTGTTCTTGTTTCACACGACCGTGCATTCCTTGACGCTGTCACTAAAAGAACCATTGAGATCTCTCTCGGGAAAATATACGACTACAAAGCAGCTTGGTCAAAATATCTGGTACTCAGAGAGGAAAGAAGAACTCAGCAGATAGCAGCTTTCAGGAATCAGCAGAAGATGATTGAAGATACTGAAAAGTTTATTACACGATTCAGGTCAAAGGCAACAAAGGCTGTGCAGGTACAGTCGAAGATTAAACAACTCGATAAAGTTGAAAGACTTGAAGTTGATGAAGAAGATAAGAGCGCAATTAATCTGAGGTTCCCTCCTGCCCCGCGATCAGGGACTGTTGTAGTAGAGACTTTGGAGCTTTCTAAAAGCTACGGGACTCTTAATGTCCTGAATAAGATAGACTTCAAATTACAAAGGGGAGAAAAAGTTGCATTTGTAGGCCGTAACGGTGAAGGGAAAAGTACTCTTTCCAAAATAATAATCGGGCAGCTCGATCATTCAGGCATACTCAAAATGGGACATAATGTGAAGATCGGCTACTTTGCACAGAACCAGGATGAGCTTCTGGATGAGAGCAGAACAGTACTTCAGACCATAGATGATATTGCCAAGGGAGACATTCGTACCAAAATACGCGACATGCTTGGTGCTTTCCTGTTCAGGGGAGATGATGTTGAAAAAAAAGTAAAGGTTCTTTCCGGAGGCGAAAGGTCGCGCCTTGCTCTTGTTAAGCTGCTCCTTGAACCAAGCAATCTTCTGGTACTCGATGAGCCAACAAACCACCTCGACATGCGTTCGAAAGATATCCTTAAACAAGCTCTGATAAAATTTGATGGCACATTAATTGTGGTATCTCACGACAGGGATTTTCTGGATGGAATTGTTGGAAAAGTGTATGAATTCAGGAATAACAGGATTAAGGAAAACATAGGAGGTATTTACGATTTCCTCCGAAAAAAGAAGATTGAGAACCTTAAGGATATTGAGAAAAAAGATAAAGCGAAGGTTGAAGCTGCCCAGGTAAATGTTTCATCGAACAAGCAAAAGTACCTCGAGAAGAAAGAGTTCGACAGAAACCTGAGAAGGCTGAGAAAGCGCCTTGAGGAGACTGAAAAGGAAATAGAAAAACTGGAAGCTGAAATAATTGCTGTTGATAAAACGTTTATGGAACCGGGTAACACTTCTGAAGCACATGATCTGGACTACAGAAAGTACCAGGATCTGAAGGAGCAACTCAATGAGGAAATGAACAAATGGGCTCAGTACAGTGAAGAGGTTGAGGAATTTTTAAAAACAAACAGTTGAAGATGGATTCACTTCAATTTGAAAAAGAGTACCGGATACATGTTTATGAAACAGGTCCTGACGGGAAACTGAATCTCTATTCACTTTTTAATTATATGCAGGATATTGCTTCCGATCATGCCATCAGACTGGGATTTGGAAGAGACGATTTGATGAGGGATAACCGCTTTTGGGTATTGTCAAGGATCTATTCTGAAATCGAAATCTGGCCGCTTTGGGAAGAGACAATTATTATAAAAACATGGCCAAACGGAACAGATAAATTATTTGCTTTGAGAAATTATGAAGTCAGCTATCCCGATGGCAGACATATCGCGTCGGGAACATCATCGTGGCTGATTCTTGACAGAACTACTAAAAGAGTTCAGAGACCAGATTCAATTCTTGCAACATACAATCCGAATCTTCATCAGGAGGTTTCTCCGATAAGATATGCTTCAAAACTTGAAAACAATTGTCAGGATGGGCAGACACAGGCGCTGTACAAAATAAAGATCAGCGATCTGGACGTTAACCTTCATACAAATAATGTAAAATACCTGAATTGGGTTTGTGATACTTATGATCTGGATTTCATAATGAAAAACGAACCTCAATCAGCTGAAATAAACTATCTTGCTGAATCAAAATATGATGAGGAAGTGATTATAAGAACCTCGTCTGAAAGTGAGAAGAATAATAGTTATAGCCACTCAATTTCCCGAACCGGCGATAATAAAGAGCTTTGCCGTCTCAGGATAGAATGGAGAGAAAACAACACAGTAAAAAGTTAACCAGACCCGGAGATGAAAACGTGTATTGGCATAAAATATCCTTATTTAATAGCTGGTTTTCTGATTGTTGCATTTTTTTCATCATGCAAATCAACTCAGCCAGCCTTCGACAATAAAGATCTTTCGTACCTCTATAATCCTACAAAAAATCCAATAAGTCCGAGGTATAATGTCAATAATCAGTCTGCTGAGACATCAGTGCTATCTGTTAAATTCTTTGGTAATGATCTGTTTTTCTCAGAAGCCAATCCACAGGGTGTTCCAACCGCTGTAATGCTGGTAACTGTAAAACTTTTTGATATCAGTCAGGGCAGGATTCTTGCAGACACTGCTGTTTATAATCTTAATATTATAAAGGCAGCAAACACTCCTGAATATGTTTATAATATCCCTCTTAAAGTTGAGAAGGAACGCAACTATATGGCTGAGATAAAAATACTTGACAGGCTAAGGTTGCAGGTAGTGCAGGCTTTTGTACCATTTAATACAAACTCTGTTTTCAACAGTTACAACTTTAAGACTGTGGGGCATTTTGAGAAAAACCTTCTCTTTAATCCCGTCGTAAGAGAAAACGAATATTTTAACCTTCTGTACAACCGAGCCCCGGTTGACAGCCTTTATATCTCATACTTCAAACCATTCAGGGAGATTCCCTATCCTCCTTCTATGATCCTTCCTGAAAAAGTCCTTGATTATGAACCGGAGAAACTTGCAGCAATACCATATTCAGACACGATGCCTTTGATGCTGCCACGCCCCGGTATTTATCTTTTCTCTGTAGACAGGAAAATTAAAGATGGATATACGCTTCTGAATTTCGGGACAGACTATCCTTCCATGACTACTCCGGAGGTAATGATTGAACCACTCGCATATCTGGCATCAACTGATGAGGTTGAAGGGTTACGTTCAGCACTTAAACCGAAAGCAGCCCTTGATGAATTCTGGATTAAATGCGGCGGAAACGTTGAAAAAGCAAGGGAACTGATCCGAATTTATTATACCCGTGTTCAATATTCCAATTACTATTTTACATCCTATAAAGAAGGGTGGAGAACTGAAAGGGGAATGATATATATTATTTATGGTCCGCCCGATAAGGTTTATAAAACATCTGAGGGTGAAAGCTGGGGATACAGGAAACCGGTCGTTAAATCCTCATGGGGCGGAAGATACAGTGTGAAAGAGGAATATTTGTTCTTTAATTTTAAAAAGAAAGACAATATATATTCTGATAATGACTTTTTCCTGAGCCGAAGCGAGACACTTGTAACGTATTGGGATAAAGCAATTTCCAGTTGGAGAAAAGGAATAGTTTTCCGTCTTGATAATCCGGAAGACATATAATCAATAATCAGATGCAGAAAGAAAGCGAATGTATTTTTGGATTAAGAGCGGTAATTGAGGCCATTAAGGCCGGGAAACAGATTGACAGGCTACTGATTAAACAGGGGCTTCAGGGAGAACTCTATCGTGAACTGATGAATGAAGTCAGAACTCATAATATAGTATATCAGATAGTTCCGCTTGAGAGAATAGAACTTGTTACAAGAAAGAACCACCAGGGCGTTCTTGCATGGCTGTCGGTGATTGAATTCCAGTATATTGCCAACCTTCTGCCAATGATATTTGAAAAGGGGGAAGACCCGCTAATCATTGCTCTTGACGGGGTATCTGATGTAAGGAACTTTGGCGCAATTGTACGTACTGCGGAATGTCTTGGAGCTCATGGTATAATTATTCCTGAAAAAGGATCTGCAAGGATAACGGCTGATGCTGTAAAGACATCAGCCGGCGCGCTACATACTTTCCCTGTTTGCAGGGAAAAAAGCATTGTCAGATCGATTGAATTTCTTAAGGACTCAGGTTTAAAGGTGATCTGTGCAGGTGAAAAATCAGGAACAGTGGCATCAGAAGTTCTCCTCACCGGTCCGGCTGTTTTAGTACTTGGTTCAGAAGATAAAGGTATCAGCAGAGAGCTTATAGCCCTGGCTGATCAGCATATAAAAATACCAATGACGGGAGCAATAGGCTCACTTAATGTCTCGGTAGCTGCAGGTATTCTCTTATATGAAATTGTAAGACAGAGGGCTGTCTGACCTATTCAATTATGTTTCTGATCCTCTGGTCGAGCTCACGCTGGTCGGAGGTAAATGATGCCAGCCCTGCAAGTGTAAGCAGGGTATCAGGTGCAATCTTCCCTTCGCTGATTTTTTTCTCCCATCGTGAATGAACCGGAATTTTTCCGTCGGAGGCAATAAAGCCTTTCTCTTCCTTTGTAAGTGATGGAAACATATCCTCGCAGCCCTCTTCATGAGCTATGTGTATAAGTTCGGAACCGGTTGCCGGTACTTTGGCTGCCAGTCTTTCTGCCAGATGAAGAACCTTTGTATCAACTTCCCAGAATTTTTCAACGTGTGCTTCCTTAGCTGAGTCAAACATACTTATGTCGTAATTCTCATGCATCCGTGAAGAAAACTTCCCACTCAACTCCTTGTGTCCGGATGCCGCTACTTTCGGGGGCATTGTATAAACATCTGTTCCTGCAAGAAGTTCCAGCTGAGTATGGTTTCTGAGACTTGCAGCTATAAGTTTAGTCTGCCAGGGATTCTCTGCAGATAGGCCGGTTACCCAGTTCTGGGAAGCAATAACTGCCATCTCTCCTGCTCCCGAACCATCACCAAGCTTGTTGTTAATCATATATGCTCCTATCCTGCCAAGAAATACATTAAGATAATCTGGTCGGGCCACACGGGTCACAAGTACATTTTCCCTGGCACTGAACTCGAGGGTAAAATTAATCTTCACTCCCATATCCTTAAGCAGTCTTGCACCAATCAGTCCTTCAGCAGTGTAGGGCACTTTTACTATAAACTGTTCAGGACATATATCATGAAATCTCTTTCCGTAAGAAAGTATCGCCTTTATATCATGAGCAGTATCAGTATGAAGTTCAACACTGACATAGCCGCCAAACTTCTGTGCAAGTCGCAGGCCATGACGGGCATTCAGAATAAAAGCAATCTCCTTAACACGATCTTCCTGAGGCAACTCCCTCACTATGCTCTTTGCTTCTGAAATGAAGATATCATAAATTCCTTTCTGGATTTCATTATTAAGAAGAGTGTTATTTGTTGTAAGGGCACTCATCTCAGCTGACCAGTTTGATTCAGCCTCCTCCATATCACCGGTATCGAGCCAAAGTTCTGTTCCTGTATTACGGAGAGCCTCCCAGAAAGGATCCTTTTTCCCTGTAACATGTTTTTCATTCAGATTCTTCCAAACAAAATCACTAATTCTGGTACTAAGGTCAGCCATGATTATAATTATTGATGTTGGTTACTACTCATTTTTTCGATAATGTGATAAGGTCTTCGCCGGTTGGTTGCTGGTAAACTTTAAGTCCGAACTCATTCATTATAGCCAGCAGATGTTCGAATATCTCCGACTGAATATTTTCATAAGGGGCGAATGTATTGTTCTTGGTGAAAACATAAACCTGCAGAGGCAACCCATTACCATCAGGAGTCCTGTGACGTAATATTACAGTCTGGGTAGGATCGACAAACTGATGATTTCTGAGGTATGCTTCAGCATAAAAACGAAAAACTCCAAGATTAGTCAGGTTAGATGAAGTGAAAACCGGATTATCAGGATTATCAAGTCCGTTTTTAAAAATCCCAGATTTATTTTCGGAGCTCTCAATATATGTTTTCAGTACAGGAATTTTACACAGTTTCTCCTTCAATTCCCTGTCCAGAAACCTGATACTTTTCATATCAATATAAATGTGTCTTTTTATCTGTCTGACACCTGACTCTTCCATCCCTCTCCAGTTCTGAAATGATTCATTTACAAGAGAATAAGTTGGCACCGTTATAATTGTCTTATCGAAGTTCTGGATTTTGACAGTATTAAGAGTAATATCCGTTACCGTCCCATCAACTTCTCTTCCGGGGATTGTTATCCAGTCACCCACTTTAAGCATCTTATCTGCCGAAAGCTGGATACTTGCTACAAGTCCAAGCAGAGTATCCTTAAACACAAGTATCAGTACAGCAGCCATTGCTCCAAGACCAGTAACTATGGCCCTGATGTCTATTTTAAATACAACTGATATTACAATCAGGAGAGCAATCAGAATAACAAATATTTTTACAAGCTGAACATATCCTTTAATATGCCTGTGCTGCGATATAGGAAGTGTGAGATAAATTTTGTGCCATGCTTCAATAAACGATATTACTACAACAGCTCCAATTGTTACAATATATAGGTATGTCAGCCGGTGAACAACTATTAGCCACGTAGGATAGGTCTTAAGGGCCCATCCTGCCATAAACCAAATCACAAGAGCAGGAGCCAGATGTGACAATCTTGTAAAAACTTTCTGCTCGAGGAAAATATCATCCCAGGTTGAGGTTGTTTTTTTAACAATTCTCGTAACAACCTTTAAGATTATTACTTTTGCAATAAGATTTGAAAGCCAGCTTATCAGAAGGACTATTACTACGAGCCCTACTGTACTCAGAAAAGTGGAGAGACTATAGCTTAATCCTGCATTTAAGAAAACCTCTTTCAGCCAAATTGCGGGATCATTAATTAAAGGCATATTAAATCACTTTATAATTTGTCGCAAAAATAGATAAATTATCAATCTCTCTGAATGAATATTTTTAGCTTTGCCAAAAACAGTATCAAATATACTCCCATGAGAACATCTATTCTATATCTTTTGATTACCCTTTCAATTCCCGGAATGGCCCAGCAGAGCTATGATAAATACTTTACCGATAAAGTCCTGAGGTTTGATTTTATGTTTTCAGGTAACAGTCAGAAAACTATCGTATATCCTGTTGGATTAAAGGAAGAACCAATATTTGCAGGTTCAAGAACCAACCTGATTGATCCATTCAATTCAGGAAATTTCAGGTATGAAGTATTTGATGAAGCGGAGAACATACTGATTTACTCTAAAGGATTCTGTACTCTCTATCAGGAGTGGCAAACCACATCTGAGGCGAAGAAGATAGAAAGGAGCTTTTACGAAGTAGCCACTATGCCTTACCCTAAGAATAAAATAAAATTCAAAATTAGCGTCAGGGAAAAGACCGGCCAATTCTCCCCGTTATATGAAGTATCAATTGATCCCTCCGATTACTTTATAAGAAAGGAAAAACCGGTTAACGCAAAATATTCCAGGGTTTATGGCAGCGGAGACCCTGACAAGTCAGTAGATCTTGCATTTATTGCGGAGGGTTATACCGCTGATGAGATGGGGAAATTCAGAGAAGATGTCAAAAAACTTGCAGATGCCCTTTTTGCAGAAGCCCCATTCGTTGAATACAAGAATAAATTCAATATCTGGGCTGTTGAAGCAGTATCCCAGGAATCAGGTACAGATGTTCCCGGGGAAAAGATTTATGTGAACACGATACTCAATTCAAGCTTCTATACCTTTGATACTGACAGGTATCTTACCACACAGGATATCAAATCTGTAAATGACTTTGCAGCTGTTGTACCTCATGATAACATTGTTGTTCTTATAAACAGCAGCAGATACGGTGGCGGAGGTGTATACAACTATTACAGCGGTACAACTTCGGGTCATGCACTTTCTTTAAAGGTATTCGTACATGAATTTGGTCATGGGTTTACAGGACTGGCTGATGAGTATTATTCTTCGTCAGTAGCCTATGATGAATTTTATCCGCTTAATGTAGAACCATGGGAACCAAATATTACCACTATGGTAGATTTTGATTCAAAATGGAAAAAGATGATTGCAAAGGAGACTCCCGTACCTACACCTGCTGAGGAGAAATACAATGGTGTTACAGGTTTGTTTGAAGGCGGCGGATACTCTGCAAAAGGAATCTTCCGTCCGGAATTGGATTGCAGAATGAAAAGTAACGGGCCGAAAGGATTCTGTTCTGTCTGCCAGAAGGCAATTAAAGATATGATCGATTATTATACAAAATAAAAATTGTGATTGCAGGGACATAAAAATTGTAGTAGGGACATAAAATTTTATGTCCCTACAACAACAACAACAACAACAACAACAAATTATTTGTTTTTTCTGTCGATGAGATAGAATAATACAAGGCTGAGACCACCAAAGAAGAAGATCATCGAAGGATAGAGAGCATCCTCATCAAGAATCTGAGCCTGCGCCATCAGGGCAGCAACCATGATACCAATTGCGATACCCATTGCAAGCATTCCTATCTTCAGAGTAAACTTACTCCATGAGAAATTCCATTTCACAGCTTCCTTACCTGTATTAAACAAAGAGGCATCAGCTCCTTTTTCGATAAGAGCCATTCTTTCTTTGTTACGTGTTGTATAATGAACATATACAACACCAAAAATTGTTGCAAAAAATGCGATAAATCCAATCAAACCTTCCATAACTTATAATTATTGGTTAATAACTCTTTTTGTGCTTTAGACACAAGAGTAATCAGTCAGGTTACAAAAAACAGAATAAATATTTTTTCTTTAATCGTGTAACCAATTCATAACTTTGCTCGTCAAAGATCTGAAATGGCTTATAAGGGAGACATAATATATATTGAACAGGTACTGGAAGGAAACACCAACGCCTTCAGTTATATAGTTGACCGGCATAAAGATAAGGCCTTTAACCTCGCATTCAGGATATCAGGCAGCCGCGAAGAGGCTGAGGAGATCACACAGGATTCATTTTTAAAAGCATACCGGTCGCTTGGAAGTTTTAAAATGCAGAGTAGCTTTGCAACATGGTTCTACCGGATAGTTTATAATACTTCAATATCATATATCAGGATTAAGAAGAAAGAAGTTTTATCACTTGAGGATTTTCCGGCTGACGCAACTGATTTTATAGGTACCAGTTACTCAGAGGAAGAAGCAGACAAAGAGTACAGGAGTGCATTACTTAACTTTGCACTTCAGAAAATAAGTGAAGATGAGAGAGGTTTGATTACACTTTTTTATTATGACGAGCTTAGTCCTGATGAGATATCAGAAGTGACAGGAATAAGTAAATCGAATCTGAAGGTTAAATTATTCAGGGCCAGGCAGAAAATGCAGGAGATAATTGAAAAAGCTGAAAAGAAAAATTTAATATATCATGGATAAACAGGAAAAACATACAGAAGATCTTCTGAGTCAATATATTAATCCTGAAAGGATTGAAAAAGCTCCTGAAGGATTTACATCTAAGGTTATGTCTGTTATCGAAACTGAAAAGATTCCGGTCAGGGCAACTGTAAAATCCAAAAAGAGGACTCTTGTCCCCTATATCTTTTCTGTATTTATTGTAATACTTATTATAACAACCTTCTTTATACCAGAGACCGGAAACAAGACGTTCTTAATTCCTGCGTTTGAATTTTTAAAAACCCTCAAACTTGATTTGCCCGAAATCGATACCAATAACATTTTCAGTATCAATCTGCCTTCAGCCCTGATGTATGTACTAATTGGGATTTTCCTGTTATCTTTTTTAGACAGAGCGCTTTACAGGGTATTTCACAGGGAAAAATAAAATTGTAGGGACATAAGATTTTATGTCCCTATTATAAAATCTGAACCTTTGAATTCAGACCTTTAAGATTGAGCGATCTGCTCATCGCATTAAGAACCTCCGGCAAACCGGTTTTCACATCACAACTCCCTTTAAAGTGAACAATAAGAGCACATTGTTCTGCCTGCACCGGATCATGTCCGCACACTTCGACCAGCGATTTTATTACATGATCGAAAGTGTTTACATCGTCATTATAAAGCACCAGTGAACCTGACTCACTGCCACTCTTAAGCTTATCATCCCTATGTAAAGTTCTTTCCTTCATTGCAGGTTTTCAAATAATTGCCTTGCAGTATCAACGGGTATCTCTTTCTTCCCCAGCCATGCTCCTACCCTGGCTTCCCTGTAACCGTTCCGTATCAGAAGATCAGTGTATTCTGCAGCGCTCTCAAAAGTAATAAAATTCCCGATCAAATAAACAATTTTTCCATCTTCAAGTGTCTGAATATCCAATCCCCTGTTTCCTGCCATCTTCTTCATACCGTCAATCACATCCTCCTTAACAGGTTTCAATACCCTCATAACCTCGACCCTGAAAGCGAGAGTCGGAGGTATTGTATCTGCAGGAACCTGAGGTTCTGCCTCGACCCTTGTGACAAATGGTTTCTTACCCCACTCCTTTTCCAGAAGTGCCGCCCTGTCAGCCGAAACCGGCTTATTGCCTGAAAGTGCGATGACAAATGCATCTTTAAAACCCTTAGCTTTAACTGCAGAGAGTGCTTTTGCTGCATCAGCTGAGCGCCTGAACATCCCTGCAAAGTAATTTGTCTTGTCTGTTCCTGCAACTTTAAATCCATATACTGGTGTTATCCCTTTGAAGTAAGCTGGTGCAACAGGATTTCTAAATACTGCTATCTGAATTCTGTAGATCAGTCCCGGAGGAACTTCAGGATCTATGAGAATTTTTTCTTTTGGATCTGTAACAGGTTTCGGAAGAACTTCAAAAAAAGAAAACACCTCAACAGGCTTACTTATTACCACCTTTTCAACTATTGCTGTATCTGCCTTAGTGTCTGTTTGTACATTTTTTTTGATTGCAGGTGCAGCAGTTTTTACATTCTCTGAGACTGCCTGCTGTGGTTTTATGGTGTCTTTTAATTCATTTTTTATTACAATTCCGGATGCCTTATTAACAGATAGTTGTGCCTCATTATACTTCTCATCTGCTGCTTTTTGAAACGATAGTGCTGTTGCCTCATTTTGAGCTATTTTAGCTTTTAATCCTGGCTTTTCAGCTTCCGGAAGGGTATTAAGAAGTTTCTTCTGATCAGAAGCCAACTTTGTTAGTGAATCAGCCTTTGTCTGAAGCTCCAGGGCATCATCAAGTATTTTGTCGAAAGCTGCAGGAACAGGTTTGCGGGTAAGGGTATCTTTTATGGCTGCCGGCTTGCTTTCAGCCACTTTAGCAGCAGGCTGCGGAACCGGCTTATTTACTGCTGCAACAATTCTTGGTTCTGCTTCAGGTTCGGGGATCTTCCCTTTTTTCTCAATACATTGTTTTATAAAGTCAGCAACATTATACTCCTTTGCAGTTTTTTTGCCAGCCAGATCAATGAACTGATTGTATGTACCTGATGCTTCTGAATACTTGCCAGCCATCTGCTGGGCCCGGCCCAGATAAAACAATGCATCTGGAGGAAGGCTCTTAATAACTGCTGAACTCTGAATAGCCTGTTTTAAAAGAGACTCTGCTTCCAGCGGATTTCTGCTCAGATTGATCAGTGATACACCGGAATAGTATTTATAAAGAGGATCCTTTGGATAGGAAATCAGCAGTTCTTTAAATTCATTATATGCCTGTTCATAATTCTTATTTGCGAATGCCTCAAGTGATGATTGCCGGGTTGGTTTTACAGGAACCTTCTGAGAAAAAACAGTGGAGGGATAATAACATATGGCAAATAAAAGTATCAACAGTAACTTCTGTCCCTGTAAAGTATTATATTTATCACGATCAATCTTCACAAACTATTGATATTAAATTACTTAGTATTAAACTAAAAATGACTGTAATTAGCTATATGTTAATAACAAATAAACGTTTTCTTGCAGAAAACAATTCAAACTTCGTAAATTTACCCATAATAACAAAATAAACAACCATGGCAGAGCTAAAAGAGGGTAAAAAGGCGCCGGCATTTACAGGTATTGATCAGAATGGCAAGGAAGTAAAGCTGAGTGATTTTGCAGGTAAAAAACTGGTTCTATATTTCTACCCAAAGGATAATACACCCGGATGCACTGCCGAAGCATGCAGTTTGCGTGATAATTATGATGCATTCATTAAAAAAGGATTTGCAATAGTCGGAGTAAGTCCCGACAGCGAGAAATCACATAAGAATTTTGCAGGAAAATATACATTACCGTTTCCTTTAATAGCCGATACCTCAAAGAAAATACTAAATGATTATGGAGTTTGGGGTGAGAAGAAAATGTATGGCAAAAGCTATTTCGGGGTAATCAGAACAACATTTATTATTGACAGTAATGGTATGATTGATAAGATCATTACAAAGGTCAATACTGCGGGTCATGCAGAACAGCTTTTTGATATATATAATCAATAAAATCAATAATATGAGCAAAGAAAGAAAAGAGATAAACAAAGAAAAACTTAAGGCACTTGAAGTCACATTAGGAAAAATCGAGAAGGATTTCGGCAAGGGAACCATAATGAAACTTGGTGATCATGCCATTGAAAACATTCAGGTTATTTCCACAGGGTCGATCGGTCTCGATGCAGCCCTTGGCATTGGCGGATTACCGCGTGGAAGAGTGATTGAGATCTATGGTCCTGAAGCATCCGGAAAGACAACCCTGGCTATTCATGCAATTGCTGAAGCCCAGAAAAACGGAGGTATCGCCGCAATTATTGATGCAGAACATACTTTTGACCGTAATTATGCCGAGAAACTCGGAGTTGATGTTGAAAATCTTCTTATATCCCAGCCTGATAATGGCGAACAGGCACTTGAGATAACTGATAATCTTATAAGGTCGGGAGCACTCGATATCGTAGTTATCGACTCAGTAGCTGCACTTACACCAAAAGCAGAGATTGAAGGTGAGATGGGCGACTCAAAAATGGGACTGCAAGCCAGGCTTATGTCTCAGGCTTTGAGGAAATTAACTGCCAATATCAACAAAACAAATACATCATGTGTATTTATCAACCAGCTGAGAGATAAAATCGGTGTTATGTTTGGCAATCCGGAGACAACAACCGGAGGTAACGCCCTTAAATTCTATGCTTCAGTAAGGCTTGACATCCGGAGAACCAGCCAGTTAAAAGAGGGTGAAGAGATAATCGGAAGCCGCACAAGAGTCAAAATAGTAAAAAATAAACTCGCACCTCCCTTTAAAAAGGCTGATTTCGACATACTTTATGGTGAGGGGATTTCACAGCTCGGAGAGATTGTTGACCTGGGTGTCGACTTTGAAATAATCAAAAAGAGCGGATCCTGGTTCAGCTATGGTGATACCAAGCTTGGACAGGGAAGAGATGCTGTTAAACAGATACTTAAGGACAATCCTGAATTATATGATGAGCTGAAGACCAAAGTGTCTGACGCGCTTAAGAAATAATTATTCAATATTTTATATTCCAGTTATGAAAAGATATCTCTTTCCGGTACTTCTTCTGGCATTGCTTTTTACTTCATCATGTAAAGAGAAAACACCTGTCATAAGCGAAGAAGCTCAGCCACAAATAAATAATCAGCTTACTGCTGAGGAGAAAAAAGGCGGTGTGATGACACCAGAAATAATGTGGAAATTCAGGAGGCTAGGCACATTCACGCTTTCTCCTGATGGCTCTGCCATACTCTATACTGTTACTGACATAGACCTCCTTACAGAAGCCAGAATTACAAACATTTACAGGTTATCTGTTTCAGGAGGCGATCCTGTTCAGCTCACCACTGACGGAGGAAGTTCTCCGCAATGGTATAACGATGGCAAATCAATTGCTTATACCAACAAAGGAAACCTCTGGGTAATGAATCAGGACGGATCAGACAAAAAGAGTGTTGAAGGAATTACCGACTTTGAGATCTTCAATATATCACCGGCAGGAGATAAAATTTATTTCACAAAAAGGGTCAAACTTGATCAGACAGCCAATGAGAAGTACAATCTGCCAAAAGCAAAAGTCAGAATCATAAACGACCTGATGTACCGTCACTGGAATTACTGGAGCGATTTTTCCTACAGTCATATCTTTGTAGCATCTTTTAACGGAACTGCTGTTTCGGATGAAAAAGACATTATGAAAGATCAGAGATATGAATCACCTACTGCACCATACTTTGATGAGGCTGAAATATCATGGAGCCCCGATGGCAGGTATATAGCATACACCTCGAAGAAACTGACGGGAATGGCTGATGCGCGCAGCACCAACTCTGACATCTATCTTTATGATTTAAAGAAAGAAACTGAAACCAATATTACGGAGGAGAATAAGGGTTATGACAAATATCCTGTCTTCTCACCGGATGGTTCCTCTATAGCTTATCAGAGTATGGAAAGAGACGGATATGAGGGTGATCTTGACAGGCTTTTCATTTACAGTATTGGTGAAGATAAGAGGAAGTGGATTACCAGGGACTGGATCTATGATGTTGAAAGCATAAACTGGGATAGCAACGAATCACTATACTTTGTCAGTTCCTATCTGGGTACAGCCCAGCTGTTTAAAACAAACATTTCAGATGGGAAAGTTACAAAAGTGACTGAAGGCAAACATAATCTTGGTCCGGTTAACCTGAAATCAGGAGTGCTTGTTTCAGGACTGGTATCAATGTCGATGGCACCTGAGATTTCTGTTGTTGACACGAAGAACGGAGAGGTTAAACAGATCAGTTCAATCAACAAGCCTATCTATGAGTCGATAAAAATGGGCAAGGTTGAAGAGAAGTATATAAAGACAAAAGATAAAAAAGATCTCCAGATGTGGATAATCTATCCGCCTGACTTTGATCCTGCAAAAAAATATCCTGCCTTACTATTTTGCAAAGGTGGTCCGCAGGGACCGCTTGATCAGAGCTGGTCGTACCGCTGGAACTATCAGATGATGGCGGCAAAAGGATATATTGTAATTGCTCCAAACAGAAGAGGGAATTCCGGATTCGGGCAGGAATGGAAAGAGCAGATCTCAGGAGATTATGGCGGAGCCAATATGCAGGACTACCTCGATGCCACCGATGCAATGATGAAAGAACCTTACGTTGATAAAGAGCGGGTTGGTGCCGTTGGTGCAAGTTATGGCGGGTACTCTGTATTTTATCTGGCAGGTATGCATGGCGGAAGATTCAAAGCCTTTATTTCACATTGCGGGATGTTCAATTTTACCAGCTGGTATGGTTCTACTGAGGAGTTATGGTTCCCTGATAAAGATATTGAAGGACCATACTGGAATACACCAAAAAGTTACAAGTATTCACCGCATCTCATGGCCGACAAATGGGACACGCCTATACTTATAATAACCGGCGCAAACGACTTCAGAATACCATATACCCAGAGCATGGAAGCGTTTCAGGCAGCACAGTTACAGGGAGTTCCTAGCAGATTTCTGTTTTTCGAGGATGAGTACCATTTCGTTACCAAACCACAGAATGCAGTTATCTGGCAGTATGAATTTTTTGAATGGCTGGAGACGTATCTCAAATAATAATATTTCGCAGGGAAGAGTCGCGACTCTTCCCTACATATACCCTGTTCAATTAGATTAACAAATCAATTACTTTAGATAGTTTCTCCTCCAATGGCATGTTTCCATCAAGCCAGTGGATTACTGTGCCCCTCTTCTCCATGCCCCTGAACCAGGTCATCTGCCTCTTGGCAAACTGATGAATCGCAATTTCAAGATCAGTAACCATCTTTTCATAAGTTAACTTACCTGTCAGATAGAGAGTTATGTACTTATATTCCAATCCATAATAAAGAAGTGTATCAGTATCGACACCATTTTCAATCAGCAGCTTTACCTCATCAACCATTCCGGCATCAAGTCTTTGCTTAAGGCGTTCTGTAATTCGTTTTCTCCTGCAGTCTCTGTCAAACAAAATGCCTACTATCAGAGGATTAAGTTTTGGGAATATACCTTTTTTAGACAGTCTGTTACTATTGAAATGTTCAATTTCGATAGCCCTGATAACACGCTTCTTTGTATCTATATCAGTAATGTTATGAAGACTTTTATAAGTCGACAGGATATCTCTGAGTTCTTCTAAAGATTTTTTCTCGAGTTCAGCCCTGAGCCCACTGTCAGGTGGCACTTCTACCATTTTATAACCTGAGATAATGCTATCGGCATACATTCCCGAACCACCGCAAACAACAGGAAATACCTTCCTCGACTTCAAATTTGTATACACTTTATTAAAATCGCGCTGATATTCAAAGACATTATACTTATAACCAGGGTCGGCGATATCTATCAGATGGTATGGAATGACACTCCCGTTAATTAAATAATCATCGTAATCCTTCCCTGTACCTAGGTTCATGCCCCTGTAGACCTGGCGCGAATCAGCGCTTATGATTTCACCACCGACTCTGCTGGCAAGAGCTACGGCAAGGGATGTTTTGCCGGATGCAGTAGGTCCGGTAACAACTAAAATATCATAGATTGAACTCAATTCCACAGGTATTCAGTTAATGATTACGGTAGGAAAAGCAATATACCATAAATTTATTTAATTTTGCGGGGCATTCAAATCTGAATTTTTATGAATTACAAATTCTTCCTTTCCGGATTAAGAAATATTATATTTTCTCCTGTAAAAGCATGGGAAACAATTGATTCAGAGAATAAATCTGTGAAAGCCACCAGGGATAATTTTTTATTTCCCCTGATTATTTTAGTAACTATATCAGCAATTGCCGGCTCCCTCCTTTTTACAAACACTGAATTATCTCCTGTATATTCAATATTTACTGGGATTAAATGGTTCCTTGTGTTCTTTGTAACTATCTATCTGACTTCATTTATATTAGGTGAGATCACATTCCCGCTTGACCTTGGAAAAGATTTTTCAGTCTCATTCAGACTAATTGCATACTCACTTGCTCCCTTTATTTTATGCCAGATACTTAGCCGGCTGTTCGAGTCACTGCTCTTTGTAAATATTATTGGACTATACGGACTTTATATATTCTGGACAGGCGCTGAAAAGCTATTAAATCCTCCTCAGTATAAAAAAATGCCATTGCTTATTGCAACAACAATTACTCTGGGCGTGATTTATGTCGGGACAAGTGTGCTGCTCAGTATGCTTGTTGATAAGGTTTACTACTCATTTTTTGCTTAACTGTTGAGTATGAAAGGGGGAACCGGAAATATTGTAATAAAGAATAAAAAGGCTTCTCACGATTATGAGTTCCTGGAGAAATTCATTGCCGGTATCAAGCTTACAGGGACTGAAATTAAATCAATAAGGCTTGGTAAAGCAACAATTTCAGATACATATTGCCTTTTCGAAAACGGAGAAATGTATCTCAGGGGGATGCATATATCAGAATACTGGTGGGGAAATCTCAATAATCATGATCCAATCCGCGACAGGAAACTGCTTCTTAACAAGAAGGAATTAAGAAAGATAGAAAGAAAAGTAAAGGAAACCGGGCTTACAATTATTGTAATTAAAGTCTTTATCAACGACAGAGGTCTTGCAAAAGCTGAAATAGCAATATCCAAGGGGAAAAAGGAATACGACAAACGCGAAACCCTCAAGCGCAAGGATGCAACCCGTGAAATGGACAGAATGAGAAAAGTCTGATCAGAAGTTTGGACTTAGCAGGTACCTTGAGTAGAATTTCACAATATATTCCACAGCCTCATCTGAAGTATCAACAAGAGTGAACAGATCAAGATCTGCCGGTGAGATAGTATGCTCTGATTCAAGCATTTCTGCTTTTATCCATTCTACAAGTCCGCTCCAGTATTTTTTTCCAACAAGTATGATCGGGAATTTTCCAATTTTCCGTGTCTGAATAAGGGTTATAGCTTCGAAAAGTTCGTCAAAAGTTCCGAATCCTCCGGGAAGTACTATAAATCCCTGGGAATATTTCATGAACATCACTTTCCTTACAAAAAAATGGTCAAAAGTAATGAGCTTGTCATTATCAATGAAAGGATTGGCATGCTGTTCGAACGGCAAGTCGATATTTATACCTACCGACTTTCCATTTCCTCGTCTGGCTCCTTTGTTGGCAGCTTCCATAATACCGGGGCCACCACCGGTTATTACCCCGTAACCATTCTGGGTAAGTTTAAATGCAATGTCTTCTGCAAGTTTATAGTATTTGTCATTGTAATGTGTTCGTGCTGAGCCAAAAATAGAGACACAAGGACCTATACGTGCAAGTTTTTCAAAACCTTCGACCAGTTCAGATATAATCTTAAATACCCTCCATGAATCAGTTGTATGAATCTCATGCCATGTCTTCTCGGTAAACGCATCTTTAATAAGGTCTGCTGGTTTCTCCATTACAAATCGAATAATATATTACTGTTTCAAATATAACCAAATTCTTATCTTTTAAGTTCCGGAGAAAGATATTTTCCGGTATAGCTTTCTTTACATCGGGCAAGATCTTCCGGTGATCCTGAAAAGAGGATATTCCCGCCGGCTTTACCACCCTCTTTACCGAGGTCTATTATATAATCAGCCATCTTCACAACATCAAGATTGTGTTCAATTACTATAACTGTATTTCCCCTGTCAACAAGTTTATTCAGCACATCCAGAAGAACTCTGACATCCTCAAAGTGAAGACCGGTTGTAGGCTCATCCAGAATATAAAGCGTCTTCCCTGTATCGCGCCGTGCCAGTTCTGTCGCCAGTTTTACCCGCTGTGCTTCCCCCCCTGAAAGAGTTGTAGATTGCTGCCCCAGTTTAATATATCCCAGTCCGACATCCTGAAGTGTTTTTATTTTGTGAAATATCGACGGGACATTAGCAAAATACTCAACTGCCATATTTACAGTCATTTCCAGCACATCGCTTATTGACTGACCTTTATACTTAACTTCCAGTGTCTCTCTGTTATATCGTTTCCCGTTACACTCGGTACAATGTATATACACATCAGGAAGAAAATTCATTTCAATTGTCTTCATCCCCGCCCCTTCACAACCTTCGCATCTTCCTCCTTTGACATTAAATGAAAATCTTCCTGCGCCGAATCCCCTGATCTTAGCCTCAGTTGTCTGCTCAAAAAGCTTCCTTATATCTGTAAAGACACCTGTATATGTTGCCGGATTTGAACGGGGCGTTTTGCCGATAGGTGACTGATTAACCTCGATCACCTTATCCAGGTATTCCAGTCCGGATAAATCTTTATAAGGCAAAGGAGACTGACCTGCATGATGAAATTTCTTTGCCAGAGCAGGATGAAGCGTCTGGTTGATCAAAGATGATTTACCACTGCCTGAGACACCGGTGATGCAGATCATGGTACCCAATGGCAGGATTATATCAACATTATTAAGATTATGTCCGGTTGCCCCGGTAAGTACAAGCGATTTACCATTACCTTTTCTCCTGACATCAGGTATATTGAATCTCTTTTTATTGTTCAGGTATGATGCTGTAAGTGTATCCGTTTTCATTAACTCTTCAGGCCGGCCGTGTCCGACTACCAGTCCGCCGTGACGACCTGCACCCGGACCCATATCAATCACATAGTCAGCTGAAAGGATCATCTCTTTATCGTGCTCCACGACGATTACAGAATTACCGGCATCTCGCAGCTGCTTGAGAGCCTCAATCAGTCTTCTGTTATCTCTCTGGTGCAATCCTATACTCGGCTCATCGAGTATATAGAGGACATTTACAAGTCTCGATCCGATCTGGGTTGCCAGTCTTATCCTCTGACTCTCTCCACCGGAAAGAGTCCTTGACCCTCTGTTAAGTGAAAGGTATTCCAATCCAACTTCCAGAAGAAATCCAAGTCTCGCCCTTATTTCTTTAAGTATCTCTGCCGCTATCTGTTTCTGCTTCCCTGTCATCCTCTCCTCTATACCATCGAGAAATGCTGAAAGATCTTTAATATCCATTGCAGAGAGTTCACCAATGTTTTTATCAGCTATTCTGAAGTAGAGAGACTCTTTTTTCAGACGCGTTCCATTGCATTCGGGACAAACATTGTACTGAACATACTGATCTTTAATTCTTGAGCCGCTTTTTT
This sequence comes from Bacteroidales bacterium, assembly GCA_016709865.1. Classification (NCBI taxonomy): domain Bacteria; kingdom Pseudomonadati; phylum Bacteroidota; class Bacteroidia; order Bacteroidales; species Bacteroidales bacterium. The sequence continues at coordinate 1,647,243 of JADJLX010000005.1, forward strand.
GTCCGTTTACAACTTCGATATTACCAACAAAATTAACCACACCTTCGAATGTAAGGAAGTAGTTTGAACTCATTCCAAGCGGAGTATTTGAAAGCTTAAGTACCTCATCGGAGCCATAGAGAACTTTATTTAAGACATCCTGAGGAATATCCTTTATTGGAGTATCGAGAGTAAATCCGTTTTTTTCTGCTATGGCTTCTATCTGCCAGAAGATCCAAATGTTTCTGTATTTACCGAGAGGTTCAATGCCCCCCTTTCGTATGCTGAGTTCTTTATCGGGGATAAGTTTATCCTCATCTATAGTTGATACCTCTCCGAGACCATTGCAGTGAGGGCAGGCACCCTGCGGGGAGTTAAAAGAAAAAGTATGAGGGGCAGGTTCATTATATGATAAACCAGTTACAGGGCACATCAGATGCCGGCTGAAATAGCGGGGTTCATTATTTTCAGGGTCGAGTACCATCATAATCCCTTCGCCCTGATCGAGAGCCATAAGGATTGAGTCGTGAAGCCGTTTATCTGTTGTTTCGCCTACCCTGAATTTGTCTATTACAAGCTCAATAAAGTGAGTTTTGTACCTGTCGAGTTTAATCCCGGGCGTAAGTTCCTTTATTTCATTATTAATACGGACATTAAGGAAACCCTTTCGCCTCAGCTGTTCAAACAACTCCTTGTAATGACCTTTTCGGCCCTTTACAACAGGAGAAAGGAAATATACTTTTTTGCCAGCGAACCGGGTCTTTACCAGTTCAAGGATCTGCTCATCGGTATACCTTACCATCTTTTCACCTGATGCATAGGAATAAGCCTCACCTGCCCTGGCATAAAGAAGACGAAGGAAATCGTAAATATCAGTAATAGTACCGACTGTAGACCGGGGATTCTTGTTTGTGGTTTTCTGTTCGATTGAAATTACAGGGCTTAAGCCTGTTATCTTATCAACATCGGGACGTTCCATACCACCCAGGAACTGCCGCGCATATGCTGAAAGGGTTTCCATATAACGCCTCTGCCCTTCAGCATAGATAGTATCAAAGGCAAGTGAAGATTTACCACTTCCGCTCAGTCCGGTTATTACAACCAGCTTATTACGCGGAATTGTTACATCAATATTCTGTAAATTATGTACCCGGGCACCAAGTACATTAATCTCCTCACTCATATCAGCTCTGCCTTAAAGGATTAATTTAGAACTTCTGTTTTTTCAATACTTCTCATCCCTTCCGCAGGAATTTTGATAAGATATGTCTTATTAGGTCTGGAAGTCAGAAATGGCTTTCTGAGCCAGGGATTAAGAAACTTCAGCATCTTGTAGTTAGTACCGTATTTTTCAGCAAAATCAGAGAAATTTGTGACTGCACTATCAACTTTAACTTCGTAATATTTTAGTTCCGGGTAAAGGTCATCCTTGCTCAGATCAAAACCATAAGCAACAGGATCGTTTATAACAAGCTTATAGGCCACCGCCCTGAAGATGTATCTTGCAGTCTCTTCATTTAATAGAAGATCATAATAGTTATTCTGCTTCTGAATATTAATCTGCTCATCAAGACCAGCTCTGCCACCGTTATAAGATGCGGCAGCTAATGTCCAGTTGCCATATCTCTCATATGACCTTTTGAAGTAATCACAGGCAAACTGAGTTGATTTCTCGACATTGTATCTTTCATCAACAACAGTATTTATCTCCATCCCCTCCTCTTTTCCTGTTTCAGGCATTATCTGCCAGAATCCTGTTGCTCCGGCAGGAGAGATCATGTTACTGTATTCACTTTCTGCAGCAACAAGATATTTAAAATCGTCAGGTATATTATTTTCCTTCAGGATCTTTTCTATAACCGGAAGATACCGGTTTGCCCTTTTGATTATCATTATAGTAGAAGAGTGCCTGTATGCACTGGTAAGGATTTCACGTTCAAGGCTCTCCCTGGTGTCAAAATTTTCAAGAGGCATCCTTTCCCCGGCGAATGTTACATTCTCGGGCAATTTAAAAGACTGGATAGAATACACAGTATCGAACTGTTCCGACATAATGCTGCTGCTTCTCCCGAATCCCTTAAATCCAAATACAACTGAGAGAATTATTATTGCAGAAAATAAAATTGTGAAAGCTGTAAATATTGTTTTCCTGTGCATATTAATCATAGTTTGCAGAGCTGAAATAAATAAACTGCAAAGGTAATAATTTTGCATCGGGAAAGTACCTTTTTATAAAGCAAAGTTCAAAATGTAAAATGCACAGGGCACGGGGCACAGAGCAAAGAGCTCAGGGCAATAAATAAAACTAATACTCAGGGAATTTAAAACTTATAGGAGAGTCCGGAGAAGAGGCCGAAGGAATACGGATGTGATTCTGAGCCGCTCATGTTCGTAAACGGATTGATATAATATCTCAATGTCGGTTCTATGTTAAATGAGAGTTTCTCTGAAAAACTGTATTCCACACCCATCCCCAGTGAACTGCTGACACTGACAGGATTAAGACCAGCTGTTTCACCAACAAAATACTTTTCCCCGTCATTAAATGTAAAAACAGAATTATCAAGAAGCATATTATATGATAATCCGCCAACAAGGTTAAGATCAACAGTCTTATCGACAAACTTATATCTCAGAACCACGGGCAACTCAAGGAAACTGAATTTCTGGAACAAATTATTGTTTATAACCTTAAGATTGGCCTTCAGAGGATCAAATACATCGTTTGTATAGAGTGTCTGGATACGATCAACCTTTCCCGGAGCAATCATAAACACATCAGAATTATTGCCTTTCACAATTCCGCTGGTGGTAAGCACGTCAAAGTTGTTTGCCCCTTTAGTATAATCATATTGTTCAAATCCACTGAAGGTGCCTATACCTTCCAATTTCTGACCAAGAGAAGAATAATAGAGACCAGCCTGTACAGTAAATCTCTTATTAAGTTTATAGGATACTGCTACACCACCGGAATAAGACGGAAGTGAATTCTCCGATGCGGCAAGCATTTCTGTAAGATCGTTCTTGTTTGTAATAACCCTTGAGTTGACTGTAGGTGAGGCAAGAGCGCCAATTGACCATCGTTTGGTATCCTTAACAGAACTAACATCAGGCATATAAGCCGGTTCAATCTCCTCAACAACAAATGTTCTTGCCGGCAGTCCGGCAATATCAATAAAAGCAGGCTCCTGCTGCAGGGAAGATCTGTCAGTTAACAGAGTATTGTCCATCTGTAAATTTGAGATATCAAATAACTGAGCCTCGTTTTCGTTACCAGCTTGTAAACTTTCTGATTCAGGGGCAATATTGCTTTGAGCAATCAGTATCTCAGGCCGGGCTGTAACTATTTTTATCTCCTGTGAAGGATCTTCTTTCCTGACAAATACAGGGGTAGCAGCTTCAACATTCATAGCTACAGAACTGAATTCAGGAAAAACTACAGTTTGCTGACCGGCTCTGTAAGCAAAAAAACTAATTGCAGAAAGGAGAGCTACGGCTGCAGCACTCTTAAGAAATATGTAACGCGGTGCATGCCCCTTTATAGCAGGCTGAATCTGATCCCAGACCTCCGGAGGAGGAAGAACTTCATAATCTTTCAGTCCATTTCTGAAAACGAGATCAATATTTGCGTTCCTGTCATCCATTCGCAACACTCTTCTTAATTCCTGTATAGGACCCGACTCTCCTCTGCAGGATCATCCTGGCCCGTGACAGATTTGATTTGGAAGTACCCTCTGAAATCTTGACCATTTTACTGATCTCCTTATGTGAGTAACCTTCAATTGCGTAAAGGTTAAACACCATCCTGTATTTCGGTGGCAACTCCCTTATAATTTCAAGCAGATCATTCGCTTCTAGTCCTGCATAATCATAATTATCAGGTTCAGTCTCAGGCTCCTGAATTGTATCAATATCATCAACCCTGTACAGGTTATTCCTGCTTCTGAATCTCTCAAGTGCGGTATTTACAGTTATCCTGCGCATCCAGCCTTCAAAAGAACCCTCATATTTATAACGATCCAGATGTTCAAAGATCTTAATGAATCCTTCCTGTAAAATGTCCCTTGCTTCTTCGTCATTTCCTGAATACTGAAGACATACAGCGTATAACTTTGACGCATACCTTCTGTACAGGAGTTCCTGATCTCTCCTGTCGCCGGCAAGACAACCTTTTATTATTTTTTTTATCTCGGTCAAGGTATTCTACCTGTTTGAGAAGATAAAAATATAAAATAATTATCTTAAATGCCAGTATTTCCTTTTAAGAATGATGCTAAATAGCTTAAAAAGGTTGCTTTAGAGATGAATCACTTCTCCATAAGCTGCTGCTGCGGCTTCCATTATTGCCTCCGACATTGTAGGATGGGGATGAACAGCTTTAATAATCTCATGTGCCGTAGACTCAAGTTTCCTTGCCACCACAACCTCTGCAATCATCTCTGTTACATTCGCTCCAATCATATGGGCACCAAGCAGTTCTCCGTAAGAAGCATCAAAAACTAATTTGACGAAACCATCTTTTGCTCCTGCGGCACTTGCTTTTCCTGAGGCTGTAAAAGGAAATTTACCGACCTTTATTTCATATCCGGCTTCTTTGGCAGCAGCCTCTGTAAGGCCTACCGAAGCTATCTCCGGATTTGTATAGGTACAACCCGGAATATTCTTATAATCAAGTGGATCAACATCCATACCTGCAATCTTCTCGACACAGATAATACCTTCAGCTGAAGCTACATGGGCAAGTGCCGGACCATGCACTATATCACCGATGGCAAAAACACCTTCGACTGAAGTCCTGTAGTAATCATCAACAACAACTTTCCCTTTTTCGGTTTTTATACCTGCTTTTTCAAGTCCGATCCCTTCAAGATTTGTTGTCACGCCTACAGCTGAAAAAACAATATCTGTCTCTATAACTTCCGAACCTTTTGGAGTCTTAATAGTCACAAGGCACTTTTCTTTAGAAGTATCTACCGATTCCACCGATGAATCTGTCATAATCTTCATTTTCATCTTTTTAAAGGACCTCTCCAGCTGTTTTGACACCTCCTCATCTTCATTAGGAACGATCCTGGGAAGGAACTCAACAAGAGTGACGGCGGTACCAATTGACTGATAGAAGTTCGCAAATTCACTCCCAATAGCTCCCGAACCAACAACAACCATAGAACCCGGTTGCTTATCAAGTATCATTGCTTCACGGTATCCGATAATCTTCTTCCCGTCCTGTCTCAGGTTGGGAAGCTCCTTCGATCTTGCTCCTGTTGCCAGTATGATGCTTTTCGCGGTTATATTTTTTCTGGTCCCATCGGTTTCTTCAACCTCAACAGTATTATTACCTGCAAGACGTCCAAATCCTTTAACATGAGTAATATTGTTCTTTTTGAAAAGGAACTGAATCCCTTTGCTCATGCCGTCTGCAACACTTCTGCTTCTTGCAATAATTGCATTGAAATCGGGTTTTACCTCACCTGAAACAGATATCCCGTAATCAGAAGCATGAGTCAGATAATCAAAAACCTGCGCGCTCTTGAGAAGTGATTTTGTTGGTATGCATCCCCAGTTCAGGCAGATGCCTCCAAGTTCTGCACGTTCCACAACTGCAACCTTCATTTTTAACTGTGAAGCCCTGATGGCTGCTACGTAACCACCTGGTCCGCTTCCTATTATAATCAGATCGTAATCCATAATATTTATAATTAAAATTTGACTTTATAATCCTTTTTTCGAATAATTATATATTTTATTCGAAGCTATTTATCTGAGCTGAGTTTCATTAACAACTGACTAATGATCTTTGCCACTACCCATATAATCACCAATGTAAATATTATTGTCGCGCCAACAGGTATCCCTGCAAAGTATGAAATTACATAACCTGTTGCTGTGCCTACAAATCCTGCAATTATCGACCACACCACTATCTTTAAATACACGCGTGTAAACAACATGGCTATATTTGGCGGAATTGTAAGCAGTGAAATAACAAGTACAACACCTGCCATCCTAATGTTCAGAACAATTGTCAGGGCTATCAGCGATGTAGTCAGATACTTGAATATATTTACGTATGAAGAATAGGTCCTGGCAAACACTTCATCAAAAGATATATACAGAATTGTCCTGTAAAAAATCCCGAAGTACAATATCAGTATCAGCGACATAATCCCCAGAGCAATCAGGTCTGCATTTGTAACAGTGAGGATACTGCCAAAAAGGTAACTCATAAGATTCGGAGTATATCCGGGTGTCAGATAGATGAATATTATTCCAATAGCCATCCCAAATGCCCATAAAATACCAATTGCCGAATCCTCCCTGATTTTTTGTCTGACCGAAAGATATTCCACTCCCAGTGCCGACATAATGCCGAAAACTGCAGCACCTATCACGGGGTTGAATCCGAGGAAATATCCTATTCCTATTCCCCCGAATGAGGCATGTGTAATTCCTCCGCTTAGAAATACCATGCGTTTCGATACAACATAAGTGCCTGCAAGACCAGCAGTTATACTCGCAAATATTGCCCCGAGCAGCCCTTTTAGTATAAATTCGTATTGAAAAATATTTGCTTCCACTATTTGTTATGGTATTTCAAAACAGTATGAGGTACTTCTCCGTGTGTGATAAGCTGAATCGGACATCCGTATGCCAGCAGGTCGTCGTTTGTAATCTCGTGAGAAGGATGGTAATGAAGGGTCCTGTTCACACAGGCAAATGATTTTATGTGAGATGAGATTGTTCCCACATCATGCGAGACCATAAGAATTGCCATGCGCTTATTCAGCTCCCTCAGTTTTTCATAAAAATCATTCTCAAAGGAGGTGTCAACAAAGTTGCCGGGCTCATCGAGCAGCAATAGTTTAGGGTTCCCGATGATTGCCCTTCCAAGAAATACTCTCTGCATCTGCCCTCCCGACAATTCATTTATTGTTGCACCTGCCAGGTCAGACAATCCAAGTTCGTCTATGACCTTTGCTGCTTTAATCTTATCGGAAGCATTCATTCTTGAGATGAATCCTTTCTGTATCATTAAACCGGAGAGAACAATATCTGTTACAGTTACCGGATAGTTGATATCGCCGGTTGACATCTGCGGAAGATAACCGATCCTGTTTCCGTTTAAGATATTTCCGTTGAAAACAATAGTCCCTTCAGAAGGTTTAAGCAATCCAAGTATAATTTTTAAAAGTGTGGTTTTGCCGCCGCCATTGGGTCCGATAACTCCGATGAAATCATTCTCGTCCACAACAAAATTGACATCCTTAAGCACAGTAAGAGCGCCATAAGATGCCGACAAAGAATGCATTTCAAAAAGATGAGCCATCTCTTTAGTTTAATTTGAATTTTCAATCATGCTCTTATACAGAGCATCAATAATCTCAATAGTTGAAGTGTCCCAATCTGCTGATAATGGATCAATAACTATCAGTTTTGCACCTATTTCATCAGCAATAGCCCTTGCATTTTTAGTATCGTACTCCTTCTGAATAAAGATTGTTTTCAGGTTATCCCTCCTTGCAAGATCAATAAGCTCCCGCAAACGTGACGGAGAAGGTTCTTTGCCTTCATACTCAACGGAAATTTCAGTAAGTGCATAATCTCTGGCAAGATAAGCGAGATTCGGATGGTAAATCATTATTGATTTTTGGTTAACAGATCCGAAAAGCTCTTTTGCTTTAATATCAATAGCCTGAATTTTCAAAAGAAGAGTCTGATAATTTGTTTCATACTTAACACTTTCAGAAGGATTAAGTTGTGATAGAAAATCCTTAACATCTCTGGCCATAACTGAAGCGCACTGAGGAGAAACCCAGTAATGAGGATCAGCTCCTTCAACATGCTCTCCCTCGTGATGGTGCTCCCCTGTTATCGGAACAATATTGGTTCCGAGGGAAAGTTTCTTCATCGTCCTGTTGGACTCATAAAAACGATCGAGCCAGTTCATTTCAAATCCCAAATAACCATTACTGATATATCCTACTGACTTTCTCAGATTGTTTATCTGTTCGGGAAAGGGTTCATAAATATGAGGATCCGAACCTGCAGGAACCATAACATTAACTGCAAAATCTTTACCTGCTATTGCTTCAATGAAATATTTAAAAGGTGCTATACTTACGGTTATGATCCTTTCATTCCCATTTTTGCTTTGCCTCCCGCATGAAGCAATCAGAATTATTATCAGGAAAAAGAATATTTTTCTCATCAAGGAGTCATGTCTGTTTTGGCTACAAATTTAACATATAACAGAACAAATGGTTTAAGTGTTGTAAATAAAATAATATAAGCTATTTTTGAGATCGTTTAAACAGAAAACCCATTTTCTGACGGATGAAGAATAAAGGTGAGATACTTGCATCGGTATTAAAGAATTTCAGGGATTGTTATTTCTTCCTCCATAACACCAAAGAATTCAGCGTTGTTGAAAGCATAATGAACGAGGGTTTCGTCTTTGAAAGTCAGCTACCCCACTCTTCCGACCGGGTTAATCCCAATGAACCTATAGAAGTTACGTATTTTCTATTCCAGCGGAAAGACTACGGATCATATACAATAATCATAGCCATCCCGAAAACAACTTATGAGGCTTACTTAGCCGCATCTAATAAGGATGACATTGGTATTGAAGAGGTTCTCACAATAACTGATCCATACTTCGGAGACAATGACGAGCTTATATATACCGTCTCACCAAAACACATTCTGGGGTATTTCAATATCAAAACTGCTGAATTCTACCAAAACAGAAACTGGGATCCATTCTTCAATAACTGCAATTTCAGATCTCCTTCAGCTAAACCTCACAAACCAGGCAAAATTTAATACAAATCTCATATATGATGAAAAGAGACTTCAGACTATTACTAATACCAATAGCCTTATGCGTTGGTATTATGCAACTTAATGCACAGACACAATACAGTAATTATAAAACAATGTCGCAGAAGATTGAAGCCATGGCGAGGGAATACCCTTCTCTGTGCTCGGTAAAATCTGTGGTAAAAACCTCAGGTGGCAAAGAGATCTGGGTTGTGACTATCGGTACAGGCGACAAGGATAATAAACCGGCAATCGCTGTAGTGGGAGGAGCCGATGGCAACCATATTCTTGGAAAAGAGCTGGCTCTCGGATTTGCAGGTTCTCTTTTAAAAGACGCTGCCACTTCTGAAATTAAGGCTCTCCTTGAAAAAATATCTTTCTATATATTCCCCGATGTCAGCCCCGATGCAACTGAACAGTATTTCTCGGAAATAAAATATGAAAGGTCCGTTAATTCAAGGCCAACCGACGATGATAAAGATTTTTCAACTGATGAAGATCCTTACGAAGACCTTAATAAAGATGGACTTATAACTCTCATTCGTGTTAAAGATCCTTCAGGAAAATTTATCGAGAGCGATGAAGATAAAAGGATAATGGCCGAAGCAGATCTATCCAAAGGGCAAAAAGGAAGTTATTTGCTTTTTACAGAAGGTACCGATAATGATAAAGATGACAAATTTAATGAGGATGGCCCCGGCGGTACTAACTTCAACAGGAATTTCACATTCAACTATGAGGAATTCGGTTTAAATGCCGGACTATATCCGATGTCGGAACCTGAGACAAAAGCAGTTGCTGACTTCTTATTCGGCAAATTCAACGTTTTTGCTGTTTTTACCTTTGGTCTGCAGGATAATCTCGGACAACCAATGAAGTCAGCCGACAGACCCAATGCTGACAGAAGAATTACAGCAATAATGAAAAGTGACGAAATAATTAACAAACTTGTTTCCGACAAATATCATGAGATAACCGGTGCTAAGGGAGCCCCGGTAGTAAAGCCAATGCCGGGCAATTTTCTCGAATGGGCATATTATCATTACGGCAGATATAGTTTTGGTACTCCCGCTTGGTGGTTTCCATCAGAAAAAGGTAAAAATCAGGAGGCTGCATTTTTAAAATTTGCTGAGAAGAACAGGATAAGGGACGTATTTGTTCCATGGACACCAATCGATCATCCTGATTACCCCGGAAAGGCAGCAGAAGCAGGGGGGATAAAACCATTTGCAATGGTCAATCCGCCGGCAGATACACTGGATGCACTCATAAACAAGAACTATAAATTCCTTACCACTGTTGCATCAATGCACCCTGAGCTGGAATTCCTCGATATCCGCACTGAAAACGCCGGAGAGAATATTTTCAGGCTGACCCTGAAAGTCCATAATAAAGGTATCTTTTCCACATGTGCTGAGATCGGTAATATAAACACTTTCACCAGAATAATGCGTCTGTCACTCGAGCCCGCAAAAGGCCAATCTTTAATTAGCGGAGTAAAAGTACAGAGGATAAACAGGCTTGAGGGTGATGCCTCTTCCGAATTCAGCTGGCTGATAAGCGGCAAAGGGAGTGTTAAAGTCACTGCCGGAGCTCTTAACACCGGAACCATCAGCTCAACAATAGAACTTAAGTAACACATCTGAAAAACAAGATCATGAAAAAGATATTTTCAATAACAATAATCGCTTTTGCCATTCAGCTAATTACCTCATCTCTGAATGCACAGAATGATGAAATGTTCTTCAGGGCGGCGGGTACACCTCAGAATCCTAAAGTACAGGTCTCATGGAACAAGTATAACACCTACAAGGGAGTGGCAGATATCTGCACACGTCTTGCTAAGGCATATCCCGATCTTGTTACAATGGAATCAGCAGGAAAATCATACCAGGGAAGAGATATTATTGTTCTGACAATCTCCGATAAAAAGGTTCAGAGTCCCGATCTCAAACCCGGTTTCTGGATCGATGGCAATATACATTCAATTGAAATACAGGGAACTGAAATGGCCCTTTATACAGCCTGGTATCTGTGTGAAATGTATAACGATAATGCCTTTATAAATCAATTACTTAAGGATAAAACCTTCTATATAGCTCCTACAATAAACCCTGACGCAAGAGACTACTTTACACTTGTTGGCATGCCTCCCAGGTCGGGACTGATGCCCTATGACAGTGACCGTGATGGTCTTTTCGATGAAGATGGCTATGATGACCTGAATAACGATAAGAACATCAGTCAGATGAGAAGAAAGAACCCTAATGGAATGTTTAAAACTGATCCGGCCGATCCCCGCAGAATGATACGTGTTGAACCCGGAGAGAAAGGGGAATTTGAAGTTCTTGGTTCTGAGGGCATTGATAATGACGGTGATGGATTAGTCAATGAGGATGGCATTGGCGGGTATGACGGAAACCGCGACTGGGGTTTCAACTGGGAGCCAAACTATATACAGGGAGGAGCTGACAAGTATCCTTTTGCCCAGCCTGAAAATCAGGCAGTAAGAGACTTCATGCTTAAGCACAGGAATATTACCGGGTCACAGTCGTTTCACAATTCAGGAGGCATGATACTCAGAGGTCCGTCAATTCAGGGAGGAGGGGCAGAAGCCTACAGCCGTGCCGATGATGCAGTAATTGATGCAATCGGAAAGAAAGGGGAACTTATGATAGCAGGGTATAAACTTGTGACTATATGGAAAGATATGTACACCGTATGGGGAGGAGAACTCGACTGGGCACATGGTGCAATGGGATATTTTGTTTTTTCAAATGAATTATGGCACCCGTACCTTATGTTCTACGACACTACAAAAACCGATTCATATGAATTTGACAGGCTGTTACTGTTTGAAGATTCTTTTATCCCATGGCAGAAAATCAATCATCCAGTATACGGAGAAGTAGAAGTTGGAGGATTCAGCAAAAACTTCGGGAGACTGCATCCCGGATTTCTTCTTGAGACCGATGCTCACCGCAATGCAGCCTTTTGCATTTATAATGCGTATCAGTCACCAAAACTTGAAATATCTGATATAAAGGTAAAGAAACTTCCGGGCGGATTACAGGAGGTGAGTGCAACTGTTGAAAACAAGAGGATGATTCCGACACATTCAGCCAGTAACCTGAAATTTAAAATTGATCCGCCTGACTATATTTATCTTGACGGAGGCAAAGTTATAGCCGGTATGTTTGTTGAGAATAAAGACCTTAGTATCAACAGGGAGCAGAAGAAGAATCCGCAAAGGCTCGAAGTACCAAATATTGGAGGCTATCAGCGTATTGACGTAAAATGGATTGTTAGTGACGGAAGCAAATTCACAATTCGTGCCGAAAGTGTTAAAGGAGGAAGAGCTGTTGCTCAACCAGAATAACAAGATTATCTCGCTAAGACGCTAAGACGCAGAGTTTAAACTTTGCGCCTCTGCGCCTTTGCGAGATAATTATCAAAGGAATGAAAACTAATTTGTCTGAAGTGAAATTCTGAAATAACCGGTTGCTTTAGTTGAGCTGATCTGGAACTTCCATTCACCTGCCTTATCTTTATTCTCAGTTTCACTAATTGAAAATGACTTTCTCCAGTTCAGATTGCCAAATTCATCGATCAGAATTTCCGAATAGCTCTTTCCGTTCGGCATTATGATCTTAATACGGATCTCTCCTGCTTTGCAATCACCATTAACAGACATTGAAACAGACTTGGCGGTCTTTTCAACATCGAAAGTATAATCCTTCGAGAAGGTACTTTCTTTAACAGACTTTGAAAAGTCCCAGGTAGTTCTTTCCGTGTCACTGAATGAGTGACCGAAAAAGGCATAATCACTGCCTGAACCTCCAATAATGAAGGGATCATCTATACCGAAGGACCTGCCGCCTCTCGGAGTATAGACTCGTACTGAGCTTCCGGCTTTTCCCTCAGTTTCAACCTTCACCTGAAGATCTTTCATCAAGTCTTCCATCTCTTCCTGCTTCTGTTTCAGGATATCTTCTGACTCAGCCTGAGCAGCTTTCTGGTCGATCATCGCTTTTTTCTGCTCCTCGATCATCTGCTGTAGTTTCATCTCCTTCTCCAGCTCTGCCTTTGTCTTCTCCTGGGCAACTGCCTGCTGAATAAAAGAACCGGCTGAGAGAATTATTACTGCTATTAAAAATACTTTAAACTTTTTCATGACTGCCTCTTGTTAGTTAGATGATGTAAAGATACAGCCGAGGATCATGTTATTTTGTTAACACCAGGTTAATGCCGGGTTAATGTTTCGGGTAACTGCAAGTTGTGTCGATAAAATGAATAATTTTGAAGGGCATATATAAATATTATGAAAAAAAGAAATTCCGTTCTTATCGCAGGCATAGTCTCAATATTAATTCTTGTTTCCGTTCAGGTTTATATAGTAATAGGGATATGGAATCAGAAGAATGAGATGTTCAATCTTCGTTACAGGACCTTCTCCCAGGATGCTTTATCCAGTATGTCGAGACGCATGAGTACTGATGGATTTGATACTGCCCGTAATCTTATCAACTGGTATTCAGTACAATCAATAAAAGATCTGGCTGGAATTAAAGATGATTCAGCAATAGTATTGAAGAAGAAAGAGGTATACGAATTTGTGTCTAAGATCTTAATAAAGGAAGAGGATCTTTCAGCTTATTTATCAAACTATTTTGAAAGAGCAGGTATCGACAAAAATTTTAATTTTAAGATCATCATCAACCGTTTTGAGCTGATTAATCAGGAGACTATTATACCCATTTACACAAGTGAAGAATTTGCCAGCAGAAGAGTTCCCAGGGTTGCTGGAGGGCCACCTCCTGTGAACAGGAGACCCACATCAGAAATCCTTGTTAAGGGCGACCGTTCCGAGACCGATTACTACAGGCTTGATTTTGAATGCTATATCGATTTCTCAGAGAAGCAGAAGACAATTATGAAAGAGACTTCTTCATCATTGGGATTGAGCACTCTAAGCATAATTCTGGTTGGAATAATGTTTATGATAACCTATAGAAACCTTGCTGAGGAAAAGAGGCTTTCAAATCTTAAAACTGACTTCATAAACAACATGACGCATGAATTAAAAACTCCCTTATCTACAATCACGGTCGCCGGCAAAACTCTTCAGATGCCTCAGATAAGAACCAATGAAGAGAAGATACTCGAAACAGCAAAACTGATTGGCAAACAGAGTCTCCATCTCAATCAGCTCATAAACATGATTCTTGAGATCAGCATGTGGGAAAGAACTCAATTCCAGCTCGATAAAAAAACAGTTGATATTGAGGATCTTATGAGTGAAGTTGTTTTCAGTTTCAAATCAGGAGGAGGGAACGGAGCCACAATATCAGAGAAGTACAACTTCAACGGAAGAAAACTCGACCTCGATGTTGTTTACTTCACAACTCTTATCAATAACCTACTTTCAAACGCAGTTAAGTATTCTGATAAGGTTCCTGTTATCGAAATTGAGGGGAATTCAACAGAAGAAAATGTATCTATAAGTATTTCTGATAACGGAATTGGAATTGGAAAGAATGACCAGAAACATATCTTCGATAAATTTTACAGAGCTTCCACCGGGAATATCCACAAATTCAAAGGTCTTGGTCTCGGACTCTATTATGTCAAGAAGATCGCTGAAGCCCATGGCGGTGACGTAAGCGTAAGCAGCAAACCTGGAAAAGGAAGTACTTTTACCTTAACCTTACCGAATATTCATGATGAGGTTTAAAATATTTATTGTAACCGGATTGCTGGTCTTATCAGGTGCAAAGTCGGTTGCCCAAAAAACATACTGTAATCCAATAAATCTTGATTACGGCTATTGCCCAATCCCGAATTTTACAGAGAACGGAAAACACAGGGCCACAGCTGATCCTGTAATCGTACTTTATAAAGGAGACTATTACCTGTTCTCTACAAATCAATGGGGTTACTGGTGGAGCAATGATCTTAACCACTGGAATTTCGTGTCAAGGTCGTTCCTCAAACCATATCATAAAGTCTACGATGACCTCTGTGCACCTGCAGTGTGGGTTCAGGGTGACACTCTTCTAGCATTCGGATCGACCTACTCTAAAAATTTTCCCATTTGGATGAGTACCGATCCTAAAGCCAACAAATGGAAAGAAGCAGTCGATTCATTTGATATCGGCGGTTGGGATCCCGACTTTTTCACCGATTCAAATGGCAGGCTTTACATGTATAATGGCAGCAGCAATTCTTACCCTTTATACGGAATTGAAATAAACAGAAAAACTCTGAGTCCCATTGGAGCAAGAAAAGAACTGCTTCTGCTGAACGACGAACGTTTTGGCTGGCAGAGATTCGGGGAATATGCCGATAATACATTTCTCAATCCTTTCATTGAAGGCGCATGGATGACAAAATACAAGGACAAATATTATCTTCAGTATGGAGCTCCGGGCACTGAATTCAGCGGCTATGCCGACGGAGTTGCAGTATCTGATCAGCCCCTTGGCGGATTTATTCACCAGTCGTTACCTTTATCTTATAAACCGGGCGGATTTGCAAGAGGTGCAGGACACGGAGCAACATTCCAGGATAAGTGGGATAATTACTGGCATGTGAGTACAATTTCAATATCAGTTAAAAACAGCTTTGAAAGAAGACTGGGTTTATGGCCAGCTGGTTTCGACAAGGATAATGTAATGTACTGCAATACTGCCTTTGGTGACTATCCGCACTATCTTCCCGACAGTAATACTGACCATCTGAAAAGCCGGTTCACCGGATGGATGCTGCTGAACTTCAACAAACCTGTTCAGGTCTCTTCTTCGCTTGCCGGTTATCAGGCAAACAATGCAGTTGACGAGGATATAAGAACCTATTGGTCTGCCTCAACAGGGAATACCGGAGAGTGGATTTCAAGTGATCTTGGAGCAATTTCTGAAATAAGAGCTGTACAGATTAATTATGCTGATCAGTATGCAGAACTTATGGGCAAGCAGACAAACATTTACCACCAGTATAAACTCTATTATTCAGCTGACGGGAAAAAGTGGACACTGCTTACAGATAAGAGTAAAAACAATACTGATGTCCCGCATGATTACATTGAGTTAGCTAATCCCGTCAAAGCACGTTACATTAAACTTGAAAACATACATGTTCCAACAGGGAAATTTGCAATTAGCGGACTGCGGGTGTTTGGAAAGGGATCAGGAGATAAACCGGGCACTGTTAATAATTTCACAGTACTGAGAACGGAGACAGATAAGCGCAGTGCCTGGCTGAAATGGAAGGCTGTTGATGATGCCTACGCATATAACATTTACATTGGTATAGCTCCGGATAAACTATACAACTGTATTATGGTTTATGGCTCAACTGAGTATTGGCTTAAATCGATGGATAAAGAGGAAACTTATTATTTCAGAATTGAAGCCATTAATGAGAACGGATTATCACAATTATCTGATATATTTAAATCTGAATAGTAGTATCTTTACTGTAACAATATAAAATTAATAATATTCGTGATATGAAAGTTTTATTAGCTGAAGACGACAGGGATTTTGGGAATATATTGAGCCAGTATGTCTCCATCAGCGGATTTGATGTAACTCTTGGCCGCGACGGTAAGGAGGCCTGGGAGCTGTTTAACCAGGGTAAGTATGATATCTGTGTTTTTGATGTTATGATGCCTGAGATGGACGGTTTCACCCTGGCTGAAAAAGTAAAAGAGGCACAGCCATCTATTCCCATAATATTTCTGACTGCAAAAAGCCTTAAGGAAGATATTGTACGCGGACTAAAAATCGGAGCAGACGACTACATAACAAAACCATTTGATCCTGAAGTACTTATCCTCAGAATAAACAACATTCTGAAACGGGCTTACTCCTCATCTAACGACGAATATAAAGTATCTGACACTGTCCTCAACTACAACTCTCTAGAACTGACCAGCGGAGGTGCAAAAGAAAAACTTACCCTAAAAGAGGCTCAGCTGCTAAAGTATTTTATCATTAACAAGAACAAAGTACTTGCCCGCGAAGATATACTTACTGAGATCTGGGGAGAAGATGATTATTTCCTTGGAAGAAGCATGGATGTATTCATCAGCAGGCTAAGGAAATATGTCTCGGAAGATAAAAACATCGACATACGTACGGTACGGGGGACTGGGTTTATACTTGAAGAGATTACGAAGACGGAATAATGCTGGTGTGCAGTACGAGGTACGCGGTGCGAGGTAAGAAAATTAAAAAAAGGCTACTCATTTCTGAGGCAGCCTTTTATATTAAATATTTTCTTGTATCTCATGCCTGGCGCCTGATGCCTGGCGCCTGATGCCTATTTTTTAGCTCCAAGTACTTCATTAACCTTATTATACAGATCTTCACCTCTCAGGTTTCTACCGATAATTGTACCGGTTTCGTCGAGGAGGAAGTTGGCAGGAATAGCGTTTACAGCATACATTTTTGCAGCAGCATTACTCCAGTACTGAAGATCAGAAACATGTGTCCAGGTAAGTTTGTCGTCAGCTATAGCTTTAACCCAGTCTTCCTTTGACTGATCAAGAGAGACACCGAATACATCAAATCCTTTTTTGTTAAATTCAGCATATACTTTAACAACATTCGGGTTTTCCTGACGACATGGTCCGCACCATGCAGCCCAGAAATCAACAAGCAGAAGTTTCGCACCGATCTTCGAAGAAAGAGCAACAGGATTTCCGTTAACATCATCCATAATAAAGTCAGGGGCTTTCTGTCCGACTGCCACCGCTTTCATTATCTGAACCCTTTCTCTCAGTGCTTTCATCGCAGGAATTGCTGCCACTGCAGTATCCAATTCATTTATTGCTGCTTCGATTTCATTAGCTTCCATCTCATAAGCCAGACTCGACAGAATAGAAGGGGTTACATATGATTTTGGATTCTCCTTTACAAAATTCTTCTGAAGATTACCCATCTCAGTCTGAAGACTGTCAAGTTGTTTTTCTATTGCAGAAGCTTTAGCTGCATCGCCAGCCCTGTTAGCCTCCTGATACTGACCATATATTCCTGCGTAGGTATCACTCAGGGGCTTATTTGAATCTATAAATTTCTGGTATTCATCCTGTGTTTTGGAACCGGTTACCTTTGCCTTGAAAAGAGAATCAAGTGTTCCTGTAACACTTATTTCACTATTTTCAAGGTAGAATGATACTCTCTTTCTTGTTTCTCCTGCTGCAAGCTGAACCATCTGGGGGAAATCAATTTTTCCTGATTTTAGAGTGAATGAACCATTCTTCGAAACAGCGGAATCAATAGAAACCATTCTTCCGGCTTCTCTTTTCTGAAGATAGAAGGTAATAGTATCAGATCCATCAATTTTTCCCTTTACGGTATAATGAGGTTCAGAAGAACATGCTGCCATCAGAACCGCAGCCACAAAAAGATAAATTACTTTTTTCATAACAGGTTACTTTATTTTTATATATGATTAGATTTGAATTGATTGTGGCAAAGATATAAATTATTGCATATCCTCCTCACCTTTCGAAATATTTGTCAAGCAGCTTTACAGCAGCCTGATAAGATGTTATAGTGCCTGCACTCAGCTGACTTTCAATCTCTGCCTTAATTAGTTTTACTTCCTCGTTATTATAGAATGATGTCCTGAGATACTCAAGTATTGTTGTATGCATTCTTATTATATCCTGCTGTTTCCTGAAATCTTCAAAATAACCCGATTCGCGGGTCATTCTGACATATTCCATAATGATTTCCCAAAGCTCATTTATACCAGTGTTATTGCGGGCTGAACATGCAACTACATGAGGCTTCCATCCAGAAGGTTTGGGAGGAAAGAGATGTATTGCATTCTGGTATGTGACTTTTGCACCCTCAGCTATAAGCTGATTTGATCCGTCAGCTTTGGTAATGGCAACCAGATCAGCCAGTTCCATAATACCCCGTTTCATTCCCTGAAGTTCATCGCCTGCTCCGGCCAGCATGAGCAGCAGGAAAAAATCAACCATCGAATGAACTTCTGTCTCCGACTGCCCTACTCCTACTGTCTCGACAAGTATCGTATCGAAACCTGCCGCCTCACACAGTATAATTGTCTCCCTTGTTTTACGGGCAACACCTCCCAGAGTACCTGCAGCGGGTGAAGGGCGGATATATGCAAATGGGTGTATGCTTAGTTTTTCCATTCTTGTCTTGTCGCCAAGAATACTCCCTTTTGTTTGTTCACTGCTCGGATCAATGGTGAGAACTGCAAGTTTTCTTCCAAGACCTGTGAGTAGTAATCCGAATGTTTCAATAAATGTGCTTTTCCCGGCTCCGGGAACTCCTGTTATGCCTATTCTGAGTGATTTTGAACTATATGGCAGACACTTCTCTATAATAAGTTGTGCAGTTTTGTAGTGATCCGGGAGTGAACTTTCAAGCATTGTAATTGCCTGACTGAGAATAGTAATGTTTCCGGCAATAATACCGGAAACATACTCATCGACAGAATATTTTTTACGATGTTTCTTTCTCCTTTCGGAAAAAACTTCGGGATTTATATTTGGAGGCTGTGATATACCCTCCTGAATAATCAGTGCACTATTTCGGGACAGCCTGTTGTTCGACATCAGAATTAATCATGAGTACAACCTCAGAGTTTTTCGGGTCGTTAGTATAAACGTAGATAGCTTTCGTTACCTTTCCTGAATAACCTCCTGAGTTGAAGGTAGCTTTTATTGAGCTCGACTGGCCCGGCTTGATTCCAACACCCTGGGTCCCCTGCTGAACTGCAGTACAACCACAGGTAGATCTTACATGGCGGATAAATAAATCATTCTTACCTGTGTTCGTAAACTTGAATTCAACATCATTCTGAGTCGATCCTTTTATTTTACCAAGGTCAACAGCATTAGTTTCAAGCTTGAAAACCGGAGCACTAAGCATTTGCTCTTTAGTCATTGAGGAGAAATCCTCAACAAGGTTAGCAGAAATATAGAAATAAACGTTTTCCTGAACCACGCCATTTAGTTTTACCTTAACCATATCGCTGACATTACCCCAGCCTGCATTTTTTGTAGCGTCGAAAGTTCCTTCTATAAGTCCTTTCTGCCCTGGCTTTAGGGTTTCAGGAGTCGCTTTAATTGTAAGATGAGCAGGAATCTGATCAAATTCAATTTTAACCGGTACTTCTGAAGGATTTATAACCGGCAATACCCTTATTTTTTTCTCTGTTTTCTTTACGTTTGTAAATGCGAGTTGCGGACTCTCGAATCTCACTCCTCCAACAGGGAAAGTAAATAATTCTTCAACCGTCTTTTCGCGGGGAGTAACCTCACCTTTTATTGTGATAACACTAACCTCGGGTTGGGTATTTGTATAAACAGATAAGGTTTTATTAAACTGGCCCGGACGGTCTTTAGGATCATAAATTGCAGTCAGTTTTCCTGTACCTCCTGCCGGAATAGGCTGACGTGTCCATTCAGGAGTAGTACAGCCGCATGAAGCCACCACATTCTTAATTACAAGCGGCTGAGAGCCGGTATTTGTAAGGATAAAATCATATTTCTGAGGTCCGGCTTCTTCTTTAAAAACACCGAAATCATGTTGATTTTCAGATAACTTCATTGTTGTTACTGCAATCTGAGCTCCTGAACTCAATGAGATCATAAACAGAGTTGCGATAAATAAAACCTTTTTCATATCGATTGAAATTTTATATTGTTTGTAATAATCTTCTCTCCTTAAAATATAGTTATTATGATAAGGCCAGATTACTCTTTATAACAAAGATAATACTGGTTTGGTTGCATCTGATACTTCAAAAATCGGGCCGAACCAATATCTTTGCAAACACATGCAAAAATAATAAAGTTTAATGTTTTTGAATAGTTTAAAACAGAATATCATTAGTTTTGCTGACTGAACAGGACTATTTGGAACAATATTTGTTGATTTATTATCCTGTTTATCTGAATAGGTTTATAAAATGAAGCTCATCAAAAGACTGATATTCACCGCCATAGCGAGTGCATTTTTTTTAAATGCAGGTGCTCAGTTTTATAATGGGCATCAGATGAATTTCGGAAAAAACAAGGTTCAGTATTACGATTATTACTGGTCGTACTACCGTTTCGACGATTTTGACTGCTACTTTAACGAATATGGCCGCGATCTTGCTCAGTTCACTGCAGATTATGCAATGAAGAAACTTGCGGAGATCGAAGACTATTTCGATTACACTCTTGAAAAGAGAATCATTTTCCTCATTTATAACAAGAACGCCGAGTATAAGCAATCAAATGTGGGACTTGTAACTTTTGAAGAAGACAGTTATAATACCGGCGGATTCAGCAGGATAATAAAAAACAAGGTAATGCTCTACTACGAAGGCGATCATGTAGCTTACGAAAGACAGATCGCCGCCTCAATTACCGAGGTCATTATCAACGAGATGCTGTACAATGCTGATGTAAAGGACAGGGTGTCAAGTTCGTCTGTTATTTATATGCCAGACTGGTATATAAAAGGCCTCATCCGCTATGTCGCATACGGTTGGGATTACTCTGCAGAGAACAGGGTAAAGGATGGCTTCAAATCAGGAAAATACAAAAACATTAATCATCTGGAGTATGATGATGCACTCGATGCAGGATTATCATTCTGGAGATTTATCGGAAAGAAATACGGTGATGCTCTTATTCCCAATATAATTTATCTGACAAAGATTTATAAGAATATCGACGATGGATTTCTTTTCGTTATGGGACAGGATTTAAAGGATATTCTTAAAGAGTGGAAAGTATACTATAATGAAGAGTTTACAGGAGGCAGAGAGATCCCTGCAGACGATGAAAACACAATACGCAAATCGAGGAAAGAGCAGATCATTCAGCAGGTACGAGTTAGTCCGGGAAATGACTATATAGCCTATGTAACAAACGACTGGGGCAGGAAACGCGTCTGGCTCTATGACCAGGCAACAGGAAAACAAAAAATTATATTCAGAGCCGAACCAAAGTTCGAACAGGTAACTGATAATACATATCCGGTTATTGCATGGCACCCGAGCGGCAGAATTCTTACATTCATTTCTGACGAAAAGGCAGATCTTGTATTGTATTTCTACCGTGTAAACGATAAGACCACTGAAAAACGTAATCTGCTCTATTTTGATAAGGTACTTGATTTTTCATATTCCCCGGAAGGTTCGAGACTTGCTTTTTCTGCTGTAAAGGATGGGATAACAGATATTTACATTCACACAATTGCTTCAGGTACAAACGAGCAGATAACACGCGATGTTGCGGATGATCTTAACCCTTCATTCCTTAAGGGGGAAAACGATAAGATCATTTTCTCCTCAAACCGCGTCTCAGATACGCTTAGGAACAACGCCGATCCTTTTGAAAAATTGGCAGATAATTTTGACCTTTTTACCTACAGACTGAATTCAAAAAGCAACGTGCTTGACAGATTATCAGAAGGTAAGTATACCGACAGGTTTGAAGCTACAGGCATAACAAAAAATAAAATTGCATATATCGGTGACCAAAATGGTATTTACAACAGGTATATCGGAAATTTTGACAGTATTATCAGCTATATAGATACCACAACTCATTACAGACAATACATTAGCTCTCTGCCAGTTACCAACTATGACAGGAATATTATCAATCAGTCGGTAGTAAACGGATCGGACACATATGGTGAGCTGTTTTTCAACAATAGAAAATATGTTGTCAGAAAAGGTTTACTCAGTCAGTCAAAACAACTTAAAGCAACTGATCTTCAGAATACAGTATACAGGGAAGAAAGAACACAGATGCTGCATAAAGCTGACAGTATTGAGCAGCTGAGACAATGGCTTGTTGCTGAAGACAAGAAAAGGAGAGACACACTTACCAAACCATTGTATGAATATTACATTACAAATGAACCAATTGATATAAACCATTATATTTTTGAGAGGGAAAAACAGAATTATTACGACCAGCTCTGGCGAAAAGATTATATGGATATTGATCTGGATACCGGCCGGTTAAGACTGCCGCTTATCAGGATTTATGAGACGTCATTCTACAACAATTATATTGCAAATCAGGTCGATTTCAGTTTCCTTAATAACTCTTATCAGGTTTACAGCGGTGGTGCTCCATATTATAATCCGGGAGTTAATATTCTTACCAGGTTCGGGACATTAGATCTGTTTGAAAACTACAGAATTACGGGAGGATTCAGATTCTCGGGAAACTTCCAGAGTAATGAATATCTTCTCAGTGTTGAGAACCTGAAAGGAAAATTCGACAAACAACTTATCTTCCACAGGCAGTCATTCTTTAGCTACGATTCAATAGATTTCAAAAATATCTCTCAAAACGTATACCTAACCTATTCAAAGCCAATTACACCTGTGCTGGCGCTCAAAGCAACAGCTTCCTACAGGTTCGATCAGCATATTATTGTTGCATCAGATATTGCCACACTTAACAATAAAAACAGCTACCGGCACTGGGCAAGTCTGAAAGGTGAGATAATCTATGACAATACCCGCAAGAGAGCAGTTAATATTTACTTTGGAACCAGATTCAAGGTATTTGGTGAATACTATAAAGAGCTTACACAGAGGAAAACCGATATGTTTGTTGTTGGGGCTGATATCAGGAAATATATCCGGATACATCGCGAGCTGATCTGGGCTAACAGGTTTGCAGCCAGTAGTTCATTCGGTCCCACAAAACTAATATACTACCTCGGCGGAGTTGACAACTGGATGGGATATCTGTTCAATAAATACCCAATGTTCGACAGCTCAATTCCTGTAACACCAAATGTAAATTACGGATTTCAGGCACTGGCCACCAACATGAGAGGATTTACCCAGAACGTAAGGAATGGTAATAATTTTGCCCTCATTAACAGCGAGTTAAGATGGCCATTCATAAGATATTTTGCCGGACATCCGCTCCGGTCAAATTTCCTTAACAGTCTGCAGGTTGTTGGATTCGGCGATATAGGCACTGCCTGGTCAGGAAAGACACCATGGTCGGGGAATAACGGTTATGATATTGAGAAAATCAAAAATGGTCCGATTACTGTTACTCTCGACTCGAACAGAGAACCGGTTGTTGCAGGCTTCGGAGCAGGTGCAAGGGCACAGCTTTTCGGTTATTTTGTAAGGGCCGACTGGGCCTGGGGTATAGAAGACAGTTATATCCTTCCAAGAATATTTTACCTCTCTTTCAGTCTTGATTTCTAAAAACAAATCAGGAACTTACACAGAGAAACACAGAGAAGGCACAGAGAGACACAGAGAAATCCACTGATATATAACACCTTGCGCCTCTGGGTCTTTGCGAGAATTAAGAATATTATGATATATTTATCAGGTTTCTTTTTCAATTAAAAAAATAAAGGTAATTTTGTGAACATTATTGTAATTAACAAACCAAAAAATAATCGAAATGGCTTACAAAATTAATGATGATTGTACTGCTTGCGGAACATGCATCGATGAGTGTCCTGTTGAAGCAATATCAGAAGGCGATATCTATAAAATTGATGCTGATGTTTGCACCGACTGTGGTGCTTGCGCTGATGTTTGCCCCGTTGAGGCTATTCATCCTGCATAGTAACGCATATCCTAAGCAATAGAGAAGGGGCATGTCATGACATGCCCCTTTTTTATTGCGGATTGTATTTTGCTTTCTCGAGTATACTCTGTACGTCTGTATCTGTCATAAGCTCATCAAGCGTAACACCGCTTTTCATCATATATGACTCAACTATCCTGAAGCCAATCCATACAGCTGCCTTACCGGGCGACTCACTTGTAAAATAGCTTGTGAAAGGAGCTTCACCGGTGAGCTTGCGGATAATAAACTGATCTGTGTTAAACAACAGATCATTCTCAATAAGATACTCCCACATCTGACTTTCATTATTCCTGCAGAATTTCATCTGGTCAGGATTAAAGTCAAAGATCAGTTCATCTGATGTTTCAGGAAGCATGCACTTTTCGAAATACTTCAGTTTGCCCTGATGGATTATTTCACTCAAAACATTATCTGCCGGGTATTTCAAAAATGAAAAATCCCATTCCGAGGCGGCCCAGGCATACATACAGTCAGGAACAATATTATCAGGAGTCATTCTTGCTGCCAGATATTTATAGATCTCAAGCCGCGGGTAGTATTCACAGTCAGCACCAAGGTACCTGTCGAGACCAATTCCGAGTACAGAATCGCCTGTAATTATGCTATTATTAAACCCTGTGATACAGGTATAAACAGACGGAACGTGTTCTTTCGGAAAATAATAAAGGTAATGTTTGAATGCATCGTTGAGACCTATCTCTAAGTTACTGACATCAGGGAAAATCTTAGAAGTGAGTGAATAAATATCGTTATTCTGCTTGTCAGTGCAAAACCTTACTAGAAAATCGCCGAATCCTAAATCATTTATATTTCCGGTGTTTATAACATAACTGAACAGCTGAAGAAAGGTTCCGTATTTCTGCTTCAGATATGGAACCGTATCAATAATCTCCTCCGGATTAATATTGAACAGATCCTGCTCAAGTCTTTTAATCT
The DNA here is from genome assembly GCA_016709865.1 of Bacteroidales bacterium. NCBI lineage: Bacteria > Pseudomonadati > Bacteroidota > Bacteroidia > Bacteroidales > Bacteroidales bacterium. The sequence continues at coordinate 1,672,606 of JADJLX010000005.1, forward strand.
GAATATCTGTCTTTATTGATGAAATATTAACCTTGTAGTGATTCTGTTTGCATGACGGTAATAATCCTATAGTAATTATTATCAGGACAAAAGCTGAAATCCGTATTCTCATTTTCATATCTGTTTAGCTTTCTCAAAAGTAAATAACTTTTCTGTTAATCGTTCTCTCTTAGGTAACGACACAATAAGTTCGCTTATTATTTGTTATTTTTACTGACTGAATTTTATTTGATTTATAATTAAATGATTCAATAACATGAGACTTACTAAAACATCCAACAGGCATATTAACAAGCTCTTACACATACTGCTTCTATTTATTATCCCTGGCATTATAAACGCTCAGCAAAAGATAAGTCTCGGCGTACATGCCGATCCGGTTATCGGATGGTTCGGCTCAGATATAAAAGAGACAAAGAATGATGGTGCACGACCAGGATTTAACTTCGGACTGACGTTCAATAAATATTTTACACCAAACTACTCCTTCTCAACAGGCATTAGCCTTCTAAACACCGGAGGAAGGCTGGTGAGCAGCGATACTGTGGTTATGGAGTTTACAAATTTTAAATCGACAGTTCTTCCGGGAAAATCAGTTATTTATAAGATCCAGTATGTGTCTGTTCCGATAGGACTGAAACTGCAAACCAATCAGATCGGGTACCTGACGTTTTTTACAGATCTCGGACTGGATCCAAAAGTTGTCGTGGGCGGAAAAGCTGATATTAATAGTCTAAATGTTTCAGGTGAAAAGGCAATTAATGAATTAAGGATTTTCAATCTGTCATATCACATTACTGCAGGTATAGAATACTCGTTAGGAGGTACCACAGCACTGGTAACAGGATTGGGCTTTGAAAATAATTTTCTTGATATTACAAAAGAGAACGGAGATCAGCTGAAGGATAAAGTTACACACAAACTACTCAGTTTCAGACTGGGAGTTAATTTTTAACAGAAGGAGATGAAAATATCTGTTGCACAGCTAAACTACCACATTGGCAACTTTGAAGGAAATAAATCTCTCATTTCCAATGCAATCAGCAAAGCCAAATCTGATGGGGCTGATCTTGTAATATTTTCAGAACTTTGTATTACCGGTTATCCTCCTCTTGACCTTCTCGATCGTCATGATTTCATAGAAAAATGCAACATAACTGTAAAGGAGATTGCTGAGGAATGCAGAGGGATCGCAGCAATTGTCGGATCACCAACAATTAATAAAAACAAGGAAGGGAAAAAACTCTTCAATTCTGCTCTCTTATTATCTGAGGGGGAGATTATTTTCAGTGCAAATAAAGCATTGCTTCCCACCTATGACATTTTTGATGAATACAGGTACTTTGAACCGGAAAAGAACTTCCGTGTATTCACATATAAAGGTGTAAGACTGGCGATTACAATCTGCGAAGATCTTTGGGATGAACAGCCTTTCGATAATGAATTTGAGAAAGCCCGCCTTTACACAATTTCACCGGCGGAAGAACTTTCGAAACAAAATCCCGACATTATAATCAACATTTCCGCCTCGCCATTCTCATATACAAAAACTGAGGCGAAAGAGAATATTTTCAGGAATAAGGCTGTCAGATACAATCTGCCGGTAATCACTGTTAATCAGACTGGTGCAAACACCGAGCTGATATTCGACGGGGCATCCCTGATTATTAATTATAAGGGTGAAGTATTAAGGAGACTTCCATTTTTTGAGGAAGCAATTGAAACATTCGATTTTGACACAATACAATCAGGCAAATCCAACAATGGTCAGAAACGACAGGAGCCGGTGGAACTGATTCATAAGGCCCTGGTAACAGGCATAAGGGATTATTTCCGGAAAACAGGTTTAAAAAGAAGCATTGTCGGACTCTCAGGCGGGATTGATTCAGCTGTGGTTCTCTGTCTGGCTGCTGAAGCAATAGGGAACGGGAATGTGCGTGCCCTGCTGATGCCCTCAAGATATTCATCAGACCATTCAGTAACTGATGCTGTTGCACTTTCTGAAAAACTTAAGGTTCAACACGATACAATAAACATTGAAAAACCTTTCACTGCCTTTGAGGATGTCCTTAAACCTCTTTTTGCCGGAGTGGGAAGTGATGTAACAGAGGAAAACATTCAGGCCCGTGTAAGGGCTGTGCTTCTGATGGCTGTATCGAACAAGTTCGGTAATATTCTTCTGAATACCTCCAATAAGAGTGAAGCTGCAGTAGGTTATGGTACTCTTTACGGCGATATGGCCGGAGGGTTGTCAGTTATAGGTGATGTATACAAAACTGATGTATACAGGCTGGCAGAATATATTAACCGTGAGTCGGAGATAATTCCAATTAATATAATCAAAAAGCTTCCGTCAGCAGAACTAAGACCTGATCAATATGACTCTGATTCCCTTCCTGATTATAACATACTTGATGCAATTCTCTATCAGTACATCGAGTTACAGAAACCGGCAGAAAGAATTGTCAATGAAGGATTTGACAGGGAAATTGTTAATAAAGTGATAAGGTTGATCAATTTCAATGAATATAAAAGATATCAGGCCCCTCCAGTGCTAAGAATCTCTTCAAAGGCTTTCGGAGCAGGGAGAAGAATGCCTCTGGTTGCCAGATATTGAACAATTTTTAGTCCGTCGGTTAAAACCGACGGCAATTGAGAGACAAAATTAAAAATTCCTCTAATCCAATACAACTATCTGTAACTGAATATGTTAAAAAATGTTAATTTAGCATAGGTTAAATACTTTTATGTACATTTACATGCTATTTAACATAATAAATTCATGCAGTATTCTAATCCGTATATTGAGATATGTCTTGATGGTGCGACATCGATTTTCAAAGGATTAAATCAGAAAGACAAAGAGATAATTGATGAGAATCATACACTTGTTCATTTTAAAAGAGGAAACCAGATCTTCAAACAGGGGGAAAAATCGCGCGGACTTATTTGCCTTGCATCGGGTAAAGTAAAGGTTTACAAAGAAGGTGTTGGAGGGAGACAGCAGATAGTTAAGATGGTGAGGCAGAATGGATTCATGGGTTACAAGGCTCTTTTTGCCGATCAGCCATGGCCGGTATCCGCCACGGCAATAGAAGACAGTACCATATGTGTTCTTGATAAGAGCTCCGTTGTAAAAATCCTTAAAAAGAATGCTGATCTCGCTCTTAAATTTATTAAGCTGCTCTCTGAAGAACTTGTAATAGCAAACAACAGAACAGTGTCTCTTTCACAGAAACATATCAGAGGAAGGGTAGCGGAATCGCTTATTCTGCTTCGCGACACTTACGGTTATGAAGATGACAGTAATACAATCAGGATCGCCCTGTCAAGAGAGGATATTGCCAATCTTTCGAACATGACTACCTCGAATGCAATCAGAACTCTGTCTATAATGGCTTCAGAAGGTATCATCGGAATAAAAGGAAGGAAGATTTCACTGCTCGATCCAACTCTGCTTGAGCATATCAGTGAACTTGGATGATCACTCTCTGATAAAAACTCTTTTTACACGCTGTGGTATAGAGGTAAGTATTTCATAAGGAATTGTCCCGCATTTAACTGCAATTTCCCTGATAGTGATATTGTCACCGAAAATTTCGGCTTCATCTCCTTCTTTTGCATCAGTACCGCTCACATCTGTCATACACATGTCCATACAAACATTACCTATAATTGGTACTCTCTTTCCTTTAATGAATAACTCCCCTACTCTGTTTCCAAGCTTTCGGCTCAGACCATCAGCATAGCCAACAGGCAGAATTGCGATATCCCTGTCCCTGTATGAAATATCTGCGCAACCGTAGCCAACAGGATCTCCTGCTTTTACTGACTTTACCTGTGATATTCGTGTTTTAAAACGCCCGGTTGTCCTGAGAGCCAGTCCGCTGAAATTCCCGACTCCGTACATTCCTATTCCCGGCCGTACCATTTCAAACTGGTACTCGGGAAAACGCAGAATTCCCGAAGAATTAAGTATATGTCTTAAGAAAGGATAGCTTACTGCTTTCTTAATCTGATCAACAGCTTCAAGAAATACTTTTACCTGTTTGAGGGTAAAATGATCGAGCTCAGGGTCCTCGCTTGCCGCCAGATGAGAAAATACAGAAACTACCTTCAGGCACTCTGATTCTCGCAGCTTTTCTGCAAGTGCAGGGACGTCTTCAGGCATGAAGCCCAATCTGTGCATCCCTGTATCTATCTTAATATGAACAGGATAATTTAATAATCCGTGACGCAGAGCAGCTGTAGTAAACAGTTCATATGATCCGAAGCTGTAAATTTCCGGCTCGAGTGAATACTTAATTAAAAGATCTGATGAAGAGGGATCGGGATTCATTACCATAACCGGTAAGGTCACACCTGCATTCCTTAATTCTATTCCTTCATCGGCATAAGCAACTGCCAGGTAACTAACCCTGTGATATTCAAGTAAAGCTGCAATCTCTGCTGGTCCGGCACCATAGGCAAATGCCTTAACCATTGCCATGATTCGTGTGCCCGGATTAAGATGGCTGCGAAATTCATTAAGATTATGTGAAATAGCATCGAGATTAACCTCCAGTACAGTCTGGTGAATCTGCTGTTCCAAAAGTTTGCCGATCTTCTCGAATTCAAAAACCCTGGCACCCTTGATAAGAATAATCTCATTTCTGAAATCACTTCCGTTGAAACTGCTTACAAATTCTTCTGTAGAGTTGTAGAATCTGGCTTCTTTTTCAAACAAGTCATGGCTGGCAATAAGAGATTTCCCTATACCAATGAATTTTCTAATGCCGGTCTTCTTTATCAGCTGGGCAACTTCACCATAAAGCTCCTTCTCATCCCGTCCGCTCTGAACAAAGTCGGATAATATAAGTGCCGGCTCTTTGCCATTCTGAGATTTCAGGTATTCGAGTGCCATCCACAGTGAGCCGGGATCTGAATTATAATAATCCTCAATCAGCTGACAGTTATTAATTCCGCTTTTCAGTTCCATCCTCATAGCTACTGAAACCAGAGATTTAAGTCCGGCTGAAATAACTGATGCATCTGTTCCGAGAGCAAGACAAACCGAAGCCACAGTAATTGCATTCTCTACTGAAGCCCTGTCGCTGAATGGTATTATGAAGTCATAGTTTTTATGTTCATACACAATTTTAAGTGATGTCTTACCATCAGCAAGAGTGACAGCGGTAACAAACACTTTTGCCTTCTGATCCCTGAATGACCAGTTAACAAGTCGCTTTGATTTCAGATTAACGTCTGCCAGAATCAGCGAATTCACCAGTTTCTGATCGCTGCAATAGACTATTATTGAAGCATTTTTGAATAACAGAAGTTTCTCTGTGGCTTTTGATTTATCATCAGCGAAGTTCTCCCGGTGAGCATCTCCGATATTAGTCAGAACACCTATATCAGGTTTTATAATCCGCTGAAGCTTCGACATCTCTCCAGGCAGCGAGATGCCTGCTTCAAATATTCCGAGTTTATATTTTTCGTCAAGCTTAAGAACAGAAAGCGGTACGCCTATCTGAGAATTGTAACTCTTGGGACTTCTGATAACAGGCGTAGTAAGACCAAGAATATCCGCAAGCCACTCCTTTACAATAGTTTTTCCGGCACTTCCTGTAACTGCGATAACAGGTGACTTAAACTTGTCCCTAATAAAAGATGCTATGAGCTGAAGTGCTTCAACAGTGCTTCCTGTTAATATGAAAGCGGCTTCAGAATAATCTTTGATCTCGTCAGGTGGCGATTCTACTATAAAGACTCTCACTCCTTTCCTGTAGAGATTCCCGATATATATATGGCCGTCGTGATTTTTTCCTTTGATTGCTGCAAATATCTGACCAGTTGTAAAACTAAGCTGCCTGCTGTCAGTAACAATCTCGTTAGCAATAAGATCGCCAGGCCCAAGCAATTTACCTTTAGTAATTGAAGCAATATCTGCCGAGAGGATTTTCAACTATTATTTGTTTAAAGCTATGTTATAGCAGTTTCTGCAAAGAGGCTCATAAAGGTTTTTCTCACCCAGAAGCACTACCTGTTCATCTTCTGATTTTCTGTATGAGTACTGGGCAAGATTGCCGCATCTCATACAGATAGCATGAACCTTTGTAACAAATTCAGCAATTGAAAGAAGTGCAGGCATCGGTCCGAAAGGCTTACCCATGAAATCCATATCCAATCCGGCAATAACTATCCTTATGCCTTTATCTGCAAGTTCATTGCAGACATCCACTATGGAATTGTCGAAAAACTGGGCCTCATCTATACCAACAACATGTACGTCGCCGGCGAGCAATAAAATAGCGGAAGAATTATCAACAGGAGTTGAAAGAATCGATTTATCATCATGAGAAACAACTCTGTTTTCAGAATAACGGTTATCGAGCGACGGTTTAAATATTTCAACCTTCATACCAGCATACTGAGCCCTTCTGAGTCTTCTGATCAGTTCTTCTGTTTTTCCTGAAAACATAGACCCTGTGATCACTTCAATTGATCCCCTCCTGCCACCTGTTCCAATAGAATTTTCAAGAAAGTCCATATACAATTTATGTCAGTCTCCATCATGTAAATTGTATATTTAACATGATGACTTGTGGAATAATAGTTACTTTTGCAAAATAAGGAAAATGGTTTGTTATATTAACATCAAAACGTATGGATTTCAACGCAACCATTGATTTAATTATCAAAGATCTTCAGGAAGCCCGTGAAATAATTGACGATCTGAAAAAGTACCAGGGGGTTCCTGTTCTTCAGGTAGAACTCGCAAAAGCCAAATGTAAGAGCGCCGCAGAAGTCATTGCCTTGCTGAAGCAGGAAGAAAGACCAAAGACGGAAGACAGAAGACCGAAGACCGAAGTGCCTGTTGCCGCAAGCCGCAAGCCGCAAACCGCAAACCCCGAACCGGAAACACCAAGCCACAAACCGGATACCGCGAGCCCTGAACCGGATACCGTGAGCCCCAAGCCGCAAGCCGCAAGCCCCGAACCGGAACATCCCGTAAAAAAACCAGCCGAAGCCGGCACAATCGGAGATTCCTTCAGCCATCTGTCAAATCGTTTTAATGAGCAGCTTGGAAGCCGCAAATCAGACGATGATATATCAGGAGTTTTGAAAACTAAACCAATAAGCAGTTTAACAGAAGCGATAGGTATAAATGACAGGTTCCTGTTCATAAGGGAAATCTTCGACGGAAACAAAGATGCTTATTCACAGGCCATTACAAAACTTGAAAACACTACAAGTATTACTGATGCCCGTGCAGTTATAATGAGTTACACCGGCGACAATGATGAAAGTGACGCTGTAAAACAACTGCTTGATCTGGTAAAAAGAAAGCTCCCTTCAAATGAGTAAATTATTCCTTGTACCAACACCAATTGGCAACCTCAGAGATATTACCTACCGTGCAGTTGAGGTACTGAACACTGTTGATCTTATACTTGCTGAAGATACCCGTCAGGCCCGGATCTTACTAAATAATTACAATATAAAGACTCCCCTTCAGTCGCACCACATGTATAACGAGCATAAAAGTGTTGAGGCTGTTTGCTCGAAGATACTTCACGGACAAACAATTGCACTTATTTCAGATGCCGGAACACCGGGAATTTCCGATCCGGGATTTCTGCTAGTAAGAACCTGCGTGGAAAAAGGAGTACCGGTAGAAACTTTACCGGGGGCGACTGCACTGATTCCTGCACTTGTTAATTCAGGACTGCCGTGCGACAGATTCTGCTTTGAAGGATTCCTTCCTCCCAAAAAAGGAAGAAATAAGAGAATGACCGCATTAATTGAAGAGTCCAGAACAATGATATTTTATGAATCACCTTACCGCCTTGTCAAGACTCTGCAGGAGCTGGCTACTTATTTTGGTCCCGACAGAGAGGCATCTGTCTCGAGGGAACTAAGTAAGCTTTACGAGGAAAACATCAGAGGGACTCTCCCTGTTCTGGCTGAATATTATACCGTTAAGCCGCCAAAAGGAGAAATAGTGATTATTGTTGCCGGAAAAAAGTAACTTTTTATCGCTATTTTCGTTTTACTCAAAACCTTTTTCGATGATCAAACATTTTTTCCGGATAGTTCTGATTTTCATGGTCTCACTCCAGACCTCACATTCACAGATACTTAAAGGCAGGATAACCAACCCGAATGGAGAGCCAATACAGTATGCCACTGTTTATATTCAGGAATTAAAACAAGGGACAACAGCCAATACGAAAGGTGACTATGAACTTCGTCTTGCCGCCCGGGAAATATATGGTCATTTATCAGAGTCTGGGATTTGAGCCTATTTTTGCTGACATTACAATGGCAGACAAGCCGGTAAATAAAAATGTTACGCTTCCGATACAATATTATGTAATACCCGAAGTAAGAATTACCGCTTCGGGAGAAGATCCGGCATATATTATTATGCGAAAGGTTATAGGTATGGCACCCTATTATCTCAGTAATGTAAGCTATTACAAGGCAGAGGTTTATCTTAAAGGAAATCTGGTTATTAACAGGATCCCGAAAATCATTCAGAAGACCATGAAGATGGAGGCAAAGAAAAACAGTGCCACTATATCGGTAGGAGGGAAAGAACAACCGGCAGAAGAGATGATTAAGGAGGGTGATTCATTTCTGATGGAATCATTTAATGAGATGGAATTTACAGCTCCGGATAAATATGTTCAGAGAGTCATTTCATTCAACTCCACCTTTCCTGAACAGGGAAATGAGATCTCACCAATGGATTTTATAGAAGCAAGCTTTTATCAGCCTGTTATTGCCGACATGGCCATCTCTCCTCTTTCGCCGGCTGCATTTTCTCATTACAACTTCAAATACCTTGGAGCAACCCTTCAGGGCAATTACACAATAAATAAAATTGAAGTTGATCCAAAAAGAAAAAGTCAGCAGCTATTTGAGGGTACAATATATATAATAGAAGATCTTTGGTGCCTGCACAGTGTTGATCTGACAAATGAGAACCTGGTTGGAAAGGTGAAGATTCAGCAGCTGTACATACCGGTCCAGGATGACATATGGCTGCCGGTCAGTCACAAGTTTGACATTAATATAGGGATAGTCGGATTCAAAGCCGACGCCGGCTATGGAAGCTCAGTGAAATATCTGAATGTTAAACCAAACCTTGCACTTGCGAAACCAAAAACAATTTCCACCGACTTCACAGGGAAACCTGTTAAAGTCGCGGCTGCAGATACTATGCCTGTTACAAAAACAAAACAGCAGATTGAAAAGCTCCTTGAAAAGGATCAGCTCAACAACAGGGATATGGTAAAACTGTCGAAGCTTATGGACAAAGAATCGAAAAACAGCATGCCCGACAGCAGTAAAAACAGCCTTGAGATAAAAGATAATACAACGCATATAATTGAAAAAGATGCCAATAAGAAAGACAGTGCCTATTGGGCACAGGTTCGCCCGATTCCGCTTTCTGAAGTTGAGTTGCGCAGCATTCGGGTGAGCGACAGTCTGAAAGGGAAAACTGAGCTTAAGGAGATGAAGTCTGACTCGGCTGTTATTACACCTCCAAAAAAGCAGAATAAATTCGTTTCAACAGCTCACAAGGTATTTCTGGGCCACACCTGGGCCGACACTTCCGGTTTCCGTTTTACATACGGTGGATTATTTGATCTTGAAAACCTGAGGTTCAATTCAGTTGACGGATTTGTTTATGGCCTTGATTTCAGCATGCAAAAATCATGGAAAAATTTTAAACAACTCTATATTGCTCCTGAGATCCTGTGGGCTTTCAACAGGGAAGATTTAATCTGGAGAGTTAATACTATCTTCAGACTCAACACACAGAAACTAAACCAGATTTTCCTGAGAACCGGAGTAACAAGTACCGACATTAATAATGTGGCCGGTATCAATCCATTCATAAACAGCATAACCTCTTTATTACTGAAGAAAAACTATATGAAGTTATATGAATCGAGGTATGTGACATTCGGATATATGAATGAGATCGTTAATGGTTTCAGACTTGAAGTAAGCGCCAATTTTGAAGACCGCAGGGTACTTCCGAATTCAACAAATTTCTCATTATTAAAAAGATCAACTCCTTATTCTGATAATATTCCGGTCAATGACTACCTCGCAGCAGGCTCAAACCCTCTAAATGCGCTTCGTGATATGAGACATGCCGACTTTTCAACAAAAGTCTCATATACACCGTATCAGAAATACAGGATGCGTAACGGAAGGAAGATATCCGCCGGGTCTGACTGGCCGACTTTCACTTTAACTTACCAGCACGGAATAGACGAGTTCAGTGAGATGACAGACAAGATCAGGCATACCGATATGCTCAGATTTGAAACAGGAAAGAGGCATGAGACCGGGGCTTTCAGTGAATTCAGGTGGAGAGTCAGGACAGGCGGATATTTTGATAACAGGGATCTGACCTTTTATGACTTCTTCCATGTTAATTCTCAACCCTTGCCTGTACTTATAAATAACTATGAAGATGCCTTTATGCTTCCTTCATATTATTCAATGAGCACGCCCGAGTTTTACGGAGAAGTACACCTTAAGTACACAACACCATACCTCCTCATTAAACTTCTGCCGGGCATAAGCAACACCCTTATGCGTGAGAATCTCAGCCTTTCGTACCTCGGATCGCGATACCATAAAAACTACACCGAGCTGGGTTACAGCATAAGTGAGGTATTTTTCCTCGGCGAGATCGGTGTATATGTTGGATTTGAGGATGTTAAATATAAGAGTGTCGGAGGGAAGTTAGTTTTCAAATTCAATTAAAGTATTATATAAAGTATTGAATATGTGCCAGATAAATTTCCCCTCCTTTTGAAGGAGGGGTGGCCGCAGTAAAATTATGGTTTGTTTTTGAAAAGCTAATTTGCGGCCGGGGTGGTTGATTCTTTATCCCAGTTTTCATCTTTTAGTTTTCTGTGATAATCCCCTAAAGTCAACCACCCCGGCCGGGAAATATTACTTCGTAAATATCATATAATCAGTACTCCCGGCCACCCCTCCTTCAAAAGGAGGGGAAACCTTATTATGCTGTTTCTCCTTCAACCCCAAACCTTAGGTTGGCTGCCATAACCTTCAGGGGGGTTGGGCGGCAGAAGCATCTAAGCAAATGGCGGCTCATCATGTATATCCGACTCATTATCAAAGCCTCCGCCAAGTTTTCTGAAATTATCGTGGTTCATTTTTGATCCGAGAGTGATACTCGGGGTGGAGCTGCCTCCTTCAGGATTACCATCCAGATCAAAATCATCGATATCAACAAATTGTGCCTTCTCTTCACGGAATCTCAGTTTAACGTCGTCAACCGGACCGTTACGGTTTTTAGCAAGTATGATCTCAGCGATACCTTTTGTTGAGGAACCATCTTCAAATGTTGGTATACCGAACTTATCCTGACGGTGAATGAAGACGACCATATCGGCATCCTGCTCAATAGCACCCGATTCACGAAGGTCGGAAAGCAAAGGCCGTTTGGTACCACCCCTCATTTCTACTGAACGGTTAAGCTGTGAAAGTGCCAGTATCGGCACATTGAGCTCTTTCGCAATACTCTTCAGCGAACGGGAAATATTACTAACTTCCTGCTCGCGACTTCCTGCATTTTCAGGTCCCGACATAAGCTGAAGGTAGTCGACGATAACAATATCAAGTTTATGCTGAGCTACCAGACGACGGCATTTAGCCCTGAGTTCGAATATGGAGATTGCAGGAGTATCATCAATAAAAATGGGGGCAGTAACCAGCTTTTTGATCCTTGAATCGAGCTGTTTCCACTCCTCCTCATTCAACCGTCCGTTTTTTATTTTGTCACCCGGAATATCTGTTTCGGCAACTATCAATCTGTTTACAAGCTGAATTGATGACATCTCACACGAAAAGATGGCAACACTTTTTCCGTGGTCGACTGCCATGTTTCGTGCCATTGAAAGAGCGAATGCTGTTTTACCCATTGATGGACGGGCAGCGATAATAACAAGTTCTGATTTCTGCCAGCCTGATGTCAGACGGTCGAGTTTGGTGAATCCCGATGGTGTTCCTACAAGTGCATCCTCTCTTTTTCCTGCCTCTTCAATCTCTCTGATTGCTTCCTTTATCACAACATTAATCGGGGCAACCTCACGCTTGATATTTCCTTCGGCTATCTGGAAAAGTGCATTTTCGGAATAGTCGAGAAGTTCTGTGACATCATAAGAATCATCAAAAGAACGTGTCTGAATCTCAGTTGAAACACGAATAAGTTCACGCTGAATATATTTCTGAGCGACTATCCTGGCATGATAATCAACGTTTGCAGCAGAAACGACCTTAGCTGTAAGCTGAGTAAGATAAACCGGTCCGCCAACACTATCAAGCTCGTTATGAATACGCAGTTCCTCTGTTACTGTATAGAGGTCTACAGGAAATTCCTTTGCGGATAAGTCTGAAATAGCTTTGAATATTTTCTGATGAGCCTCCCTGTAAAAACTTTCCGGTTTAAGTATGTCAAGGATGGTAATTACTGCCTCTTTTTCGAGCATAACCGCACCTAGTACAGCCTCCTCCATATCATTTGCCTGGGGTGGTACCTTGCCAAAATCGGGCAATGCTGTAATTGCGGGTCTCGGATTGGTTCTTTGTTTTGCCATCAACGCTATGTTATTGTTTTATAACTACTTACAAAATTCAAAATCAAATATTTATCGCTTTTCAAAGTTATGAATTACCATACTTAATAGTAAGGAATCACTGTTTATTGTTACAAACACAAAATGTTTAAAACTTGTTGAAAAGCTATTAGACCGATCATTAGTTACAAATTCAAAAGCATATGGTATTTTTACATCAAATACCGGTAAATGATAGTATTTCCGATTGCAAAAATAAACCTTGGCCTGCATGTAACAGAGAAGCGTTCTGATGGTTATCATAACATCGAAACAATCTTCTATCCGGTTAAGCTTTGTGATGCACTTGAACTGGTAGTTGCAGAGGCGCAGCAGGGAGGCGATCATCTGACCTGCACAGGCATTAACACCGGAAGTGATCAGGAGGATAATCTGGTTATTAAAACTACAGGGAAACTAAGAGAGAAATACTTTTTCCCATATATCAATATACATCTTCATAAGGCTATACCAATCGGGGCAGGACTAGGTGGCGGTTCTTCTGATTCTGCATGTTTAATGAGAGCAATAAACAGGGTCTTTCATTTAGATATATCAAAGGAGGAACTTAAAAAAATATCTCTTGAGATAGGCAGCGACTGTCCGTTTTTTATCGATGGTGTTCCTGCTCTGGCAAGAGGAAGAGGTGAAAAAATGACCCCTGTTAATCCCGTTCTGACAGGATTGTACCTTATTCTTCTCAATCCAGGAGTTGGAATAAGTACAAAGGAAGCTTATCAGAACTGTTCTCCCCGGAAACCGGATACTTCACTTGAGCAGCTGATAACCAGACCAATAGCAGAATGGAAGGAACTGATCAAAAATGATTTTGAAGATTTCGCTTTCAGGAAACATCCTTTGATTGCAGATATAAAAGAAGGTCTTTATAAAGCCGGAGCACTCTTCAGCCTGATGTCAGGCAGCGGATCGAGTGTTTATGGGGTATTCAGGGAAAAGCCTGATCTTCCGCAAATGCTAAAGAAATATGTAATATTTGAGGGAAAATGTGATCTCAAATCATAAAACCTTTAACCACAAAGGTCACTAAGGAATTACACAAAGGTCACAAAGAAAAGAAAATCATTATTTTACCTTTGTGTTCTTCGTGCCTCCTTTGTGTTCCTTTGTGGTAAAAAAATGAACTTGAAACTACTCCAGTTCTATTAAAACAGTCCCTTTTGAAACCTTTGCTCCTTTTTCTACTGCAATAGACTTAACCTTCCCATCCATCGGGCACTTAAGCTTGTTCTGCATTTTCATGGCATCGAGTATCATGAGGTCATCACCCTTCTTCACAGAGTCTCCGGTCTTTACAAAAATATTGAGCACAGTACCCGGGATAAAACTCAGAATGATCTTTGGATCGGCAGGCTGATATGACTTCCTGTTTTTGAATTTTTCACTTAACCTCGTCTGATACAAACTTGTATTTATATTAAGAAAGCCCAGCTTTTCATCTTTATTCATAGCAATGCATTTTAACTGTTAGATACTGATAATCAGAACGGAGGAAGTCCATGCTTTTTCTCAGGCATAGGTACATTCTTATGCTCTGATACTTCAATTGAATGCATCAGGAATCTGCGTGTCTCAGAAGGTTCAATAACTGCATCAACATAACCTCTGGAAGCAGCAACATAAGGATTAGCAAATTTGGCTTTATACTCTTCAACCTTCTGCTTTCTCATTGCATCAGGATCTTTGGCAGTTGTAATTTCTTTCCTGAAGATAATATTAGCAGCGCCTTCTGGTCCCATAACAGCGATTTCGGCTGATGGCCATGCAAAAACAAAGTCAGCTCTGAGGTGCCGTGAACTCATAGCAATATATCCCCCTCCGTAAGCTTTTCTCAGAATTACAGTAAGCTTAGGTACTGTTGCTTCGCTGTAAGCGTATAAAACCTTGGCCCCGTGACGGATTACACCGGCATGCTCCTGGTCAACACCCGGAAGATATCCCGGAAGGTCAACAAGGGTAATAATAGGAATATTGAATGCATCGCAATAACGGATGAAACGTGCCGCTTTATCTGAAGAATCAACATCAAGCACTCCTGCCATCTCAAGTGGCTGATTGGCAACGAAACCTGTTGTGCGTCCGCCCATACGTCCAAAGCCGATTACGATGTTTTTGGCGTACAATTCCATTATCTCGAAGAAGTCGGAATTATCAACAATTGCCCTAATAACATCCTTCACATCATACGGTAAAGTCGGGTCTTCAGGAACAATCTTATTAATATTATACTCCGGTTTTGGTTCTGCTGGCGGAAATGCAAGTGCTTTCTTGCTGTTATTCCATGGAATGAAGGTGATAAGCTTCTTTATCTGATCGAAGCACTCTTCCTCGCTCATTGCAAAGAAATGTGCATTACCGGTAACCTCGCTGTGAACACGCGCCCCGCCAAGGTCCTCCATTGAGATCTCCTCACCAAGAACTGTTTTGATTACCTCCGGACCTGTAATGAACATCTTAGAGATATTATCGACAACAAAAACAAAGTCGGTAAGAGCCGGAGAATAAACTGCTCCGCCTGCACATGGTCCGAGAATAACAGAGATCTGAGGAATTACACCGCTGGAAATTGTATTCCTGAAGAAAATTTCCCCATAACCGGCGAGGGAGTTGACTCCTTCCTGAATACGTGCACCGCCTGAGTCGTTTATGCCGATAAGAGGCATTCTCATCTTAAGGGCATGATCCATAATTTTAGTGATCTTCCTGGAATGCATTAGTCCAAGAGAGCCACCTGCAACTGTAAAGTCCTGCGCGAAGATTGCCACAGGCGCACCATATACTGTGCCTGATCCTATTATTACCCCGTCGCTGGGAAGCGACTTTTTATCCATATCAAAATCACGTGCATCGTGCTCAACAAAAAGGTCATACTCATTGAATGAGTTTTCATCAAGAAGCGACATAATACGCTCACGGGCAGTACGTTTGCCCATAGCTTTCTGCTTTTCTATTGCCTGTTCTCCACCGCCTAACAGTACTTTCTCACGTTTTTCCTGTAACTCTTTAATTTTCTTATTAACTGGCATAATATCCGGTATTAAATATTTTGTTAGTGTTAATTAATTAACAGTACTTTTTCGGGTACAATTTTAAACAAATTGTATGACTTTAGATACTATTTTGGCGCCATTTTATACAGCACCAGGGCAATAATTGAGTAGAGGATGTTTGGAATCCACATTGCCAGCATTGGACCAAGGCTTCCCTTGAGTGAGAACTGGGAAGCAAACTGAAGAAACAGTATATACGAGAAGCTTAGAGTAAGGCCAATTCCTATATTCATACCGATACCTCCTCTTATCTTTCTGGAAGAAAGTGAAACACCTATCAGAGTTAGTATAAATATGGCAAAGGGATTGGCAAATCTCCTGTGTTTTTCGATAAGAAACAATTTAAGCTCATCAGAGCCCTGCAATCGCAGGAGATCGATGTAGTCGTTAAGTTCCCGGTAGGTCATTGTTCCGACAAATCCCGGGTCGCGCGATAAGTCACTGGGCTTAATCGTGAGAGTTGTGTCAATCCTGTTTCCCTTCGAAATAATATCCTCACCTTCTTTATATTCGCGCAGATAATAATTCAGAGCTGTCCACTTTTTTATAGTGGTGTCGTACAAAACCGAGGATGCTTCAAGCCTGGATATAAGCCTGTTACTGTCGTTGAAATGCTCAATTGTAAAGTTTTGTCCACGTCCGCTTAACGGATTATATGAGCCTATATAGACATAAATGTTTTTATAGACCATCCTGTGAATATTCTCAACAATAACCTTTCTGGCTGAAGAACGGTAGTATTTATCCTCAAAATCCATTCGAATCAGATTTGACTGAGGGATAATGAAATTTGTAAGAACAAAAGTAAAAATGGCAATAACCAGTGCTGAGAGAAAATAGGGCCACATCATTCTCTTAAAGCTCATTCCGCTGTTCAAAATGGCAATAATCTCAGTATTAACCGCCATTTTAGAAGTGAAAAATATAACGGAGATAAATACAAAAAGAGGAGCAAAAAGGGTGGCGAAATAAGGTACAAAATTGAAATAATAGTCGAAGATGATAGCTTTAACAGGAGCCTCTTTCTCCATGAAGTTGTCAATCTTCTCGGCAAAGTCAAATACTACTGCGATTGTCAGAATAAGGACTAGGCTGAAGAAGAAAGTGCCAAGAAACTTCCTGATAATATAAGCATCGATAAGTTTAATTCTCAGTGAGCCTAAAGCCTCTCCGAGAGTTTTTTTACCATTGTACTTTTCCATACTCCGAAATCACCTTCTTCAATTTTTTTTCGTGCCTGGCTCACCAGTCTCAAATAGAATGCCAGGTTATGTATACTTGCAATCTGCGCACCAAGGTTTTCACCGGACATCACCAGGTGACGAAGATACGCTTTTGAATAATTAAGACTAACAACTGACGGACCTTCCGGATCGATAGGACTGAAATCGTCGATCCATTTTCTGTTCCTGATATTAATTGTCCCTTCAGATGTAAACAACATTCCGTTTCTGCCATTACGAGTAGGCATTACACAATCAAACATATCAATTCCCCGCTCAATAGCTTCAAGGAGATTGACCGGAGTACCTACTCCCATGAGGTAACGTGGTTTATCCTCAGGAAGTATTTCATTCACTATTTCGATTATACGGTACATGTCTTCAGCCGGTTCCCCAACTGAAAGTCCGCCGATTGCATTTCCTGCTAATCCGGCGGAAGCAATTTTTTCAGCAGAGATCTTTCTCAGATCATCAAAAGTACCGCCCTGAACGATAGGAAACATGAACTGCTCTTTGCCATAGATTGGTTCTGTTTCATTAAATCTGACGATAGCCCTGTCGAGCCAGTGATGAGTAAGTGCAACCGATTTCTTTACATAGCTGTATTCACATGGCCATGGAGCACACTCATCGAATACCATAATAATATCGGCACCGATAATACGCTGAATATCAACTGTATTTTCAGGTGTGAACAGATGTTTTGATCCGTCGATATGTGATTTGAAGTGCGCGCCTTCATCGGTCAGTTTCCGGTTTCCTGTGAGGGAGAAGACCTGGTATCCTCCACTGTCGGTAAGTATAGGACGGTCCCACGACATAAATTTATGAAGTCCTCCGGCAGTTTTCAGAATTTCTGTACCCGGACGTAAATAGAGATGGTATGTATTACCGAGGATTATTTTAGCATCAATATCTTCAGAAAGATCCCGCTGTAGTATCCCTTTAACAGTGCCTCCTGTGCCTACAGGCATGAAGATCGGAGTAGGAATATCACCATGTTCTGTTCGCAGCATTCCCGTACGCGCTTTTGATCCTTTGTCCCTGCTCTCAACCTTAAACATATAACTCAATCTCGTTTTTCGAAGCACAAAGGTAATTTTTCAAAACGGCCTTCTGAAATTATACCTGAATATTTTTTTCTTCATTCCGATTATCTTATTAATATTGCTGACATATTAGGAAGTCAGATGGCGCAATACTATGATACAATTCTGCTGGTTGTTTTTTCAATTTTTGCAGCAGCAGCAGCTATTCAGTTATTTTATTACTTATTTTTCTATCTCGCTGTTTATCTGAATAAACCCCGAGTAGTCAATAGTGACCAGCCACCTGTTTCTGTAATTATCTGTGCAAGGAACGAGTCTGAAAATCTAAAGAAGTTTTTACCTGCAGTGCTGGAACAGGATTATGCCGATTATGAGGTAATTGTCGTAAATGACTGCTCAGAAGATAATTCGTACGACGTTCTGGGAAGCTATCTGGTTAAGTACCCGCATCTCAGGGTATCCACAGTAAACAAGGACCCTAAGTTCACCCATAACAAAAAGATGGCCCAGTTTATCGGGATCAAAGCAGCTAAAAACGAAATACTTCTCTTCACTGATGCTGATTGTGAGCCAGAATCAAACAGATGGCTGCAGGGTATGACATCACATTTTACTCCGGAAAAAAGTTTTGTACTTGGCTATGGAGGATATCGTAAAGAAAAGGGTCTGCTGAACAGATATATCAGATACGACAGCATGACTATTGCAATGCAGTACCTGGGGATGGCGATAAGGGGTGTTCCGTATATGGGTGTAGGACGTAACCTTGCATACAGACGTTCTGTCTTTTTTGAAAATAAAGGATTTGGTGCACATAACCACCTGCAATCGGGCGATGATGACCTTTTCGTGAATACAAATGCCACAGGCAAAAATACCTGTGTTGAATTCAGTACAGGAACCCATACCCTGTCGGTGCCTGCACGAACTGTTACAGAATGGTTTACCCAGAAAAAAAGGCATCTTACCACCGCACCATACTATAAATTAAGGGACAAATTCCTTCTGTTAACAGAGACATCAGCGAGAGTGGTTTTTTATACCCTTATGATTGTACTTCTCTCATTCACTTTTTTATGGCCTTATGTTCTGGCTATCTTTGGATTAAGGCTGATAACAATGGGAACTGTAATTTTTCTTGGTTCCAAAAAACTGAATGAACCTGGATTAGTGTTTTATTCACTATTTTTTGATATCTTTTCACCTGTGATTAACAGTATAGTATTTATTGGCAGCCTAAGAAACAGATCCGGTAAAAACAGATGGAAATAAATCACGATTTATCTGAAAAGGCCAAAGGCGATCTGCTGCTGGTGGAAGAGGCAAAGAAGGGAAACGAAAAAGCCTTTGCCAGTCTGATGAACCGTTACCGTGATTCCATCTACTATATGCTTCTGAAGATGGTAAATAATCCATACGATGCTGAAGATCTCACAATTGAAGCCTTCGGTAAAGCATTCCGTAATATTGAATCATATACACCCAGATATGCTTTCAGCACCTGGCTTTTTAAGATTGCCACGAACAATTGCGTTGACTTCATCAGAAAAAAACAGTTAGCCCCTACTCCTCTTGATCATCTGCAGGATAGTATGGATAATGTTACAGTTAATATCCAGTCCGACCTCCCCGATCCTGAAGAATCCCTGATAAATCACCAGAAGATTGAAGCTCTCAAAGATATTGTAAGCCAGCTCAAACCGAGATATAAATCGCTTATTGAACTCAGGTATTATAAGGAGTACTCATATGAAGAGATCTCATCGGAACTTAAACTCCCGATCGGGACTGTTAAAGCCCAGCTCTACAGGGCCAAAACATTGTTATACAACATATTAATCAAAACAGGCAACAGGTAGTGTCAGAAAATATTATCCGGTACTTCCCTTCATTGACAGATCTGCAGAAGGAACAGTTTTCGAAGATCAAGCCAGTATACGACAATTGGAACAGCATGATAAATGTTGTTTCAAGAAAGGATATGGACAATTTCATGGTTCATCATGTGCTTCATTCACTGGCAATAGCGAAAAAATTTAATTTTCAGCGGGGAACACGAATCCTTGATGTTGGTACCGGCGGAGGGTTTCCCGGTATACCACTGGCTATTCTATTTCCCGATTGTCAGTTCACTCTTCTCGATTCAATAGAGAAAAAAATAAAAGTTGTTTCAGCTGCTGCTGATGAACTGGGTCTGAAAAATGTAATCCCCTTACGAAAAAGAGTCGAAGAAGAAAAAAACAGGTATCAATTTATTATCAGCAGGGCAGTTACAGAGTTCAGCTCCTTTGTGAAACTGACAGAAAAGAACCTTGAGAGGTCAGGAAAAAACAGTCTGAAAAACGGCATTATTTACCTCAAGGGAGGAGATCTTGATGAAGAGTTAAACCCGTTTAGAAACAGGGTGACTATCTGGAATATCAGTGACTTTTTTGACGAGCAATTCTTTGAAACGAAAAAGATTGTTTACCTGCCTTTTTGATTTTTTTGAAAAAAAACACCCTCCGCGTTTTTATATTTCAAAAAAGTACTACATTTGCAGTCTCAAATCAGAGAGTTAGACAACAAATATATTTGAAAAGATGAAAAGGACATTTCAGCCATCAAGAAGAAAGAGATCAAACAAGCATGGTTTCAGGGAAAGGATGTCAACCCCGAACGGAAGAAGAGTTCTTGCAGCACGCAGAGCCAAGGGAAGAAAGAAACTTACTGTTTCCGAAGAACTTAAACTTAAAGGATAATTCACATTCTACAATATCTTAAAAAGGTGTCTTTTATTAAGGCACCTTTTTTTATTTCTTACCTTTACCGACTCAAATTTTTCAATATATGAATCATCTTCTAACCGCTATAACTGATACTGATCTGCGAAGAATAGCCGAAAAAGTATCAGCTGAACAAAGAATAACACCGGAAGAAGGGCTCCTGCTTTTTAAAAAAGCTGACCTGGCAATGCTTGGCATTCTGGCCGGGGTAGTACGGAAAAGACATAATGGCAACAAAGCTTTCTATAATCACAATTTTCATATCGAACCTACAAACAAATGCATCTATAACTGCAGATTCTGTTCTTACCATAAGCCTGAAGGCGATCCTGAAAGCTGGGAGTTCAGTCATGATGAGATGCTGAACATCGTTAAGAAGTTCGACAGCAAACCGGTAACAGAAGTGCATATTGTTGGAGGGGTTCATCCTGCCTATGATCTTCATTACTGGGGCAGACTGATAAAGAAGATCAAGGAGCACAGACCAACACTTCATGTAAAAGCGTTCTCAGCAATAGAGCTCGACTATATGATAACCAAAGGTGGTTATACAATTGAAGAAGGATTAAGCCTGCTCAAAGAGTATGGACTCGATTCTATCCCCGGAGGAGGAGCAGAGATCTTTGATGAGGAGCTCAGAAAACAGATCTGCGATGAGAAAGCCTCATCTGATCTGTGGCTTACAATTCATGAGACGGCACACAGGCTGGGCATTCCATCAAATGCGACAATGCTGTACGGACATATTGAAAATTACACTCAAAGGATAGACCACCTTGAACGACTCCGGAAACTACAGGACAGAACAGGTGGTTTCAATGCATTTATTCCCCTGAAATATAAAAAGACAAATAACAGCATGTCATACCTGGGGGAGGTAAACCTAATCGAAGATCTCAGAAACTACGCTGTATCAAGGATTTATCTCGATAATTTTACTCATATAAAGGCCTACTGGCCAATGATTGGCAAAGAAAGTTCACAGCTTGCACTCTCATTCGGAGCCGATGATATGGACGGTACAATAGACGACACAACAAGGATCTATTCAATGGCAGGTTCAGCTGAGGAGAAACCCGCAATGACAACAGAAGAAATATGCAAACTGATAACCGAAGCAGGTTATGTGCCGGTGGAAAGGGATTCACTCTATAGTCCTATGCCCCCCATCCCCCCTGAAGGGGGGCTAAAACAGCTCTGAATTATACCCCCTTTAGGGGGAAGGGGGCAAAAAAGCAATTTTATAAGTACCTTTACGTTATTATAAATGATCAATTTTCAATATGAGCTTAAAAAACTTTATCCTGAGCAAAGTATTTCTTAAAAACCTGGGACTGGCTATATCGATTGTTGTTGGTGTTATAATGATCCTGCTTATATGGATGAACTTCTATACAAGACATGGTCAGGCCCGGCCTGTTCCTGATTTCTACGGACTTACACTTGAGGAAACAATTAAACTGGCAAAGAAAAACAAGCTGAAATACACTATTGCTGATTCAGTTTACACCACGATTGTACCACGTGGCTGTATAGCTGAGCAGAGTCCGAAGCCTGGATTCAAAGTCAAAAAATGGAGAAATATTGTTCTTACAATAAATGCCTTCAATCCGGAAATGGTTGCAGTTCCAAATCTTATCGACCTCCCTATCAGACAGGCTCTGCTGCAGATTGAGAGCTCAGGATTAAAGATGGGAGAATCGAGATTCAGGCCTGATCTGTCGATTAATATTGTTCTTGACCAGTTATACAACGGGAAAAAGATCAATCCGGGAGACTCACTTCAGAAAGGCTCGGTAATTGATCTGGTTTTAGGCAAAGGTCTTAGCAATCAGCGTTCTTCTGTGCCCGATCTAATGGGTATGCACCTCGATCCTGCCAAAAACAAGATTATTGTTTCCGCTTTTAGTCTTGGTACCTATATTTATGACAGTTCAATTTTAACAGGCGATGATACTGTTAATGCATTTGTCTACAAACAGAATCCGGAGTTTAAAGAAGATGCCAGCCTTCAGCTGGGATCTGCAATATACCTTTGGTTAACAGTTGATTCAGCCAAACTCCCGGTTGATTCAACACTGATCGTGACGGATACTATCCCTGCAGCAGAAATATTAAGCAGGCCATCTAATTAATTATAATGCTCAGAAAGCTTTTTCTATATACTGCCTTATTCTTTCTCATACCTTCTGTTGTCTTTCCACAGGAGGTAATAACGGGTCTGCAATCAAATTACACAGTAGCAGGTCAGATAAACAAGTTACATACTTTTAAGGGTATAACTGCCGGGGATACTATTACATTACCGGTATTTGATGATTTTTCTGGGCAGACAGTATATCCTGACAGGAAATGGTGGACAGATGAGTTTGTCTTTGTAAACAATACATATTCAGACCGGCAGATCACCCTGGGCGTTGCTACTTTTGATGCTCTCAATAATCTGGGACGACTGTACGAAACTGCCTCTTCATCAGGATTTAAAGCTGATCAGCTGACCTCTAAGCCATTGAATCTGAACTATACAGCATCTGACAATATATGGCTGAGTTTTCATTATCAGGCTGGCGGCCTCGCCGATTCACCTGAGATTAATGACAGCCTGACACTTCAGTTTTTTGCACCTGCAGAAAACAAATGGTATTCGGTATGGAGGAGTGAAGGTAAAACCGGCAAAAATTTCAAAGCTGTAATAATTCCTGTAAATCAGTCAAGGTTCCTTAAAAGAGGATTTCAGTTCCGTTTCATTAATTATGCAAGTCTTAGCCAGAACCTCAGCGATCCTTCGATGGTTGGCAACTGCGATATCTGGAATATTGACTATCTGAAGATTGATAAAAACAGAAATGAGGCGGATACCGTCTATAATGACGTGGCATTCAGATTGCCCGTCAGGTCAGTATTGAAGAGACATGAATCGATGCCATGGAAACAGTTCAAACAGATCTCGCTTCAGGAGATGGGTTCCGCGATACCGGTTCAGTATCGTAACAATGATGTTATTACAAGGAATATCACCCGTAATTTTGAAATATGGGACGTTTATAAAAAGTCGGAAGCACACTCATTTTCCCCGGGGGCAACAAACATAAACGCTTCATCTGATGTTACATATAATGCGAATCTGGTCTATACCTACAACACCGATAATCCCGATTCTGCACTTTTCAGGATTACCTGTTCCCTTAAAACTGATGCATTCGATCCAAAGGAAAATGACACTGTTATTTACTACCAGGTTTTTAAAAACTACTTTGCATTTGATGATGGTTCTTCAGAAGGCGGATATGGTATAAATGGTCTGGGGTCAAGAAATGCCATGCTGGCTTACCGCTTCACATCATTTATGCAGGATACTTTAAGGGCTGTTCAGATCTGCTTCAACGACAGCTATATGGATGCAAACAAAAGAGCCTTTGATCTGATGGTATGGGACGACAATAATGGCTCACCGGGCAATGTGCTTCATACTGAAGAGGAGGTGATGGTTGAGCAGGGAGACTATATTAATGGATTCTACAGGTACAGGATACCAGGTGGCGTTCCGGTAGATGGTATTTTTTATGTTGGATGGAAACAGCGGTCAGAAGCATTTCTTAACGCAGGATTTGATGTCAATACTCCGCATAAAGGGAAACAATTTTATTGGATTAACGGGGAATGGAATCAGTCGCAGGTCGATGGCAGCGTAATGATCAGAGCTGTTGTTGGCGATCCTTTGAAGATCACAGGAATAGATGATATTTTTTCAAAGAATAAAAATATCGTAAAAATATGGCCCAACCCTGCTTCTGATCATATTACAATTGAAAAGGGAGACATTCCATTGTGGGGACAAACATATATTTCAATATACGACATCTCAGGCCGCGAACTTATAAAAGTGGCTGACAGTGACAGGATTGATATTACATCCCTTCCAAAGGGGATTTACATAGTTATAACAAGTCACAACGACAAAACTGTTGGTTATAACCGGTTAATTAAATCAAAGTAAGGAGAAAAAATGGCAGAGGAAGAATTAATTGACCAGGTTGAACAGGAACTCTTTGAACATTACAGGTTTAAAGCAGATCCCGGACAGTCATTACTCAGAATTGATAAGTTCCTGTCAGACAGGCTTGAGAACAGTTCCCGCACGCGCATTCAGAATGCTGCAAATGCCGGTAATATATTGGTTAACAATAATCCGGTTAAACCAAATTATAAGATTAAACCGGGAGATATTGTCCAGATAGTGCTGCCTACGCCCCCAAGGGAGATTGAGCTGATTCCCCAGGATATTCCATTGAATATTGTTTATGAAGATGATGATGTACTTGTTGTAAATAAAGAACCAGGAATGGTGGTACATCCGGCCTACGGTAATTATTCCGGAACACTGGTAAATGCACTGATGTGGCATTTTAAAGATCTCCCGCTCTTCAATACTGGAGAGAGCAGGCCGGGACTGGTCCACAGGATTGATAAAAACACATCAGGAATTCTTGTAATTGCGAAGAATGAGTTTGCGCTTAACAGGCTCTCGAAACAGTTCTACGACCGCACCACTGACAGAAGATATAATGCTCTGGTCTGGGGTGTTCCTGATCCGGCAGAAGGAACAATTACCGGGAATGTAGGAAGAAGTATTAAGGACAGAAAAGTCATGCAGGTCTTTTCTGATGAAAGTGAAGGAAAAACAGCAATTACACACTATAAAGTACTGGAGAACCTGGGCTATATATCACTTGTTGAGTGTAAGCTTGAGACAGGCAGGACACATCAGATAAGAGTGCATTTCAGTCATATAAAGCATCCCCTTTTCAACGACGAAGAATATGGCGGAGATCAGATAATAAAGGGTACTACTTTTACAAAGTATCAGCAGTTTATAAAGAATTGTTTCAAGATACTCCCGCGACAGGCACTGCATGCCAAATCACTCTCATTTGATCATCCGGTTACCGGTAAAAGACTGCACTTCGATTCAAATCTGCCTGATGATATGGTACAGGTTATAGAAAAATGGAGGAAATACACCTCCGGAAGGGAAGCCATTGATTAAAAAAAATTACACAGAGTTACACTGAGGAGACACAGAGTTACACTGAGCAAAAGTACTCTGTCTTAATATCCTCTGTGCCCTGTGCCCTGCGCTCTTTGCCCCTAGCCATGCTGAGCGAAGCCGAAGCATTACCAACTTCCTCCAGCACCTCCTCCGCCAAAGCTGCCGCCACCGAAGCCACCAAAGCCGCCACCGCTGCTGCCGCCACCTGAGAAACCGCCCCAGCTGCCGCTGTGAGAGCCTCTTCCTGAATTCATCATGCTGAGCAGTAACCACAGTGGCAAACCTCCGCTGCTGATATTCTTGTTATTCGACCCTCCTTTTTTACCGGAGATAACAGCTATGATGATTATTATGATGAAAATAATAAATCCGACAGGCATGCCTTTTCCGCTGCTCTTTCTGCCCGACATTCCATACTGCTCGGCAGAAAACTCACCTCTCGCGAGCGACATGATTGTGCTTGTTGCATTATTAAGGCCACCAAAGTAATCTTCTATACGGAATGCAGGGAGTATCTCATAATCAACAATTTCGCCGCATGTTATATCAGGTATCACACCTTCAAGACCATAGCCCGGTGCAATAAAAACCTCTCCGTTTGAATCAGAGGTTTTTGGTTTAACTAGAATCAGCACCCCGTTGTTTGAGCCCTTCTGCCCTATTCCCCATTTCTCGCCAAGACGCTGTGCATAGTCCGATTTATCATATCCCGATAACGTCTTAACAATCACAATTGCAATCTGGGTTGTTGTTGAATCGTTAAATGAAACAAGTTTACGCTCAAGACTATTTATCTCATTAGCTGTAAGTAAGCCGGCAAAATCATTAACAAGTCTTGGAGGATTTGGCCTGTCGGGAATATCCTGAGCAAAGATAAAACCTGAATTTACTGTGAAAAAAATAACAGTAAGGGCGAGTAATTTAGTCAGTCTGTTTCTCATATAAATTACTCTCCTTTTAGTTTATCAAATGAGATCTCATCCGGAAGTTCATTAACATCATCCTTTTTAAACGGGAAATGAGTTTGAAGCTGTTTCCCGGCCATTAATATGCCTTCCGACAAACCTTCAGTAAATTTTTCTTCCTTAAAATTCTTTACTAGCAGTTCACTGATCTCATTCCAGAAACCGGCGGGAACCTTTGAGTTAATACCTGCATCGCCTATAATAGCGAATTTCCTGTCGCTGACAGCAAGATAAAACAGTACCCCGTTTCTTTCATCTGTTTTATGCATCCCGAGTTTTTTGAATACCCAGGCAGCTCTGTCGAGGACATCTCCTGTGAGTGATGTTTCAATGTGAACCCTGATCTCTCCGGAAGTCTCTTTTTCAGCCTCCTTAACAGAAGCAAGAATCAGAGCCTGCTGCTCTTTTGTAAAGAACGATGAAGCATTCATTTAATATGTATAAATTAGATTAGAAAGTAACAACAGGTGCTTTTTCAGCTCCTTCGGAAGCTTCAAAATAAGGTTTTGCAGCAAATCCGAACATCCCGGCTATGAAGTTTTGAGGAAACCTTTTGATATAAGTATTGAATCCCTGTGCTACTTCATTGAATTTCCTTCTTTCAACAGAAATCCTGTTCTCAGTACCTTCAAGTTCAACCTGGAGATCCCTGAAATTCTGAGTTGCTTTTAATTCCGGATATTGCTCCATAACAACCATCAGTCTGCCCAAAGCAGATGAAACCTGGCCCTGAGCCTGCTGGAACTGTGCCATGCTTTCAGGAGTCATTTTTGTAGGATCAATAGTTACTGAAGTAGCCTTTGCTCTTGCCTCAATAACCTGTGTAAGAGTAGTCTGTTCAAAGTTAGCTGCGCCTTTAACAGTATTCACAAAGTTCGGAATAAGATCAGATCTGCGCTGATACGATGTTTCAACATTTCCCCACTGACTTGTTACACCCTCATTCATGGTAACCATTGTGTTATACACTCTGGTTCCCCAGATAACGACGGATAAAACTATCAGTGCCAGAACTGCACCTATAATAATTGATATCAAACAACCTTTTTTCATTTTTATGATTTTAATATTTCATCAAAGGTAATACATATGAACCTTATTAGCCAAATGATTAAAAAAAATATTGCGCGGGGCACAGAGCAAGTGGCATGGTGCACAGGGCGCAGGGCACATTGTACAGAGTGCAGAGCATCCGGTATTTCTTCGGAGTTTCATAAAATTGACTAATTTTGGATTGAAAAATTAAACAAAACATGAAGACTATTGCGATTGTTGCCGGAGGTGATTCCTCTGAATTTGAAGTATCTGTTAAAAGTGCAGGTGAAGTAGAAAAAATTCTATCAGGGAGATATATTGTATACCTGATAATGATGAGAGGCACAAACTGGTACTGGGAAGATCAGAAAGGCAGGTATCATAATATCGACAAGAATGACTTTTCGCTGGTCACAGATGAGCACAGGATCAGGTTCGACGGCGTTTTCATTGCTATACACGGTACTCCGGGGGAGAATGGATACATTCAGGGATATTTCGACATGATGAGTATTCCATATACCAGCTGCGGCGCATTCTGTTCTGCCCTTACCTTTAACAAGCAGGCCTGTAAACTATTCCTGAAAGAATATAATATCCCGATGGCTAATGCAATCCTTTTCCGAAAGGGTGACAGCCTTGATCCGGTAAACATTATAAAAAGAACCGGACTCCCCTGTTTTGTGAAACCTAACGACAGCGGATCAAGTTTTGGAGTTACCAAGGTGAAGCAAAAGGAAGATCTTATGTCAGCTATAGAGACAGCTTTCAGGGAGAGCAATGAGGTTATGATTGAGGCCTTTATGAAGGGCAGGGAAGTTGCATGCGGGGTAGTGAAAACAAGAAACAAGACGATTGTCCTTCCTGTAACAGAGATAATAAGCAAGAACGAATTCTTCGATTACGAGGCAAAATATACTCCCGGGATGTCGGATGAAGTTACACCTGCAAACATGCCTTCAAATATCACCAATGAGATTCAGCGACTCAGCCTGTTAATCTGCGATCTGCTTGGATGCAAGGGAATTGTAAGAGTCGATTTTATTGTAATTAATGATAAACCTTTCTTCCTCGAAATCAATACAATCCCCGGAATGACGAAAGAGAGCCTTATTCCCAAGCAGGCAGATGCAGCAGAGATCAGCCACGAAGAACTCTATTCGATGGTTGTGGAGAATATGTTTGAGTAAAGGCGCAGGGCACAGGGCGCAGGGCAGGATTTGCTCTGTGCTCTGTGCTCTATGCTCTGAGCTACCTTCCTTTCGCCATTTTCAACCCGCTGGTAGTTGTATAGTACTTGGTAATCATATTCGGTACTTCCCACTCAGGCAGTTTTCCGGCATTCATATACTCAAGGAATTTGGCAGTTACCTGTCCGAAGTGCTCTTCATGGGTAACTCTGTATTTCTTTGGAACAGAGATTTTGAGTGCACTTTTGCCAACTGCCTCAACCTGCAGACTATCATATGGTAATGAACCCACAACTTCTTTTAGCTTAGTTGTAAAGTCAGCTATTTTTGCTCCCTTAATATTCTCTATATAAAGTGTAGGCAGAAATTTTTCCTCAGCTCCCTGTTTAATTACCAGGTCGCAATTTGTTCCGTGCATAACTGAATAGTGTGTATCACCACCTCCCGGAGGAGCCTGATATTTCCATTCAACAGAGACTTTTGCATATACACCTTTAATCTGGTAGGTCATCTCTCCATTTGCATAGACGTTAAGTTTTCCGTCTTTCACATCTTTCTGAAGATAATCAGGATATGTTTCAAGATTTGTAACACCCTTAAACTCTTCAGGTGAGATTAGTGTTGGCCATCTTTTTGCAGCTTCCATTTTGATATCAGCCGGACTGAGGATCTGATCAGGGAAACATTCCCACTGTACGAGGTCGACAAGATGTGTTGTAACATCAACAATACCCTCACCCTGCTGTTCAACATCGAAGAACCATGCCGGACGAAGAAGGGGTGTGCCAGACACTATCTTTGAGAAATGATGCACACTGACCTTAGTAACTGCAGGATCTTCCTTTGTTCCGGGTTTAAGTGTTCCGAATACCTCAGGCTTCTGAGAAAGCAATTTCTGAAGTATTGTTGTTACTTCAAAGCGCTCTGTCATAATATCATATAACAAAACACCTTTCTCCTTTGCTGTAGCGAACGCTGTTTCAAGAGCCTGAAAATCATCAGGTGAGATTATCATTGGCTTATCAGCCAGT
Organism: Bacteroidales bacterium; assembly: GCA_016709865.1. Classification (NCBI taxonomy): domain Bacteria; kingdom Pseudomonadati; phylum Bacteroidota; class Bacteroidia; order Bacteroidales; species Bacteroidales bacterium. The sequence continues at coordinate 1,702,635 of JADJLX010000005.1, forward strand.
ACGTTAAGTCCGGCATTAATCGACTTTGTTATATACTCAGCTTTCTTCCTGTTATTTCCTGAAAGGACAACAACATTACCTGCCTTTTCAGAGAGCATTTTTTCAAAGAAATCTGTACCGGTATAAACTATCTCGTTCCATTTTGTAGGATCTGCCGTACGGGTGTTATAGGAGTTTATTCTGTTAAGATGCTGCTGATAATCCGGCCCTTCCGGAGCATAAACATGAACGTCGGGCGACACCTGATCGTACATAATTTTCTGTACCAGGGCGGCATGAAAATGGCCCGGGTCGACAGTAAGCAGATTTACCTGGTATGTTTTTTCCATTGTCTCAGAGGATTTGTCAGTTTGCTTTGAGCCTCCTGATCCACAGGAAGTGATAATCGACGCACAAAGAATTAAGAAAGAGAGATTTTTCATAGTTTCAATATTTCGTTTGATTTTAGTTTTTCATGCCACCAAGTCACCAAGGCTCAAAGAAACACCAATTATTTTAATTGTTTTCTTGGTGATCCTTTGTGTCTTAGAGTCTTGGTGGCAATTTTTTTATCATCATTTACTAATAACTTTTACCTGTGGCGGATAAGCGAAATCATTCCATATTCTGTCACCAGCTGACTTGTCAATTTTGCCATCATAAATCAGCATTCTGTATTTGAGTCTGTAAATCTTACCCGGGTCAAGTGCCCAGTCGGTAAACCTGGTCGGGCAAAACTCGAAGTAAACATCTCCCCTTCCATTCTGTGATTCGGGCCAAACTCTCATTGGTTCAGGATGAGCTCTGTTCTCAGGATGTGAAAAAAAGGTAATCCCCGACTGACCATTCTCTTTGAACGCGCCATTCAGATCGGCCCATCGGGCATGAGAACCGTCGGCAGTGACGCGTGTTTTTCCTTCTGAGGTAAGAACTGTACTGTTATCCTTATTCCATTCTGCCGTTGCCCTGAAACCTATTCCGCCTGCATATCTGTATGCCTCGAAGACTATTGTGGAATCACCAGCAACCGTAAGGAATGTGGTGAAATCGACCAGCCAGGCTTTTATCCCGGCAACAGGTTCGGCATTCCATGCCCTGATATCCCATATTTCATTCATAGTCAGCTCTTCAGGTTTTTTTCCTCGGAAATCGATATGTTCCTGGCGGACAGAAAAACCACCGTAAACAGGACCATTTACAGTTGAATTAATACCTTCAAATCTTACAGTTCCCTGTTTGGATCCAAGATTCCAGAAGTCAGTAACATGATCACGGATCTTAACCTTGGTCCAGGGATTCCAGATCCCGAAATGGTGATAATGATCCGGGGCATCTATTCTTGTAAGAACATTACCGGAAGGTGACACTACAGGATGTATAAATCCGCTTCTCCTGTAGGCAGTATCAACTTTTGCCGGTGGGTAATGAACGGCAGTCTGATAATTAAGAATTTCTGAATTACTATTTCTCAGTATTATCCCGGTTGCAGTTACATCGGCTGTAATTTTATTTTCAAAACTGTTATTGGTGTTTTGGTACAGGAAGTACTCCCTTGATTTTCCGGGAGCAGTAGTACCATCAAGTACAAACCACAGCAATGTATTGTAACCTGGTTCAATCTGAAATGGCTTCTCAATAAGTTTACCATTTACTTTTTCTACCAGCTGATATGATAAAGTATCAATGAGTATGGTTCCTGTTAACCCGGCACTTACAGGGGTGTTTATCCTTTGGAATGCTCCGGATTCCACCGTGAAATGCAGGACTTCTTTTTTCTGAGCTCCGGCAAAAAATGTGACACTAATTAAAAGGATTACCAGAAAAATTAATCTCTTCATAATCAGGATTATTTAGAATACTTTTTTACTGCATTTATAAACGCTTCAATATTTACATTCTGCACATCGGGTGGCATCCCTCCGCCCACTGACCAGATTATTCGATCGTGATTTTTTATTTCTCCGAATGCTTTTGCCACAGCAGCATCAACCTGTTCAGGCGTGCCTGCCGCAAGAACATCTCTGGGAGGAATATTTCCCAACAAGACAACTTCTGGTCCGGCGAGTTCGCGGATCTCACCCATGGAATGATTAAAGGAGAAGTTGAACATATTTACACCCATCTTTTTGAGGTATCGTGCTGTAATTAAACCTTCAGCATCGTTATGGAGAAACCTTACCTTAACGTTAGCACTTTCGAATATACGGCTAAAATAAGGAAGAACAAATTCTTCAAATTCAACTTCACCAACGAAACCGATAATATCATCAAGAATAAGTACTCCATCAATCGAAGGGAAGCTCTCTTTCTGCCATGCCACCCAGTCGCAGATAAAATCCGTAATCTTCTTAAGGAGCCTGTGCGATCCTTCCGGATCCATTGCGAGAGCCATCATAAACTCAGTAGTCCCCATCAGGAAACTTGCTATGTTCAATGGTCCTCTGGCAACAGCAAACCTTATCTGATGATCTGCTTTATTTATTGCTTCCTGGTTATTTCTTAACCTGCTGATCATAAAAGGTAAAAGACCATCAGTTCTCACATTTGGCTGAGGTAATAACTCAACAGCCTCAATACCAGAAAGAATTCTTTCAGCATGAGGAAGATTTTTTTCAAGAAAAACCATCCGTGAACCGAACGCAGAGGGCTCGGTGCACATTCCATACTCCGACCAGAATGACGGAAGGAACCAGACATCGGGAAATGTATTAATTGCTTTCAGGTTTGATTTTAACCAGATCTCATCTGATGCATAGAAGTCGATGTTGGATGTACCATACCATCCCGGAATCCATGGACTGTCAATAATGAATCCAACAGGCTGATAGGTCAGTTTCTTCCCATCGATCATTGCTGTAAGATCATTCCAGTAAGAATTTTTCATGAGTTTCTGTATGAATCAATTGGAGCACATGTACAAACAAGGTTACGGTCGCCATACCCATCATCAATCCTGCCCACCGAAGGCCAGAACTTATTCTCAATCACCCATTTCAGCGGGAATGCAGCTTTCTGCCTGTCATAAGAATGTTTCCATTCATCTGCTGTTAATACTTTCACAGTATGCGGAGCATTATGAAGAACATTATCCTCTTTGTCGGCTTTTCCCTCTTTTACTTCCTGAATCTCATTCCAGATTGATTTCAGAGCACTGATAAATTTATCAAGTTCCTGAAGCGACTCAGACTCAGTAGGTTCAACCATAAGAGTTCCATGAACAGGAAATGAAAGAGTTGGAGCATGGAATCCATAGTCCATAAGCCGCTTTGCAATATCGCCTTCAGTTATTCCTGCTTCAGTCTTGAAGTTACGGCAATCGAGTATCATTTCGTGAGCAACAAATCCTTCAGTTCCGGTATAAAGTGTTTTGAAGTATCCTTTCAGAGAAGCAGCTATATAGTTTGCGTTCAGGATGGCATATTTGGTTGCAAGTGTTAAACCGTATGAACCCATCATCATTACGTAGGCGTGTGATATTGTAAGAACTTGTCCGCTTCCAAATGGCGCTCCTGCAACAGCAGTTGTTCCATAACTGCCTCCTGTCTTAACCAGAGGGTGCGATGGAAGAAACTCAGCAAGCTTATTGTTTACAAGAATCGGGCCCATACCCGGTCCTCCGCCGCCATGAGGAATGGCGAATGTTTTATGAAGGTTCAGGTGGCAGACATCAGCGCCAATTGAACCCGGATTGGTGAGTCCCACCTGTGCATTCATGTTGGCACCATCCATATAAACCAGTCCGCCGTTGGAATGAACTATGTCTGTCATCTCTTTGACAGCAGACTCAAATACGCCATGTGTTGAGGGATAAGTTATCATGAAACAAGCCAGATTAGCTTTGTTCTCTTCAGCTTTTTTCCGGAGATCATCAACACTGATATTTCCTTTTTCATCACATTCCACTACAACAACCTGCATGCCGGCCATTGCTGCACTGGCAGGATTGGTGCCATGTGCTGAAGAGGGTATAAGAGCAATATTCCTGTGTGCTTCGCCGTGTGTCAGGTGATATTCCCTGATAACCATTAATCCGGCATACTCCCCTGCGGCTCCTGAATTTGGCTGGAATGAAATTGCTGAAAAACCGGTAATCTCTTTCAGTGCCTCACCAAGCTCATCCATGATCTGATAATATCCTTCTGCCTGATCCTTAGGGACAAAAGGATGAATATTTCCGAATTCAGGCCAGCTCATTGCAAACATTGAACTGGCAGGATTAAGCTTCATTGTACAGGAACCCAGTGAGATCATGCTATGAGTGAGAGAAAAATCTTTTCTTTCAAGCATTTTGATATATCTCATCATCTCTGTTTCACTATGATACCTGTTGTAAGTACCCTCTTTCAGAAACTCAGATTTCCTGTAAAACTTATTATCCAGACAGGTACAGTTACCATAAGCAGTAACTTTGCCGGTATGCTTACCAGCAGCTTTTGCAAAGATCTCAGTAATAGCACTTATCTCTTTAAATGTAGTTACTTCATCAGTGCTGATCTGAACCGTATGATCATCAGGATAGTAAAAATTCATTTCTGCCTCTTCGGCCATTTTTCTGATACTATCTGCTGAAATGTTTTGTCCCAGATCAATTCTGACAGTATCGAAAAACTCAGAATTAACCTGCTTAAAGCCAAGGCCGGTCAGAGAACAGCTGATAGTGCAGGCTGACTTCTGAATATGTGTTGCAATGTTTTTCAATCCTTCAGGACCATGATATTGTGCATACATGCCCGACATAGTTGCAAGAAGAGCCTGAGCAGTACATATATTTGATGTAGCCCTTTCACGTTTTATATGCTGTTCCCTGGTCTGTAATGCCATCCTCAGAGCACTGTTTCCCTGGGCATCTACAGAAACTCCGATAATCCTTCCCGGCATGCTTCTTTTAAGCTCATCCTTTGTAGCAAAATAGCCTGCATGAGGACCGCCAAAACTCATCGGAAGTCCCATTCTCTGACTTGAACCAACAACAATATCTGCACCCCACTCACCGGGCGGTACCAGCAATGCCAGGCTTATCAGATCAGCGGCAACACCAACCAGAGTTCCGGAAGAGTGTGCCATATCCGTAAATGATTTGTAATCCCTCACCTGACCCGAAGCAGCAGGGTACTGAACAAATGCTCCGAAAAATGATTCACTGAATGTGACCTCAGTATATTTTCCTGTAATAAGTTCTATACCCAAAGGCATAGAACGTGTTTTTATTACATCAAGTGTCTGCGGGAAAACATCATCGTCGATAAAAAACTTATTTGCACCTGCTTTGACAGCCGCCCTCGACCTGGCATTAAACATCATAATCATTGCTTCAGCAGCAGCTGTCGATTCGTCAAGCAATGAGGCATTTGCGATCTCCATACCTGTAAGCTGGATGATCATAGTCTGAAAATTAAGCAACGCTTCAAGCCGTCCCTGCGAGATTTCTGCCTGGTAGGGAGTATATGAAGTATACCATGCGGGGTTTTCAAGAACATTCCGGATGATTACCGATAAGGGAGCTACACCATAATATCCCTGTCCGATAAATGATCTGAACATCTTGTTCTTTTTCCCTATACTTTTTATATGATTAAGATATTCAAATTCGCTCATTGCCTCGGGCAGGCTGAGAGGCGTTTTAAGCATCAATGAAGCTGGTACTGTTTTGCTGATCAGCTGATCAAGTGAGCTTACGCCTATTGTATTTAACATTTTGGGCAGCTCATTATCTCTTGGACCGTTATGCCTGTTGACAAATTTATCTGATGACATAGTTGTATTTTATCAATAAATAATGTTGTTTGACTTTAAATATGAGAAAGCAAAGAACTGAAATTCCTGCAAAATAAAGTATGATTTAAATTAGGAAAAATAGGGATTGGTTTTGACCTCACGTTCGATAGTTGATTCAGAACCGTGTCCTGCGTATACAACAGTTGATGGAGGCAAAACAAATAATTTGTTCCTGATACTTTTTATCAATGTCTCATGATCACCTCCCGGCAGATCGCTTCTGCCTATGCTGCCTGCAAACAGAGCATCCCCTGTAAAGACACATCCGTTTTCTTCGCTGTAGAAAGCGAAACTACCCGGCGCATGACCAGGAACATGGAGAGCAACAAGGGTAGTATCTCCAAAGGTAATAATCTGGTTATCTGACAAATATCCTCCGGGCTCAGGAGGGATTTCCATAGAAAGGCCGAAGAGCATTGCGTGCTGGGCTGCGTTTTTTCTGTTTGGTTCATCGGCCTCTCCCGACAGAGTCCTAAGATTATATCTGTCGAGCATAAATTTATTGCCGAAAATATGATCGAGATGACAATGCGTATTAAGAAGCAATACCGGATTTAGTTTTTTCTCTGCAAGGAATCTTTCAAGCTGATCAGACTCCTCCCTGTCATAACAACCACAGTCAATAACAGCACAATCGCCTGACTTGTCAGCTAAAATATAAGTGTTTTCATCAATCGGATTAAATACAAACCGGTATATCTCCATATAAATTTGCCTTTTATTTTTTGCCTTTATTTTTTGCCTTCGGTCTTCTGTCTTCCGTCTTCCGTCTTCATTTCCCATTCACAGTACCTTTCAGCATAGGTACAAAAACAAAATAACCATGATCTGAGTAGTCAAAACTATCTTCTCCTGTTCGTTCGACAACCTTCATCACCTGAGAACCCTTCCCACCTACAGGGATCACAAGTCTGCCACCGATCTTAAGCTGCTTAAGCAGAACATCAGGTATTTCGGGTGCTGCTGCAGTTATGATGATACCATCGAAAGGACCATATTGAGGTTTACCTTCGTAGCCGTCGCCGTAAAAGAAATCAATTGAATAACCAAGAGGGGCTAATATCGACTGGGCCTTGAGAAACAATTCCCTGAAACGTTCAATTGTATATACTTTAGCCCCCATCTCTACCAGAACAGCTGCCTGGTAACCCGATCCTGTTCCAATTTCAAGGATCTTATCCCTTTTCTTCACCCTTAGCAGTGATGACTGAACAGCTACAGTATAAGGCTGTGAAATAGTTTGTCCAGATGATATCGGGAAAGCCTTATCAGTATATGCATGAACCAGAAAGGCCGGATCCATAAAAAGATGCCTTGGAACAGTATCTATAGCCCGGAGCACATCTTCATCAGTGATTCCCTTCTGACGTAATTCAGCTACAAGTTTTTTGCGTTTTCCTTTTGCTTCGAATGAATCTGTCATCTGAAATTCTCAGGGGTAAATTAATTCACAAAAATATAAAAATTGTAAGACCTCAGGTCATAGATACACTACTCATTTTTTTTTGTATTTTTATGTTATGATTTTAGAAAGGAAAGCTCCCTACTATATTATAAAAACGATACTTGATTATTCGTTCAGTTTATTCTGTCTGATCATCCTTATACCTGTTATCCTGATACTTACAATAGCTATACTGGCTTTCGGTAAGGGACCTGTAATATATACCCAGAACAGGATCGGAAAAGGAGGCATGCCCTTTAAACTTTATAAGTTCAGATCGATGCACAATGGGACAGAGGATGGAGTACCACTTATAAATGGAAAGAATGATAAAAGGATAACTTCTTTGGGAAGGTTTATGAGAAAGCATAAACTTGATGAAATCCCGAATTTTGTTAATGTGCTGAAAGGTGATATGTCCATTGTCGGCATCAGACCTGAGCAGCAATTCTTTATCGATCAGTTAATATCAAGAAATCCTGACTACAAACTACTTCAGGGAATAAAGCCCGGAATTACATCCTGGGGACAAGTCAGATATGGTTATGCTGAAAATGTTGACCAGATGCTGAAACGTCTAGAATATGACCTCCATTATTTTCGTCACCGTTCGTTATGGTTCGACATGAAAGTAGCATTCTATACAATTGGAATTATAATACGGGGAGAAGGGGTATAATAAGTCTACAATCTGCCTGCATCTATTTCTGTAATAATTAATTCAATAAGGGCGTCTTCACCATATGCATCGTACTCTTCCTTAAGATTTGTTCCGAAAATACGAGCTATACCCTGCCAGAATGCGGCTGTAAGCTTACCTCTGTAATCTTTAATCAGATCATATGAAGTATTCTGGGTCTCCCTGTCGATAAGTTTTATCAGAAGTCGTCCCTGGGTCATTGTCATCGTCCTCATGTCATCTTCATACTCAGCAAAAACATCTTTTTCAACATCTCGCATATAAGTCTTTCGTGACTTTTCATCAGGTATTTTTTTCATAGCTTCATTTACCTGATCAAGCTTTCTTCTTACCATTAATGCATAAGGGTAGACTCTTTTAATATTGAGAATCAGTCTTTCATATCTGCGGTAATCGCTTCTCCTGGCACTCCTTGGACGTGCAACAACTGTAACTTCCTTTATCTCAATCTCTGGCATTGTTACACCATCACGCTTAACATTCTGAATAAGATAAGCACGGGTGGGGATAGTATCAGTTTTAGATTTTGAAGTATCTTTTTGCCCTGATATATCGGTTATGAGAAATAAGATTGCTAATATTGAAAATATCAGTTTCACGAAAGATATTTTTTTCACAAATGTATCAAAATATGGCATTCAGTGTGGAAGATCTTGATGATCAGACAAAATTCAGGCCAATTTTAGTTGTACCTTATAACGAACTTATAACATTTATTTTTGAGTATCTGAAGAAGACGACCCCGTTAATGATTTTTTTCTGGTCAGCTAATCTGCTCTTTCTGTGTTTGTCGCTGAAAATCAGAATAAATATCTCGGGAGCATTTCCGGGAATGAGTATTCTTCTTCATTCAATTATTGGGCTGATAATATTACCGATATTATGTATCCCGATCCATGAAGTATTACACATTATACCATACTATTTATCAGGTGGAAGAAATATTAGGATAGGTATGGATCTGAAGCAATACCTGTTCTATGTTACCGCACACAGGTATGTTGCATCTCCTGTTCAGTTTAAAATTGTGGCAATTATTCCCTTCATTTTAATTAGTATCATAACAGTTTTAATGATACTGCTGCTTCCCGGCTTATGGAAATGGAGTCTTTCACTATTTCTGTTTGCCCATACTACTATGTGCGCCGGCGACTTCTCTCTTCTGAATTTTTACTATCTGAATCGTGAAAAAAAGATCTATACCTGGGATGATGCCGATCTTAAAATAGCTTATTTTTATGAAAAAGTATGATATGAAAAAAAACTTGACTTTGGTAGTCCTGTTAGTATTTGCAACTTGTTCGGGCTTAAGATCACAGGTTTCAAAACAGGATCTGGTAAAGATAGATGAAACAGTTAAGAAAGCATTTGAAGTCTTCAAACCAACCGGACTTGCTGTTGCTGTAGTTAAGGATTCAGCAATATTATATCATAATGCACTGGGCTTTTCTGATGCCGGACTTAAGAGGCCGGTAAGTACAACATCCTTATTTAATATCGCTTCATGTTCCAAAGCATTCACTGCGGCATGCATAGGCATCCTTGTTGATGAAGGCAAGGTAAAATGGACCGACAAGGTAACTGACTATTTCCCTGAATTCAGACTTGCAGATGATTATATTACACGGCAGCTGACTATCGAGGATCTTCTCTGCCACAGGTCAGGATTGGGTACTTTCTTCGGTGATCTGCTCTGGTATAATACCGGTTACACCGATGAAGAGGTGATGATTAGGATGCGTAATGAACCTATTACAAGAAGATTTGGCATTGAATTCGGTTATCAGAACATAATGTTTATGATTGCCGGGGATATAATAGAAAAAGTAACTGGTCAAACATGGTCTGAGTTTGTTGATTCAAGGATTTATACCCCACTGGGTATGGTTCAGACAAAACCATCAAACGATGAGATTACTAAAGATCAGGACATTGCATTCGGGCATATCAACAATAAAGTTCTTGATATTTACGACTTTAATGCCGCAAAATCTGCCGCAGCAATGTATTCAAGTGTAGATGAAATGAGCCTCTGGACAATGATGATGCTGAATTCAGGCAAATACAAAGGGAAGCAGATAATCTCAACCGGCAGCCTGACCAGGATACTTGAACCTCATACAATCCTGGGTGCATCAGCCTCACAAAAGAAACACGGAATAAATTTTTACACCTACGGACTGGGCTGGTTCATATACGATTACAATGGCAAAAAGATAGCAGAACATGATGGAGGAATGCCGGGTTATATCAGTAAAGTCACTTTGATTCCTGAACAGAAGATTTCGATAATTATTCTTAATAACGGGAATGATTTCTATATTAACAGTGCTCTGATAGGTGATCTTATGGATATTCTTGTGAAAGGAAAAGAATTTGACTGGATCGGGGAATATACGGCCATTAAAACACGGTCCGACTCTTATGAAGAAACAAGCAACAGGAAACGTATCGAAAGCCGGGTGGCTGGTACCAAACCTTCACTTGACCAGGCAGGATATATCGGTATTTTCCGTGATAAAAGCTATGGTGATGCGGAAATAAAAATTGATGGAGGTAAGCTCATACTTACTTTCCTTCCTTCAAAAACTGTTTTTACCGGTGAACTGGAACACTGGCATTACGACACTTTTAAGGTAGTTTTTAAGGATGAGTATCTCACATTTGGACTTATTACCTTCAGTTTTGACTCAGAAGGAAAGGTAACAGGATTCAAAATCGATCTGCCTTCCGGTGATTTTCATTTCTGGAATCTGGATTTCAGGAAGGTGTAGAAAGGCTTAAAGGCATAACGGCGCAACGGCACAATGGCTCTATGGGCTCGGCGAAAGAAATAGAAACCAGTGTAACTCCTTGGTTAATATATAAATACAATAAACTATATTCCTATGAAAAAACAAATTATCATTTCGCTTTTACTTATAGTTGTTACATTTAATGTATTCGGGCAAAGAAAGATTGTAAACCTTCCCGACCTGCCCGGATATGTGACTCTGAAGTGCGACTTTCATATGCACACAATATTTTCAGATGGCAATGTGTGGCCAACTGTAAGAATTGATGAGGCTCTCCGCGACGGTTTGGATGCCATTGCAATAACTGACCATCTTGAGTATACTCCAAAGAAAGACTTTGTGCCGGTTGATCATAATGCAGCATGGAAGATAGCTGAAGCATATGCAAAGGAAAGGAACATTATACTGGTTCATGGTACAGAGATCACCCGTAAGATGCCTCCCGGACATATGAATGCTTTGTTTATAACCGATGCGGCACTTATTGCAAGAGACTCTGCATGGGACTGTTACGAGGCTGCAATTAAACAGGGAGCATTTCTTCAATGGAACCACCCTGGATGGAAATCACAGCAACCGGACGGAATTCCAAGAATGTATGATATTCACTACAAACTGATTAAAAACGGATGGCTTCATGGAATTGAGATTTTCAACGATGAGAACTACTATCCCCAGGTTTTTACTATGGCAAAACAGCACAACCTTGTATTAACAGGAAATAGTGATGTACATGCTGTAATAAGTGAAGTATATCCGGAAGCAGAAAAAAGCAGAAGGCCAATGACACTGGTTTTTGCAAAAGACAGAACTCATAATTCACTCAAAGAAGCAATGTTTGCAGGCAGGACGATGGTATATTTTCAGGATATGCTTGCCGGGAAAGAGGAATTTGCAAAACCTTTTTTCTACCAGTCAATTTCGGTGAGCAAACCATTTTATCAGAATGACAAGACAATCATCTTTGAAGTGACTAACAAGTCGGATGTACCATTCTATCTGATTAACGGTATAGCTAATGCCCCGGCTTCAATTACCCTGGCTGCAAATTCAGTGACAAGAGTTTCTGTAAGTAAAAAAGTCACAGGTCCTTTGGTATATGATGTAAAAAATATACGTACAGGAGAAAATGAAGTCCTGAAAATAGAACTGAAATATTAATGAATATGATTCTTCTCAGTGAACCTCTGTGTATCCTCTGTGTCTCTCTGTGTAACAAAAAATAAGAACTGACACAGAGTTACACGGAGAGAAAGACACAGAGTCACACAGAGAAGAAAAGAAGAAAAAGACAATCAGAATTTCTGTTTTGCCAGTTTCAGGATATCATCATCTTTTACAACCGGTCTGATTCTGAATGAGTATTCATACTTCATGTCAAGTAAACGATACTGAGGATGAATTTTTGCACCCCAGGAGTTATCGCCTCCAACGCCCATCTGACCCAGATCGACATTCAGATTTACAAGGTCACGCGGTTTTACATCGACAGTATGAGTATTTGCTGTGCTGGCATCGGCTCTGTACTGCGATAATTTACCCGGTGATTCGAAGTCATCATGAATATTATTAAGGGCAGAAAATGAGATCAAAGGTGATCCGCAAATCAGGATGCCAGTCTCATTATCATCAGTTAATGTCAACCAGCGGGTATCAGTTTTGTAGCCATTTTCCTGCGGACGGATATAAGGTGTATACTGGTCAGGAACAGTACTCTCATATAACCCTATATCTGCAGAGGTTTTTCTGTCGACATAGTTCTCATGAGGTCCGCGGCCAAGCCATGTCAGATTAACGAACTCCTGGGGTAGCTGCATCTGCATACCCATTCTCGGGATCTCAGGTATAGTTGATGAGATCTTCGAGAACTGGTTCTTAATAATCACATCTGCTGATCCAAGAATTGTGTATGAACTGATGTATCCTGCAATTTTTTTACCTTCAGTATCAGGAATATCATAGTTAAAACTGACTATTACTTTCCCCGGTTCCGGCTGGCTTATATTTGCCTTGGTTACAACTGTTCTCTCTCCTGCCTTTTTCCAAACACCCAGAAGCTTGTCCATATCATAACCATAGTCATTATCGGTAGGAGGCCTCCAGAAATCAGGCTCCGGACCCTTCTTAAGGATTTCCTTTCCCTTATAATTAAACGACTCCATTCTTCCGCTAACAAGATCAAAAACAATTTTCAGATCGCTGCCGCTAATCTCAAGCTTCTTGTCTATTGTTTTGGTCTGAAGCATAGCCAAAGGATCACTCTTCATTGACTCCTGTATTGCTTCGAGTGGCAGTTTGAACTGAGCTGAAGCATAAACATGATCTTCAGGAACATAATTCCATTCATCACTTCTTGAGAACCTCAGGTTCAGAAAATATTCTGCACCGGGAGCGGGAGCAATTTTCTCTATAGGGATCATGTAGTTTGACGAGCTCTTAGGTTTGAAATCAGATAATGGGATCTTCCCAGACTGAAGGACATTTCCATCTGAAATAACTTCCCAGTCAAAATTAAATTCTGCAAGGTTAGTAAAATCATATTTATTGGTAATCTTAACCAGTCCAGTTTTCAGATCAACCGGCTCAAAACCAACGTACTGATATACTCTTTTAACTTCATATAATCCGGGGTGTGCAGTTCTGTCTGGCCAAACTAATCCGTTAAGACAAAAGTTGCCATCACTTGGTATTCCGGCTTCACCATAGTCTCCACCGTAAGCCCAGTATTTCTCGCCATTCTCATCGGTTTTCAGGAGACCCTGATCGACCCAATCCCAGATAAACCCTCCCTGGAGCTTGGGATATTTCTCAATTACATCCCAGTAATCCTGCAGATTGCCTGTTGAATTACCCATTGCATGGGCATATTCACACATTATCATCGGTCTGTCGTTTTTCGGATCTTTGGCATAGGATTCAATAAATTCAATTCTGGCATACATGTCAGCCCAGATATCGGTATGCCTCTCAGGTGCATTTGTTGCTTTTTCAGCCCTTTCATACTGAACCATTCTTGTATTGTCCCTCGTTTTGATCCATTTATATCCATCAAGAAAGTTTCTTCCGTCGCCGGCTTCATTACCCATTGACCAGATAATAACAGAGGGATGGTTTTTATCTCTTTCAACCATCCGTTTCATCCTGTCGAGATGAGCGGCTGCCCATTCAGGCTTGTCAGCAATTGTTACATCTTTGTCATATCCAATACCATGAGATTCGACATCGGCTTCATCAACGAGGTAAAGACCGTATTTATCACACATCTCGTACCACAGTTCCTGCTGCGGATAGTGTGATGTTCTGACAGCATTAATGTTATTGCTTTTCATTACCCTGATATCTTTAAGAATAGTTGCTTCGTCAATGACATGACCATTGATATCGTGGTGCTCATGCATGTTTGTACCTTTAAGATAGATAGCAACACCGTTCACAAGAAGCTGTGAATTAATAATTTCCACCTTTCTGAATCCGATTTTTGAACTTATACTTTCAAGGATGTTGCCGTTTGTATCCTTAAGATTAAGAACCAGTGAATATAGGTTTGGTTTTTCTGCGGACCATTTCTTGATTGATGGAAAATTCTTAAGAAATCCAACTTCGGCTTTGCCTTCAAATAATTTTACATCTTTCTTTTCTGAATAGATCTTTTCATCACCATCGTAAAGGGAAGCATCAACAATAAAATCTCCTGCATCGGAAGCTGCTCCACTCAGTGATACTGCTAGTTTAAGCAGTCCATCGTTATAATTATTCTCCAGGTCACCAACAGCAAAAAAATCATTAATACGGGTTTTTGGACGGGCGTGAAGAAAAACACTTCTCTGAATTCCGCTTAATCTCCAGAAGTCCTGATCTTCCAGGTAGCTGCCGTCGGACCATCTGTATACCTCTACTGATAAAGTGTTGTTGCCGGATTTTAAAAACCCGGTTATATTAAATTCAGCAGGTACTTTGCTATCTTCACTGTAACCGACAAGCTGTTCATTTACCCATACATAAAATGCAGAACTGACAGCACCGAAATGAAGGAATACCTCCTTGTTCTTCCAGTCGGAAGGAATATTGAAACTCCGTTTATAAGAGCCAACCGGATTCCACTCATGATGAATAAAAGGTGGATTCATCTTGAATGGATAACCAATATTTACATATATGGGAACATCATAGCCTCTCATCTGCCAGTTTGAAGGCACATCAATATCTTTCCAATCACGTGTGTCATAGTCATCTTTAAAGAACCAATAAGGCCTCTCATCGGGAGATTTCACCCAGTTAAACTTCCATGTTCCATCAAGCGAAACATAGTTCGGCGAATTAGACGTTACAGCCTCAAGAGCACTCTGCTCATCCGCGAAACTTATCATTGTTGCATGAGGATCCTCTCTGTTTATATTGAAGATCGCAGGATTTTCCCAATCGCGCGGCTCCTTTTCGGTAAAAGCAATACCTTCATATTTGCTGTACTTTTTACAGGCTGATAATGAAACCACAAGCAACAGGATGAAAAATGGAATTCTCTTCATATCTTTTTATTTTTTGGAAGTTTTAAAGTTAATAAAATCTGACGGAGTATTAATATTTGTAAATGCAATCTTAGTTTCTTCAGAATCATCTAATTCCATATATCTTGTATTAATTATGGTAAGAAACTCCCTTACAGCATGCCCTGAATCATATGAAAGATACTCTTCAAGTTTCTTAATAACAGAGACTCTGTAGATTGCATGCAGCGGTTCAATATTTTGATTCACAGACGGAATAAGTGCATCACAACTATTATTAAGAAAATAATCTGCCTGCCTGATAATCACACTTTTGTTAAGTGAAGGCATATCCCCGGCAACTATAAACACTGCATCAGATGATGAAGCCTTCATTGCTGCATGAATTCCACCAAGCGGTCCCACTTTTTTAAAAAAGTCACCTGTAATCCTGTGCCCGGAGTATTCATTGAATTCCTCAGGTGAATTTGTAACAATAATTATTTCAGGGAAAATCTCATTGAGAATTTCTGCAATTCCTGAAATGATTGTCCTGCCATTCAGTACCAGATTTGCCTTTGTTCTGCCATCGAAACGGGAATTTGAACCACCTGCCAGAATTACGCCGGAAATATTGTTGATTTTCACTATTTTTATGTATCTTGATGCTTTATGTTTTTATGATAACATACAAATATAAAAAATATATCCGGCCTTAGAATTTACTCTATAAACTATCAAAATCTTCTCATTATGGATCAGAAAATCACCACAATTTACAATGACTACAGGCAAGGGCGAACAAACCGCCGCGATTTTATCAGAAAACTTGCCATGGTTGCCGGCAGTACTGCCGCCGCTTTAGCACTGCTCCCTGTTCTTGAAGAGAATGGTCTGAAAGCGTCAGCATCTTACCAGGATGATCCCGACCTCGTAACTGAATTCATTACCTATCCGGCATTTACCGGAGATATGAAAGCATTCATGGCAAGGCCAAAGTCCGGAAAGAAGTTCCCGGCCGTAATCGTAATTCATGAGAACCGCGGGTTGGTACCTCATATACGTGATGTTGCCAGGAGGATGGCTAAAGAAGGTTTTCTTGCTATTGCTCCCGATGCCCTATCTCCTGTTGGCGGTACCCCTGAAGATATAAGCAATGTTGGTGAACTGTTCAAAAAACTAAAACCTGAAGAGACAACAAAGAACTTCGTTGCTGCAGTCAAATATCTCAAAACCAATCCTATGTCTACAGGAAAAGTTGGTTGTACAGGTTTTTGCTGGGGAGGAGCCATGACTAATCAGGTAGCTGTAAATGCACCGGATCTTGATGCAGCAGTACCTTACTACGGAAGACAGCCGGCAGTTGAGGATGTACCTAAGATTAAGGCTCCTATAATGGCACATTATGCAGGGAACGACCAGGGTATCAATGCCGGGATTGCTGCTTTCGAAGAGGCACTCAAAGCAAACAAGAAAGAGTATCAGATATTCATGTATGAAGGTGCAAATCACGCCTTTAACAACGATTCAAATCCAGAACGTTATAACGAACAGGCTGCTAAACTGGCCTGGGGAAGAACAGTGGGATTCTTCAAGGAAAAATTGAAATAAGTACAGTAAAACAAAGGTTAACCACGGAGTACACGGGGTATCACGGAGTTGTTCACGGAGTTATTTATGAATTAAACATACTCCAGTAAGCATTACAGTGTTACTCCGTGTTACCTTCGTGTAACTCCGTGTAACTCCGTGGTTTAAAAGTATAATCAGAGGTTTTGGTTTTTCCAGGCTATGGCTATTGCCTCAACAAATGGCCTGCAATGATTAAAGAAATATTTATATCCACTACACAGGTAGTTGAGTCCGGATTCACCATCCGGACTTTTTATTATCCTGTTCTTAGGACATTCACCGTTGCACATCGGTAATACTTCGCACTGCCTGCAATACATTGGTAATGTTTGCGACTTTGCCAGTCCGAATGCTTTCTGTCCGTCGCTGTCTAGAAAGTGCGAAACGGAATGCTCTTTCAGATTTCCCAGTAAATTATCGCTATTGACATAATGATCGCATGAGTAGAAATCTCCATTGTGTTCAACTACAGGTACTCCGCCACAATTCTCCTTAAAAATACAAAGAGTGTGCCCCTGATTAAAAGCAGGTCTCACTGCCTCTTCGAAAATCTGAATTTTAATTTCTCCAATATCCTTTTCAACCCATTCGTCGAAAACTGCACTCAGAAAAAGACCGAATTCTTTGGAAGGAACCGAATTTGAAGAGACGCCTCCCGGAGAAGAGATGTCGGGCTCTACAAGTGGCAGAAATGCCACATAGAAAGCACCAAGCTCCCTGATAAAATGATATACTCTCAGAGGTTCACTAACATTAAACGCATTAACAACACAAAGCACTTCAGGAATTATTCCATGTTTCTTTAAAAGGTTAAATCCCCTCAGCACCTCCGCCAGAGTGTCGTGACCATCACGGGTGCGCCGATTCATATTGTGTAGTTCCCCGGGACCATCCAGACTTACACCCACAGTAAAACCTTCATCCGAAAGAAAAGTACACCATTCTTCATTAAGAAGGGTCGCATTCGTCTGAATACCATTCTGAAGTGTTTTTCCTGATGGTTTGTATTTCTTTTGAAGTTTTACAGCTTTTTTAAAGAAATCAATTCCCGACATCAAAGGCTCACCACCATGCCATGAAAAAGTAATTATGTTATCTGTTGTTGCCTCAATATGCTGAATTATGTAATTCTCCAGAATATCATCATTCATAAGCATGCGCCCTTTATGAGGATAAATTTTCTCCTTCTCGAGGTAATAACAATAACTGCAATTAAGATTGCATACTGCTCCCACGGGCTTGGCAAAAATCTGAAATTCACGTGATTCCACCGACATCAAATCACCATTTGATTAGACTATCCACTCCTGCCTCTGAAGAGTTCATTCTTATTCTCCATTCAACAGGAAAGTAATTATTAATTCTGTTTCCCAGGTTTTTAATGAAACCCAGATTCACCCCTCTGAAGGTTAAAAGTGTCCACCCTTTCGTCGAACCTGCAAGGGGGAAGGCATCCCGCCGCATATACGCAATTGCCTCATTCAGGCCAACCTCTGCAACTTCAAAAGCCTCATTCCTGATATGTTTTGACAAAGCAAGATCATGCGCTGGCAGGTAATCATTTTTCTTCACCACAAATAATTTTGTACCCGGCATCACAACATTTAAATTCTGAAAAAGGTATGTATATTCATCTATATCGCAGGGGACAGAAAACAGCTCCTCTCCCCATCTTAATAACCTCTCTTTTGAAAAAAGCGTGCTTCTTTCAACCACATCATAATCAATCTTTCCCGGTTTAAGCTCAGGCCTTATCTGACTCTTTGCCTTTACCATGTTATTCCTGGCTGTTTTCCTGATAACCGAAATGAAGAACCCTTCTCCCCTCGCCTTTCCCGGGTGAAACCCATACCCTGTAACACCCTGATAATCAATCTCTGTAATTTCCTTTAAATCAGAAATATCCAGCTTCACATTCTCAGCTTCATGTTTACCGGTAAGCCATTTGATATTCTCTTCGTTTTCACAGGGATTAAATGTACAGGTACTATAGATCAGCAGACCATTTTCCTTCAGAGATGGCCAGATATCCATCAGTATTCTCTTTTGTCTTTCTGCACAGTGGGCGGTATTCTCAACCGACCATTCTGAGACGGCGACTTCAGTCCTGAACATTCCCTCTCCTGAACATGGTGCATCTACAAGTATTATATCAAAATAACCTGTAAGTCTGCCAAAGACAGCCGGATCGTTTTGAGTGACTATTGCATTTCCGGCGCCCCATTTTGTTATTGTTTCGGAAAGAATAACCGCCCTTGATCTGATTACATCATTGGTGATTAACAGGCTGCCAGTGCCAATCAGATCAGACAAATGAGTACTTTTTCCTCCAGGGGCACCGCAAAGGTCCAGCACTCTGATGTTCTCTGAAGATCCTGCAGCTTGCCTGACTGCCTGTTCGAGGAACATACTTGATGCCTCCTGCGGATAATAGCACCCTGAATGGAAAAGAGGATCAAGTGTGTATGATGGTCTGGAGGGAAGAAAATAGCCATTTTCGCACCAGGGAACAGATTCTCCGGTTAATGGTTTCTTATCCCACTTTGACGGATTTATTCGTATGCTTACCGGCGATGGCTCTTCCAATGCCTTCAGAAGAGACTCAGAATCAATATATTTCTGATTTGCAATTCTATTTTTAAATGCTTCCGGAAACATAAATCTTATAAAATGCCAAAGTTAAAAACAGTTACACAGAGAGACACTGAGGAGACACAGAGAGACACTGAGAAACCAAAAGCCAGTTTCTGTATTTGCTCTGTGTAACTCTGTGATTCTCTGTGCAACTCTGTGTAACAAAAAATTCAAATATTAAGAACTCCAGATCTATTAATGAATTTTCTATTTTGTTATTAAAGGAATCCGAAAAATTGTGATACTTGCCGGACCAACCTTAAGCTTATTGCTGAATGCTAGAGGTTCCGGTCCTTCGATAACAACCACAGGTTCCCTTCCCGGTTCGTTTGTAGACATATCGTCGGGGGCTGTAACTCTCCAGATCTCAGCACCGGATGATAATGTGCTTCCTGTTACATTAAGAGGGAAATCAACCGGTTCCCAGGTTGGATTAATAACAGACACTGTTAATGTGTCGCCACCTGTTGTAAGTGTAGCGCCGATATCAAGAGGACGAAGATCACCGCGGATCTCAACAGGAATGAATCCGAACTTGGCGCGATAAAGTTTTAATACCTGTCCTGTTGCATCAAAAACAGAATGTGTGGTATTAGTCTTTATACAACCTATTACATTGACAGTCTGGGCATAATTGGCCATATAAATTATGTCGGAGCTTTTAGAATATTCATTTATACCTGCAGCAATTCCCATAGCATCCCTGAAGAAATATCTGGTTCCGAGTTCGCCATAAATATGCGGACCATACCAGTAATTCCATTCATCCATACAAATCCTTATATCTTTTCCCTTAAGGGCAGGTATCGTATTCCTGTATTCCCTGTGAGCCACGGCTTTCTCCCTGATGGCATCAGGAATCTGCTTAACATGAGTCATAAGTCCGCCGCCATGATAATCCTGCTTATAAAAATGCTCGCTTATATAATCCATTTTGTCTGAGCAGTTTGCGAGCACCATTTTATCCCAGTCGCCTAGGTCGCCAACAGCTATCAGCTTTATTGAAGGATCAACAGATCTCATCCTGTCGGCAAATTCATTGTTCTTCGCTACAAACTGTTCTGTCGACATGTGCCCAAGCTGCCAGTCGCCATACATCTCGTTTCCTATTGACCACCATTTAACACCCCATGGCTTATCATGACCATTTGATGCCCTTAGTTTACCCATCGGTGTATTAACATCCCCATTCGTGTACTGGACTTCTGCCATGGCTTCGTCTGAGTTACCCAGACCTGCATTCACCGCAATATATGCCTCAGTGTTAAGCAGTTCACAGAATTTCATGAATTCATGTATACCCACATCATTTGCTTCCACACCCTGCCAGGCCGGATTCTTTCTCGGAGGTCTTTTATCCCTGTCGCCGATACCATCGCGCCAGTTATATCCGCTTACAAAATTACCTCCCGGCCAGCGATAAACAGGTGAGTAGAGTTCACGAAGCAGAGTAAGAACGTCGGGTCTGAATCCTTCAATATTATCTGAAGGCATAAGTGAAACAGTACCAACCCAGAGTTTTCCGGTGCCGATCGGCTCAACTGATAAAACTGCATCGTGTACAAGAGTAGTTGATTTAAAGCTAATCGGATAGGTAGCATATTTATTTGTAAGACCTGTCAGATCTACAGTCTCAGTTTTATCAGCCCACTTAAGAGTAACAACAGCTTTTTGAATTCCTGAAGTTGCCTTAAGTACAATTCTTCCCGTATAATCAAGGTTTTCCTTCAATCCAAGATTCTCCTGGATAAGTATTGCTTTTTTCTCACCGGCTGATTCAAGAACAGGGGTCTGAGATCCGGTAAATGGCTCTCTGGTCTCCATCGAAACCAATGATTGCTCACCGCCGATCCTCCAGGCTGACTCCCTGGTGCCTGGAACATACCAGAATTTACGGTCTTCAAGCATTTCAGCCCAGATACCACCGTAGATGCAACGTCCTAGATGCTCAATAAACTGTCCGTAGATATAAACAGGCATTGGTTCAGCTTTAACACCTGTATTTATTTTAACATCGGTTGCGATCTTTTCCGAGGAAATAAGCTCCATTTTCATATCATCAAACCAGGCTCTGCCTTTGCCATTTCTCTCCACATCAAGAACGCACGCAATTGTAACACAATCGTTATTACCGGTTTCAAACTCGTATGATACCTGAGTCCAGTCATTTGTACCGGATAATCCGGTTGGTTCTACCTTCAGACCTTCAAGCCTGAAACCTGCCCCTTTATTATTAGCCGATAAAATGTTCTCTGTTTTTACCCAGCCTGAAAAACGATATTTCGACCATGGTTTAAGCAGGACCTTTGTGCTCCAGCGCCCGGATGCCATTCTGCCGGCATCTATAAAAAGACTCTTGGTTCCTGAATGAGCCACATTATCGTAGAAATGAATAACATTTCTGGCCCTGGCATCAAAGGTCCATCCTTTTACAACCGAACCTTCAGTAATTTCGGCTGATGGATTCTGAATTACACCAATTTCAACAGATTGGTTAGAAGCATTTTTACCGGTGCACCCATAGAAAAGAATTGTTGCTGCTGAGAAAATGAAAAGGAGTTTTTTCATAATGGTTCAGGTTTTCAGTTTTATAATAGTATTATGAAATAATACGTGTAAATCTTACACTTATTTAATATACTAAGATAAGAATTCTTTATTTTCCTATGCCCTATGGGCAATAAAATCGGTTATGGAATAATTTCTTCCTCTTTCACCTGATTTTTTGAAAATCTTCTCCAGAGATAGAACACCGGTATCCCCAACAATACAATTCCCAGTCCGGGGAAGGTATAGTTAGGTTTATAGATCAGAAGAATGACCATAATTGCAAAAGTTGTAAGTATGTACAATGCCGGAATAACAGGGTATCCAAAAGCCTTATAGGGCCGAGGGATATCCGGTCTTTTCTTCCTGAGAATAAAGATCGCAAGGATAGTAAGTGTAAAGAAAAGCAGCACTGCAAATATTACATAATCGAGCAGATTCCCATATGTTCCTGAAAGACATAATAATACTGACCAAACACCCTGAACAATTAGTGCAAATGCAGGAACTCCTTTATTATTAAGGCTCCCTACCTTTTTAAAGAAAAGTCCGTCTTTTGCCATTGCATAATAGACTCTTGGTCCGGCAAGTATCATTATATGGTTACAGCCAAAGGTGCTGATCATAATAAACACCGCCATAATGATTGCAGCATAATCGCCCACAATCACACTCATAACAGATGTAGCTACCCTGTCGTCGGTTGCATATTGTATACCACGAGAGACGGCATCAATTCCATCGGGAGAACCATGAAGCGGCAGTATTCTGATATAAACCAGATTTGCAACAAGGTAGAGGGAAGAGACCAGAAGAGTTCCAAACAGAAGACTTAATGGGACATTCCTTTTCGGATTTATCACTTCTCCGGAGATGTAAGTAATGTTATACCAGGCATCAGCTGAAAACAATGAACCCACAAGAGCAGTCCCGATTGCTGCGATCAGAGCGAATCCTGCTATTGGAATTATCTGATTTCCCTCACCGATTTTCGATGCCTGCCAGAAAACTTCTTTATTCACATCAAAAGAGGTAATGCCCTTTGTCACAAGCAGACCTACTACTATAAAACCAAGAAGTGCGATTACTTTTGTAGATGAGAAAATATTCAGAACAATCTTGCCTGTAACAATACCTCTGGTATTCAGCCATGTTAGAAAAGCAATCATTGCGATGGCGACGAACTGAGTGGAGGTAATATTTAATGAACCAATAGATAAAAGTATATTACTTTCTGATATCCATGGGAATATAACACCACTAAATTTCGCAAATCCGACTGCAACAGCAGCAATCGAACCACACTGGATTACAAGAAAAGTTGTCCAGCCAAAAAGGAATCCAATCAACGGGTGATAAGACTCTCTGAGATAGACATATTGACCTCCTACACTTGGCATCATGGCAGCCAGTTCTCCATAACTCAAAGCACCAATGATTGTAATTAGTCCGGTTATAAGCCACACCATCATAAGCCAGCCGGGAGACCCGACACTTCTGGCAATATCAGCACTTACTATAAAAATTCCAGACCCGATCATTGCGCCTGCAACCATAGATATCCCATCAAAAAGATTTACACGGGTCTGAAGAAAGTGCTTTTCCTGCGACATATTTTAAGTGTTAAGTGCTAACAAAAATAATTAAACAAATGAGAAATCTGCATTTTGCTGATTTTAAATAATAATTGAACAAACAGGGAATTTTATTGAATTTAAATTGTCTAACTTAAAGGATAAATTTTTAAACTTAACTAAAGTCCAGAATTCATATAATTAAACCCGTTTTGTTTTATTAAAAATTTAATAACATGAAAAAATTAGTCTTTTTTGCAGCAGTACTTTTCCTATTTGCCAGTGCTGCAGCACAGAAATTTGAAAAACTTGCAAAAACTCCGCCGATGGGCTGGAACAGCTGGAATAAGTATGGCTGTAATGTCAGCGAGGCTCTCATTATGCAGATGGCTGATGTAATGGTGAGTTCCGGAATGAAGGATGCAGGTTATGAATACATTGTGATTGACGACTGCTGGCAGATCTCACGCGATGAAAATGGCGAGATTGTACCTGATAAAGAGAGGTTCCCGCACGGGATGAAGTATGTTGCCGATTATGTACATTCGAAAGGACTTAAATTCGGCATCTATTCAAGTGCTGGCACAGTAACCTGCCAGCGTCGTCCCGGAGGTTTCGGATACGAATACCAGGATGCCCGTACATATGCCAGATACGGTGTTGATTATCTTAAGTACGACTGGTGCGGATCAACATCGCAGGATGCTAGGTCCACTTATACAAACATGAGAAACGCTCTCTACAAAGCGGGCCGACCCATTGTGTTCAGCATATGTGAATGGGGACAGAGCAAACCCTGGGAATGGGCAGGTGATGTGGGTCACTTATGGAGAACAACAGGTGATATCAGCGACAACTGGAACAGTATGATCGGCATTTTCAGACAACAGAAAGAGCTGGCTAGATATGCAGGACCTTACAAATGGAATGATCCTGATATGCTTGAAGTTGGAAACGGCGGTATGACAAATGAAGAATACAAAACCCACTTTGCCCTGTGGTGCATGCTGGCTTCTCCTCTGATGGCAGGTAATGATCTTGCCACAATGACTCCGGAAACTAAAGCCATCCTCATGAATAAGGAGCTGATTGCTATTAATCAGGACACCCTTGGCAGACAGGCAACAATCTACCGCGATAATGGCGATTATCAGATCTGGGTTAAAACCCTCTCAAACAATGAAAAAGCAGTTTGCCTGCTCAATACCAGTGATGAAAAGAAAAGTGTACTTGTAGATTTCTCCCTGCTTGCATCAATCAGAACCTTCGGCAGAGGATTTGGCGGACCAGGCGGTATGCCGGGAGCACCGGGCGCTCCACCAGTAGGAGCACCGGGAGCAGGAGCTGCCAGACCTGCAACAGCAGGAGCCCCAGCAACAGGTGCAGCACCTGCAGCAGCAGCACCCCCTGCAGGCTTTGCAGGAATGGGCCCCCGCGGCGGACCAGCTCCCAAACTAGAAGATTATATTGTAAGGGATCTGTGGGACCACAAAGATCTGGTTCTGAAGGAGGCATCTGTTTATGTTGATATGCTGCCTCATTCAGTAAAAGTCTACCGGTTTATTAAAAAATAATTCGATAAATTAGGAGCAATAATTATTAATTCATTTCTGCTATGAAAAACAAAATCTTATCGCTGCTTCTGCAGTGTGTATTATTATTCACTTTTTCAGTAACTGCTTTAGCACAATCAAATACCGGATTGATTAAAGTAATTATTGCTCCTGATCATAAAGACTGGACATATAAAATAAACGAACAGGCTAAGTTTTCTGTTCAGGTACTTCAGTACGGAAACCTTGTAGAGAATGTTACAATTGATTATGAAACTGGTCCTGAGGCACTTCCTGACGTAAAAAAGGAGGGTGTCGTATTAAAAACCGGAAAAACTGAGTTCACCGGAACCATGAAAGTACCGGGATTCTACAGGGTAAGAGTATGGGCAGTTGTTGACGGGAGACGATATGAGGGACTTGCTACAGCAGGATTCGAACCTGAAAAGATTCAACCAACTGTTAAAGATCCGGCTGACTTTGATACTTTCTGGACAAATGCTATTGCAGAGGCCAGAAAAATCAATCTTGATCCGAAGATTACGCTGTTACCGGAGAAGTGCACCAGCGATGTAAATGTATATCATATCAGTTTCCAGAATGAGATAAACGGATCGAGAATATATGGTATGCTTGCAATGCCAAAAGCACCAGGAAAATACCCGTCTATTCTTAAAGTCCCTGGTGCAGGCATCCGTGCTTACTCAGGTGATACAAGATTAGCATCTCTTGGATTTATAGTGCTTGACATAGGTATTCATGGAATTCCTGTCAATCTCGATCCGCAGGTTTATACAGATCTGGCAGGAGGAGCTCTCTATGCTTATAACACTGTAAAAATGAATGACCGTAACACTCACTACTATAAAAGAGTATACCTTGGATGTGTCAGGGCGGTTGACTTTCTTGTTTCTCTTCCTGAATACAATGGAAAGGATATTGCTGTTACAGGTGGGAGTCAGGGAGGAGCGTTAACAATTGTTACAGCCGGACTTGATAAAAGAATAAAATTCGCAGCAGCACTCTATCCTGCACTTTGCGATCATACCGGATATTTAAATAACCGCGCCGGAGGCTGGCCGCACTATTTTAAAAATACTCAGCCTAAACCCAATGAAGTTGAGACTCTCGGCTACTTTGATGTGGTGAATTTTGCCAGAAGGGTTACTGCTCCCGGTTATTATACCTGGGGATATAACGACCTGACATGTCCGCCTACTTCTATGTATTCGGCTTATAATGTCATTACAGCTCCAAAGCAACTTGCTCTGTTTCTCGAAACAGGTCACTGGCAGTTTCCTGAAGAGACTGAAGCATTAAACAACTGGCTCGTAAAACAACTGAAAGGCCAGTAAGAACTAAATCCATTTTAACCACAAAGTACACAAAGGATACTCAAAGAACACAAAGGGAGGCATTGTATTTCAGGTCTTTGTGACCTTTGTGTATCCCGATAGCTATCGGGACCTTAGTGCCCTTTGTGGTTAATGGATTTGATTAATTAGTAAAAGGAACTTCTTTCCCCGTTAATCTGATCCTTCCTGTTAAGACCTGTGTAAACTGTGGGTCGAGATAACCTTTGAAACCAGGTTGCTTACCTCCAACCGATAAAGTAAAATAACCCGGCTCTATAACTCTTTTATCCTTATTATTGATAATAGAGAACTGCCTGGGATCAAGCGCAAACTCAACATCCCTGCTCTCGCCCGGTTTTAAAGTAACCCTCTGAAATCCTTCAAGCTGTCTGACAGGCCTTGGGGTAGAAGCTTTTTCATCAGTGAGATAAAGCTGAACCACCTCATCGCCTGTTACTTTTCCGGTATTTGTTACTGTTACCTTTACTTTGATTTTATCACCGGCAACTGAAGTGGCTGGTAATGTTAAATTACTGTAAGAGAACGTAGTATAGCTTAATCCATATCCAAATGGGTATAATGGTTCCTGAGTAAAAAACCTGTAGGTCTTGCCTGTCATATTATAATCTTCAAAAGCAGGTATCTGGTCTATTGATTTATAATATGTTACAGGAAGCCGTCCGCCCGGATTATAATCACCAAACAGCACATCGGCAACAGCATTACCTCCCTGCTGACCTCCATAACCGGCAAGCAGTATTGCCGCGGCTTTCTCCTGGGCTTTATTAACAGATAATGCCCCTCCGTTGGTAAGAATAACAATGACAGGTTTCCCTGTTGCAGTTACAGCTTCGAGAAGTTTCTCCTGGGCAGCAGGCAGATTCAGGTTTGTGCGGTCACCCCCAAGGAATCCTTCAGTCTTAATTGGCATCTCCTCACCTTCGAGCCTCTGCGAGAGTCCAAGAACAAGTACAACAGCATCGGCCTCTCTGGCAGCGTTAACAGCGTCAGAGATGAGATTTGGACGGGGACGGGCCCATAACAATTTCATATCGGCATCGCCTGCATAGTTCTTATAAATGACTTCAACCTTGTATTTTTTCCCGGCTTCAAGGTCAACAGAATACTCTTTATGGAATGCATGATGTTCATTTCTTTCAGATATGATTTTCTTTCCGTCGAGATAAACCTCATAATATGACGATCCCCAGCTTCCGATAGCAAATGAGCCGGTTTCGGGAGCTACAAGGTATGTTGTCCACTTCACTCCGAAATTATCATCCGGAAGGTCATATCGGGGAGAGAGATGCTCCCAGTAAAAGTTGATCTGATCGTCAATCCTTGTAAATTTTGGTTCACCTTTCAGATCCCTGTTATCATAATATTCGCCAACTGCTCCCTGAAGTCCATCAGCAGTAAGAAGATATCGTGATGGGATTACAGTCAGATTATGAACGCCATCAGCCAGATCACTTCCTTCCGCATAAATAATTTTTGTCTCGGGGGATAGCTTGTTCTTAATACCCCTGAGGACTGTAACAGGATCTTTTGATATCCCGTTATAGTTTCCAACCAGCGACTCAAAGTTGTCTGCGTTTGGTCCGATAACAGCCAGGGTTTTAATATCTTTTTTAAGAGGAAGAATATTCTCAGCATTTTTAAGCATTACTATTGATTTCTGAGCAGCATTTCTTGACAGTGTATTGTTGTAATCGGAACAATTCACAAAGAATGGAATCTGTGCATAAGGTACGATCTCATCCGGATCGAACATACCAAGCTTAAACCTGGCAGTGAAGATCCTTTTTACGGCAACATCTATATCTGCCTCGGTAATTAGTCCGCGCTCCACTGCTTTCATCAGCTGCTTATAATCGACTCCGCATTCTAGATCGGTTCCGGCCTTTACTGCGGCTGCGGCAGCTTCAGCAGCATCTTTCGAAAACTTCTGAAATTTCCAGAAATCTGAAATAGCCCAGCAGTCTGATACTATATAACCTTTAAATCCCCACTCATTTCTGAGGATCCCATATAACATAGGATTGGCACAAGCGGGATAATCCCTTATCATATTGTACGCACCCATAACCGAATATGCTCCGGCATCCATAATAAGTGTACGAAAAGCAGGAAGATATGTCTCCCTGAGATCAACTTCGCTGACTTTCGCATTAAATTCGTGCCTCAGCGGCTCTGGTCCTGAATGTACAGCATAGTGCTTGGCAGTAGCAACAACTTTCAGGTATTTTGGATCATCACCCTGCAATCCTTTTACAAACTCTAAACCCATTCTTCCTGTCAGATAAGGATCTTCACCATAGGTCTCGTGTCCCCTTCCCCACCTTGGGTCGCGGAAGATATTAATATTTGGTGACCAGAAGGTAAGTCCCTGATATATACCTGTTTTGCCTCTTCTCTGAAACTCATGATATTTAGCCCTGGCCTCGTCAGAGATTGCACTGGCAACATTAAACATCAGACTTTCATCCCATGAATTGGCGATCGTAATCGACTGGGGAAACACCGTTGCGTAACCTGCTCTGGCCACACCATGCAGAGCTTCATTCCACCAGTTATAGGAAGGAATTCCCAGTTTCGGAATTGCAGGAGCAGTATAAAGAAGCTGATCAGCTTTTTCCTGAAGTGTAAGTCTCGAAACGAGGTCATTCACTCTATCCTCAAGAGGAAGTGAGGGATTCCGGAAAGGAAATGAATATGGTACCTGCTGTGCGCTGGTGAATAATGAGGAAAAAACCAGCAAAAACAGGATTGCAAGAGATGATGCTTTTTTCATAATTAATGTATTAGATCTGAGTGGAAAAGTATAAAAAATCTTTATAATAATTATATTTATACATAATTGAATTAAGATGGAAAAGCTATCATTTCTTTTAATCGGATGTGCATGTATTTCAGGATGTTCTTCAGGGAAACATGAGGTAACAGACGGGAGTAAACCAAATATAATTTTCATTCTTACAGATGACCACCGCTGGGATGCAATGAGTTATGCAGGTAATAAAATAATCAGGACACCCCAGATGGACAGGCTCGCAAGTGAAGGGACCTGGTTTAAAAATGCCTTTGTTACTACACCAATAAGTGCTGCCAGCAGAGCATCATTACTTACCGGTATGTATGAAAGAACTCATGGATATACCTTTCAGCAGGGTCCGCTTAAGGAACCTTACATGCAACTCAGCTATCCTGTAATTCTGAAGCAGAACGGATACTATACCGGTTTCTTTGGCAAGCTTGGAGTAACGTATAAAAACGCTGAAATGCTATTCGACACTGCAGACATTTACGATCGCAACGGAAACTTCCCCGACAGAAGGGGTTACTTTTTTAAAACCATAGGAGCTGATACTGTTCACCTTACAAGGTATACCGGATTTCAGGCTCAGGAGTTCATTAAAGATGCTCCATCGGATAAACCATTTTGTCTGTCATTAAGCTTTAGTGCACCCCACGCACACGACAATGCACCGGAACAGTACATATGGCAGAAGAAATCTGATGAACTGTATTCTGATATTACAATACCGGATCCTCTTTTAGGGGAGGATAAATACTTTATGGCTTTACCAAAAGAGGCCAGGGAAGGCTATAACAGGTTACGCTGGACGTGGAGGTTTGATACTCCTGAAAAATACCAGAAGAGCATTAAAGGTTATTACAGGATGATAACTGAAATAGATGATGAAATAGGCGAACTGAGAAAAGTGCTTGAAGATAAAGGCATTGCAGAAAATACTATTATTATTTTAATGGGCGATAACGGGTATTTCCTGGCTGAACGCCAGCTTGCTGATAAATGGCTGATGTATGATAATTCCCTGCATGTTCCCCTGATTATTTTTGATCCGAGAGCAAAAAAACACGGCGATATCAGCGATATGGTACTTAATATAGATATTGCCAAAACTATCCTTGATATTGCAGCTGTTGAGATTCCTGAAGAATATCAGGGAATAAGCCTTATGCCATATGTCTGGAATAAAAAACCTGAAAAAGTAAGGGAAGAAATCTTATTCGAACACCTATGGAAATTGCCTGAAATTCCTTCGAGTGAAGGGATAAGAACCAACGAATGGAAGTACTTCAGATACAGGTTTATTGAAGCTCCTGAAGAACTATATGACCTGAAAAATGACCCCCTTGAAACAAAAAATCTGGCTCCGGATCCTGCCTATAATGAAATCCTGAGCAGACTGCGAAAAGAGTGTGACAACCAGATTGAAAAGTACACAAAAGCCAAACTTGTTTCAGATTATACTCCTCCTGAAGAAATTGACAAATCTTTTTGATTATTATTTATTCAGCGTCTGTAACAATATTACAATTTCTGCATGTCCGTTGCTTTTAGCGAAAGCAAGAGCATCATCTCCATCAACGTCTTTCAGTGACGGATCAGCTTTATTTGACAGCAGCAATTTTACAACTTCCAGTTGTCCCTCAGAAGCAGCATACATCAATGCTGTGAAATGCTCCTCCTTATCAGTGATATTCGGATCAGCAGATCTGTCAAGAAGGAGTTTTACAGCTTCGGGATACGGACCTGAAGAAGCCATCATAAGGGCAGTCCGGCCATAGGCATCCTGAATATTAACATTAGCACCTTTTTCAAGAAGCCTTCTGATGATTGTGGTATATCCGTTATACGAGGCATACATCAATGGTGTCCTTCCGTCAGTGTCAAGTGTATCAACAGCCATACCGCTGTCGAGTAAACTCATTACCCGGTCTGTCAATCCATTTACTGCTGCTTCGTGAATTGACATCGAAGGCATAGTGATATCAGCAGCAGCCGGGACACTTATTTCAACAGACTTACTATCAACCTTTCTGGTTCCGCAACTAAACAAAAGAGGTGAGCCTAAAATTAATAGAAGTATGTGTAGAGTTCTGATCATATCTTTATGAACAACTTGTTCTTATAAAGCCAGTAACAAAGGTACCATAAAGCAGCCCACACCATCAGACTTGTTACAATTCCGACAGTTATTTCACCTGCCCAGGAGAAAACAGTTGTCGGGAATGGAGTTAAAATTTTATAGACCAGACCTGCTCCGCCTGACTCAAAGAAGACGTAAATGAAGATACAGTTCATACCAACGATCCTGAACATTTTCGAGCCATTTACAAAGATCTTCTTAACATCTATAAGCCAGTATGAAAATGTCAGGGCAAGAATTGCATAACCACCACTTGTAAATACGAATGAAGCTGTGGCAATTTTCTTGATTATCGGAGTGATATTCAGGAGATCGAGAGAGTAACCTATAACCAGCCCTGTTACACCAGCGATTATCAGCAGTTTAATTTTTTCACCGGCAGGTTTAGTGCTCATCAGAAGCTTCCCGCAAAGAACACCCCATACTGTGTGAGCGATAGTGGAAAAAGCATTTATTGATGCCCAGATACTCGTTTTCTCGACACCTTCTATTTTTATATTTGCCCAGGCACCAAGATTC
Source organism: Bacteroidales bacterium (assembly GCA_016709865.1). Lineage (NCBI taxonomy): Bacteria > Pseudomonadati > Bacteroidota > Bacteroidia > Bacteroidales > Bacteroidales bacterium. Next base: position 1,734,584 of record JADJLX010000005.1, read on the forward strand.
TGATAAGCCACCCATGGCTGATTAAAACCTTCAACCGGAAAGAATCTGTATGCAAGATCCATAATCAGCAAAATAGCCAGAGATAATGTCATTTGAAACCAGAAGCTTTTATTTCTGATCAGGAAGGCAACAAGGTAAGTAACAGACAATTGGGTAAGAACGTCCTGAAGCCTGAAGACAATTTTACCCGGACCAATCCAGTAGAGGGCCCAACCGAGGAAGAACAGAAGAAATGCTCTTTTATAAGCATGAAGAGTTATTGTCCGGTCCCCCTCTCCTTTCTTGATCCTGTTGGCAACAGCAAATGGAATTGCAACACCAACGATAAACATGAAAAATGGCTGTATAAGGTCCCAGAAGTAAAGGCCATGCCACTCATGATGTTCAAGCTGTGTACCGATAAACTGAGTTAAGCCGGTGTCTATCTTTCTGATATGGGAATAGAGCCTGGTACTTTCACCTATAAGCAGAAACATTGTGAAGCCACGGAAAAAATCAATTGAGAACATTCTTTCCGCTATTGATGAATTCTGATTTACATCGCTCTCTTTCATAACACTTAAAAATTAAATTTTATGCGTCATTAAAGTACTGTTTTTTATTAATTATTCCCAATAAAATTCCAGACCAGTGAATCACCCTTGGTTTTAAACAAGAAGAAACCTGATTTCTTTGTCATGGCACTGCCATAACTTACATTTATTGATAGTCCTGTAAAAAACAAGTTATCAGTTCAATACAAGTTCTGATGGTTTATTTCCATCCGCTGTGATAATTGATGCCTTAACTTTACCATTAATGATATCACATTTTATAACTGCATTATTGCTGTTAACCAAAACCGGGAAGTTTATTTTCCCTGCCTCAGGCTTGTTGTAAGAATACCTGTGAGTGTGTCCGCTGAACATAGCTGTCACATTTGCCTCATTCAGAACAGGCAATAATGTTTCCCTCAGGTGAATATTCCCATGCCAGTTTCCTTCCATTGGAGGCATATGCAGAATCGCAACTTTGACTTTTGAATCCAGGTATTTCTTCGACTTTACAGTTTCTTTCAGCCATTCTGCTTCTGCATTCCGGTAGGCATCGAAGTCTGCCAGACCGCTGTACTCTATATCAGAATCTGGTTTATCTTCGCCGCAATCGAGCATCAGAAAAGAGACATCTCCCACATTAACAAGCTGATAGATATTATCAGACTCTTTTGGAAAATAGTCTATAAGGTAATCTGCGAAGGTTCCTCTTGTCTCGTGATTACCCCTTGTAAATAGTATTGGAACCCTTGATGCAAATATTTCCACTGAAGCATCTATGAAATCAGTAAATAACTGTTCTTCGTTGTTAAGGGATGAAGACATATCTCCGTTAAAGATCACCATATCAATTTTTCTGAAGTCAATTCCTTTACTGACATCCTTCATAAATTGAGATCGGCCATGTAAATCGTTGAATACTAAGAATGAAACTGAATCATCCTCATTACTGAATGTACGAAATGCAAGCGAATTCCTGCTATATGCGGGATTGGCCACAGTAATTCCATAAATAATCTTCGAATCAGTCTCCCATTGTATAACCTCCTTCGAGAAGATTGCATAACGATATCTGGTACCCGGAGTCAGATTATTTATTCTAACCTTGTGCAGGGTTGATGTTCCCTGTATCCTGCCATATTTTGAATCGTATTTCTTTGGCCGTTCATACCCATAAAAATTAGTGCCATCATCGGGAGCAACTTCAGCCCATGCTATTGCCTTTTTATTGGTAGTCCATACGATCGTTACTCCGGTTTCACTCATATCACAGAGGTAAGGACCATGCGTTATCCTGAAGTTCTCCTGTGAAAGTCCATTAAATGTCAAGACAAATATCAGTATGAAAAGTAAAAGTAATTTCTTCATTCTTATAAAGTTTAGTGTTAAAAGTAAGATAAGTTGCCCTTGCGGGCAACTTATCCAAAACAAAAAAAAGAATGTCCTAATATCCGGGGTTCTGAATAAGCAGACTGTTCTTGCTCATTTCAGCACGCAATATTGGGAAGAAGTATGCTTTATCCTGCCATGCCCATGTTTCAAAATTTGAAGAAGTTATTTTTGGGACTGTTGCAGTTGTTTTATCAGGATTCATTTTATAAACTACTGTAACTTTCTTTATCGGATGATAAGCTAATGGTCCTATTACCCATCGGCGGACATCAAAGAAGCGCTGCTCCTCAAATGACATTTCGATTCGCCTTTCATGACGATACCTGTCGCGAAGAGCTGTACCAGATTCAGTAATATCAGGCATCCCTGCCCTTTTTCTGATCATATTTATATAGGTCCTGGCTTCAGCATCCTGTCCTAATCCAATACAAGCTTCGGCATAATTAAGTAACACTTCTGCATATCTGATCCAACGCCATGTCGTGGTCATGTTGAAATACTGAACATCAACTGTAGGATCCTGATATTTCCGCAGATAATAGCCAGGATATCCTCCATTCCAGTCTTCAACTCCACTTGACCTTGTATCAAGTCCCCAATAAACCTTCATTGAATTTGAAGCAGCATCCCATCTTTCCCATGATCCGACCTGCATTACACCTACAGGATCTCTACCTTCAACATCAGCAGGACGTTTTTTCCATTTTGCACCTTCATAAAAAATATCAGCATAAAAACGAGGCTCACGATTTTTGTATGGGCTTGCTGCATGAACGGGGTTCGACCAGCTGAACTTTGTTCCATCTTTCATTTCATAATCATCAACCATGTCACCTATAGGGGCATTTGTTCCCCATGCATGGTAACCATTCGGCTGACTTACAAGACCAAATATCTGTCCTGAATTTACTGTGAAATATTTAACAAAGATATCCTCCTCAGTGTCTTTTTTAAGGAACATGTCGTTGTAGTTCTTAGCTACAGAATCCCCTGGAGCTGGCGAAGCCATGTAAAGCTTATAACTTCCCAGATCTATAACAGCCTTAGCTGCATCTTTGGCTGCCTGCCAGCGTGCTGTTCTATTGCCGTCTGTGTATCCAATAAGTTCAGGATTTGAATAACCCGGAAAAACAGTTGTATTATATAGGTCACTGGCTGCATAAATAAGAACTCTGGCTTTTAAAGCCATAGCTGCCCCCATTGTAGCACGCCCCTTATTTGCCCCGGTATTATTCACTGGTAATAAACCTGTAGCAAGATCACATTCTGAAACCATAAAATCAACACATTCTTTATACGAGTTCCTGGCTATTTGAAATTCTTCAGTTAAGCCGTATGGTTTTGTTATAATCGGGACTCCACCATAAACAGCTGTAAGAAGATGATAGAGATAAGCTCTTAAAAAATGCGCCTCACCAACTATCCTGTCTTTCATAGTCTTACCATCAATAATAGTTTCGTCGAATGGTACTTTATCAACATTTGCTAAAAGCAGATTACAAAATCTTATTGTCTTATAAAGATCATTCCAGCTTCTGTATCTGCTTGGGGTGCTCCATCCGGGAATTTTATCGACAGTCAGAAGTCCATTGTTAAAGTTTTTCGAATCACCATTTCCACGATAATGAGATTCATCAACAATATTAGATTTCAACCTGCCATTAGTAAATGGTTCATCAAGCCGCCAGTATATCTGGTTAATGAAGGTTTGTACCAGAGCCGGATCTTTCCAGACATCTACATCTGAAAACTCAGTAAGCGGTTTTGTTTCAAGAAAGTCTTTGTTGCATGATGTCATTATGACAGCAACAAAGAGCGCTATATTAAATATAAAAATATTTCTTCTCATAATCTCTGTTTTTAAAAGGTCATGTTTACTCCAATGTTAAATACTTTATTGAGAGGATAGGATGTCGCTGATGTCGACTCCGGATCGAAATCATCAATCTTATCAAGTGTTATCAGATTAAGTCCATTAAGGTAAATTCTTAGGCCGCTGATTCCAAGCTTATTGATTGAAGGAACATTGTACCCAACTTCAAAATTTTTCAATCTGACATAATCGGTATTCACCAACCAATAAGTATTATTTTCATTATCTCTCCAATACTCACTATAACGGTTCCATGTTCTCGGTTTAGTTGCATCAATATTGTCTACTGTCCATCTTCCATTTGCATCTGCAGCCCTGAAGTTTCCAGCCTCTCCCTGCATCTCATAATAATTATTTGTTACAGCACCGGTGGCCCACTGAATAAAAATGGCTGAATAGAAGTTTCTGTATTCCAGATTCAAATTTAACCCACCAGTAAAAGTAGGAAGGTTCGTTTTGTAGTTCATCTTTCTGTCGAGGCCATCTATTTTACCATCCTCATTCAGATCTTTAAAGATTACATCACCTGGTCTGGCACCAGCCCAATGAGGATATGCATCAACTGCTGCCTGATCCCTGAAAATTCCAATAGCCTCATAATAGAGTTCAGAATTCATTGGATGACCTGTAGATTTCTGATAATCAGGAACACCAGGTGTTTCATCCCAGAATACTATTTTGTTTTCCTGATAGCCTCCATTTAAAGACACATCATACTTAAATTCACCGAATCTATTTGTATATCCAAAAGTGAACTCAATACCCTGATTGGCTACTTTCCCAATATTCTCTCTTGGCAATGTCAATCCTGTTGACGCCGGAACAGAAGCATTCCTTGGCCACAAAATATTTGTTCGAAGGTTGTAAAAATAGTCACCTGAGAAAGTCAGGCTCCCATTTAACATCTGTGCATCAAATCCTATATTCGACTGGTTTGCAACCTCCCATGTTACTTCAGGGTTAGGAATACGGAGTTCGCTAAGGATTTTATTCTCTCCGGTATTGTTAAACACATAGATCCCTGATGTTGCACTGTTATAGCCATAGCTTGCGAGATACTGATAGGCAGCTATACGGTCGTTACCAGTCTGTCCCCATGATCCGCGCAATTTAAAATAGTTAACTATTGAGATATTGTCTTTCCAGAAATTTTCTTCAGAAACTCTCCATCCTAAAGATACACCCGGAAAAAACCCAAATCGTTTAGCTTCCGGGAAAATATATGAACCATCCACCCGCCAAACGAATTCAGCAAGATATCTTGAATTATAGGCATAATTAGCACGTCCAAAATAGTTTAATCTTGCACTTACGTCAGCTGATCCGGAATTATTCTTTTCAAGATCACCACCTGCAAACATCTGATCTACTGCAGTTGAAACAAAGTACTTTCTAAATGCTGAAAATGTGGAAGACTCACCTGAAATCATTTCTGATCCGAAAAGAATACTAAAATCGTGTTTCTCCTTAAATACCCTTTTATAGTTTACCAAACCATTAAAAGTCGAACGGGATCCATCAGATAATGACTGACTTAACTGGGGGTCAGGAAGTCCTTTTTTACCCTTAGTAAGAACAGGGATTCCATTTGCATCGTAAGATGTTCCATTCCAACTATATAAATACCATGGAGTTTCCCAAACTTTTCTGTTCTGAATATTCTTGTCGACGGATCCGTTAGCAGTTACAGAAAGTCCTTTTACCCATGGGATCGTTATGTTGAGTTTTAAATTACTTTCAAATATATATCTAATATCCTTATCATATCCTGTTTGATTTGTTGTGATAACAACTGGATTACTTCCATTCTCAAGATCAGGTCCATTCTCACCAGTCGGCCAATATGCCTGCTGTGTTGGATACGATCTCATCAGTGTGGAAAAAATTGAACTTGCCGATCTTGTGGGATAATTCCTGTTTTCCTGTCGGCCGGCAATGTCGAGACTCAAATTTATATTTTTTGAGATCTTCCCATCAATATTACTTCTGAAATTAAATTGCGAATAATTAGTTGCACTCTTCTCATAAATTGCATCCTGGTAGTTGCCTCCAAGTGAAACAAAATATTTGAGGCTCTCAAAACCGCCTGTAACAGAGAAATTAGCTGTCTGCTGCATAGCAGAAGGTTTAAAAGTTGATCCTATCCAATCAGTATTAGGGTAAGCCCATGGATCTGATCCGTCTGCATATTTCTGTACCTGTTCTGCTGTGTATCTTGGACTTCTTCCTGCATATACATCAATCTCATTAAGCATGGTAGCGTAGGTTGTAGCATCAGCCATCTCTGGTAAAACCGTCGGCATGCTCCATCCCTGGTTAAAGGTCAGGCTCACCTTTGACTTACCCAACTCACCACGTTTAGTAGTGATAAGGATTACTCCGTTCGCTGCCTGTGCTCCATATATGGCAGCTGAAGCATCCTTTAGAACAGTAATGCTTTCAATGTCACCCGGATTAATTCTCTGCATACTTCTGTTGGCGATACCATCAATCACAATGAGAGGTGAATTATCTCCAAGGGTATTTGATCCTCTGATTCTTAATGTTGAGTTATCATTACCAGGCTCCCCAGAACGTGTTACAACAACCAGACCAGGTAACCTGCCTGCAAATGAATTAGATAGGTTTGTTGTAGATGATGCTCTCAGAGATTCTGCTTTGACCGCACTTATTGATCCTGTAACTGTTGCTGCCTTCTGCGTTCCGTATCCGACAACGACAACTTCATCCAAACCGGTAAGTTCTGAATGCATTCTGGCATCAACTATCAGTTTTCCCTCAATTGGAAGTTCGAGAGTCAAAAAACCAATAAACGAAAATGACAGAGTCGCGTTCATATCTGCTGAAGTAAGAACATATTTACCGTTTTCATCAGTTATTGCACCCTGAGTGGTGCCCTTAACAATGACGTTTACACCAACCATTGGCTGTCCCGATGTTGCTTCCAGCACAGTACCAGTAATTCTGTTCTGCTGTTGCAGATTATAGGATTCAGTTGCAAGCAGTTTTAAACCAGCATCCTTCTCACCGGTAGTTAGTAATATTTTCCTGTCGAGTATTAAATAATTCACATCTGTTCCTTTAAACAGATCTGAAAGGATTCCATCAATTAATTTCTCATCAGCCTGAACAGTTACAAGACGACTTACATCTATTTGCTTTTGATTAAAAATAAAATAGAATTCACTCTGTTTTTCAATCTCATCCATTACCTTTTCAAGGGGAGAGTTATCCATATCAAGAGTAACTTTTGCCACCTGCGAATAGGAATCTGCTGCAAAAACAGTGGTCACACTGAGAACAACAATTAGTATCGCAATTTTAAGTTCCATAATTAATTTTTTTAGGGATGGGTGATAATGTACCCATAAATCAAATTTTTTCTTCATAACTTTGAAAGGTTTTTAGTTAGGTTATTTATAAAGAGTAACTTAGCATTACTAACAGGGAAGCGGGTCCAACGCTTTCCTGTTTTGCTTTAAATAGACTTATTTCATAGGCGCTGTATTTAGAATATTTAAACTATTTTCTTTTATTTCCGAGTGAAATAATAACTCTCTTTTTTGCATAAATGTCATCAGGTTGCAGGTTGCTGTTTTCAATTTTATAATCAATTAACAAACTGCGCTTTAGCATATCCATAACTTCTTCCAGTCCTTCATCAACAAAAGTTGCTCTTAATCTCAATTCTTCATTTAATGCGCTCTCAACGACAACGTCAACATTATACCAGCGGGCTATTCTTCTGGCAATAACATCGACAGGATCATTCCTGAAAACCAGTTTCCCCTCTGTCCAGGCCAGATACTTGGTAGGCTCTACCCCTGTAACTGACATTACCTTTTTTTCCTTGTTAAAAACCACAAGTTCATTAGGATTCATTTTGCGGAAATTAATCATCTCCTTATCGGATAGTTCTATTGCACCCTTCTCCAAAACTATCTCAACATTATTTTCATTTTCATAGGAGGCGATATTGAAACTTGTTCCCAACACCTTCACTGTTAACTCTTTGGTATTAACTCTGAATGGTCTTTCTTTATCATGAACAACGCTGAAAAATGCTTCACCAATAAGGGCAACTTGTCTGTCGTAGATGAAATTCCCATTATATCTCACACTGGAATTACTATTTAGCCAGCCTGTAGAGCCATCAGGAAGACTAAACTGAGCTCGTGTCCAGGCAGGTGCCTTTATTTCTATCCAGGTTTCTTTACCCTGATTCATATTCAGATAACCTTTCACTCCCCAGAAGATTGCTACAGGGAGAATTAGTATAGCTGCAATCCTGGCAACCCAATTTATAAGGTTTGGTTTTCTCCTGATTCTATTCCCTTCAGATTTCGTATTTATATCGTAATGAATTTTATACAGTATATGATCAAGATTTTTCTCTTCAGCATCATCATCTGAAATAATCTCGTCAAACTGAATTGACAGGAAATGCTTTAATTCCTTATCATTATCGCTATTCCCAAATATTTCTGAAATATAGCTCTCTTCAGTTTCTGAAAACTTACTGTTAAAATAGTCCTTTATTCTTTTAATATTTAATCCTGTCGCTGCCATAAAATACTTTTCGCTATCCGGAAGAGTGTTGATACTTATAATTATTTCAATTTATCCTTCTTTTGTGAAGAAAATAGATTAAGCAGTTCCTATTTACATAAGAACTGCCAATCATCCATTTAACTAACTTGTTATTAAACAATAGTTTTTATTCAAAACCATCATAAAATGTTCTACTAACATACAGTTATATCCACAACTGTCGTTTTACACCTATCAGGATAAGAAAAAAATTATTTTGAGATGAATAAGACAAAAAACAATATTGCAGAGATCTCTTTCTTATTCAGATTTGTTCTTATAAACTTCAGGGCATCAGTCAGTTGATTTTCAACTGTCTTATGACTGATATTCAGTTCCTCAGCTATTTCTTTTACACTTAATCCTTCGAATCTGCTTTTGATGAATATCAGCCTCCTTCTTTCCGGTAACTTACTTACAAGTTCATTTACATATTGGAATAACGAATCAAATGTGATTTTTTCGGTCGTATTAGTATCCAACTCATCAATAGTTCCGGCTTTCAAATACTCAGAAAGCTGAGCTTTTGTTCTGAAGTGCTTTCGAATAATATTAAAAGCAATTGTAAAAAGATATGATTTAAATGAAAGTTCCTCCTTCAGGTTTTCTCTTTTTTCCCATACCACTGTAAACACCTCCTGAACCAATTCTTCAGCTTCCTCCTCTGATTTCAGATATCCCAGAGCAAATCGGTATAACCTGTTACCATAAGCTTTAAAAAAAGAATTGAATGCCAGAAGATTACCTTCTGACAAGTTCTTCACTAATCGTGCTTCATTCTCTATCTGACTATATTTCACTTAGTTGCCCAGTTTTAACAAGCCCAATACAGAATTATTGGCTGAGTACAAGTTAAGAATTTTAAGATTATCTGTTCATGAGATAAAAACATAATAATTCTTAAAAAGCAAATCGCCGGATAATAAGAGGTTTAATACTCTTATTTCCCGGCGAAATAATTCTGTTTTTTGAAACTTATACTTTGGGCAATTTCCACGGCTCCCTGTAATTGGGCACAAGGAACCTGTTCGCATCAGCATCATTAGTGAACTGTGTGCCATCCCACACAAGTTTCTTGCCTGTACGGTACGCAATATTTCCCAGTGCAGAGAACTTTGCAATATGTGCTGCGATATCAGGATTGGCGTTGGTCTTGAAATTGCGTTTACTCATGCAATCAAGATGATTTACAACATGGTTCTTCAAACCTTCACCTGTACCTTTTACCCAAGGAACAGCTTCCATTCTGGTGACACCGTTCACGACTTCAGGAATTACTTCCCATCCGCCGCGATCGACAACCAGGGTACCGTTCTCACCAACAAAGCCTAAAACCGCATTGCGTTTGTAACCTCCGTCGTTGATACCTATCGCATGATCCCACATCACATTGAATCCGTCGAATTCGTATATTGTCTGAAGACTATCAGGTGTTTCACAGGCATCGTCGGGATAACCGTATTTGCCTCCCATTGCCATTATCGATTTGGGAGCAGTGACGTCCATTCCGAATAATGCAAAATCGAGCAGGTGAACACCCCAGTCTGTCATCAAACCACCTGCATAATCCCAGAACCAGCGGAAGGTGAAATGATATCTGTTTTTGTTAAAAGGACGGCTTGGTGATGGTCCGAGCCACATATCATAATCAATACCTGCAGGAGTATCCGTATCGGGCTGCACTGGGATAGAAGTGTTCCATCCCTGATATGAATAGACTCTGACAAGTCTTATTTTTCCCAACTTACCTGAGCGGATAAAGTCAACAGCATTGAGCCAGTGAGGATCGCTTCTCTGCCACTGACCAACCTGAACAACACTCTTGTATTTCTGTGCGGCTTTAACCATCAGATTACACTCTTCAATTGTTCTCCCGATTGGCTTTTCGCAATAAACATCCTTCCCTGCCTCGCATGCAGCAACCATCTGCAAACAATGCCAATGGTCAGGTGTACCAACGATTACCAGATTAATATCTTTATTATCGATGAGTTTACGCCAGTCTTTATAAAGATTGGCAGGTTTCTTACCTCTTATTTTCTCTACATCAGCCGCTCTGCGGTTAAGTACAGCATCATCAATGTCGCAGAGTGCAAGACACTCAACCTGCGGGTGTTTAAGAAATTCACTAAGATCAGAAAATCCCATACCGTTGCAGCCTATCAGACCAACATTAATCCTGTCTGATGGTGCGCAGCCTGCCAGGGCGCTGGAGAATGCCGGAGCTAATCCAATACCGGCAGCGGTGATAGCTGTGTTACGCAGAAATACTCTTCGGGTTGCCATAATCAAAATTAATTATCAAAGGTTATTGAGCTGAAAATCTGTAGATTGTTGTTGATTTTTTTGTTTCTCCCGGATTAATTATTGTGGTTGGGAATTCAGGATGATTCGGACTGTCAGGGAAATGACCTGACTCAAGACACAAAGCTGACCTGAAATTATAAGCCCGCCCACCATGACCTATTTTGGTACCATCAAGGAAGTTCCCTGTATAGAGCTGCATTCCGGGCTGATCAGTAATCACCTCTAAAGTGCGACCTGACAATGGCTCATAGAGGATTACATCAACTTCCTCCTTATTATCAAGGACATAGTTATGATCATACCCTTTTCCCAGATACAGCTGATCATATTCAGCATCAAGTCTTTCGCCAATTGTGTGAGCTGTGGTAAAATCAAAAGGAGTCCCGGCAACAGGTCTGATTTCTCCGGTCGGTATCATAAAAGAGTCAACAGGAGTGAATGCTGAGGCTCTGAGAACCAGTACATGTGACACAATATCATAGTTATTTATACCATGAAGATTGAAATATGCATGATTTGTAAGGTTTACAACTGTCTTCTTATCAGTTGTCCAGGTATAATCCATTACAATTTCATTATTGTCAGTCCAGGTATAAACCACTGATGCGGTTACTGTTCCAGGGAAACCCATCTCCATATCGGGACTAACATAAGAAAACTTAACTGAAGGTCCTCTGTCATCTTTCATAACTTCTGTATCCCAGACAACGCTGTGCCAGCCTTTCGGACCACCATGCAGTGTATTTGGCCCATTATTCTTAGGTAGAGTATATTCAACTCCGTCAATAGAGAACTTACCATTGGCTATACGGTTGGCATACCTTCCAACAGTTGAACCAAACGACATATCGCCATTTATTGTTTCCTCAAATGTATCGTATCCAAAAGTGATGTTATCCTTTTTACCGGTTCTGTCGGGGACTTCGATCCAGGTAATTTTTGCTCCGAAATTAGTGAGTCTTATTACGTTACCGAATTTATTTGTCAGAGTCAGAAGATAAACTTCTTTCCCTTCGTGTGTCCCGAAAAGGTCTTTTTTAAGTGTTGACTTACTTTTTCCCGACTGATTGCAGGACATTGCGATAAGCGCAATTAATGCCAGTGATACTATAAGAATCTTCTTCATGTGGTTAAGTTATGTTTTTGCTAAATTAATTATTTTTTTGAGAAAAGTGCCTCTACAGCACCTGCAAGATATGCTGCCGGAGCATTCCAGTTAATTGCAATCTCATTTGAAGCATATGAACAGACATCATCTGTATACGCCTCATCAGGAATGGAAGAAGTGTATGTTGTACACTTATCCTGTTTACCTGGATTTGCTCCTCCAGCCAGCAATCCCGGTACCGGATCAGCTATGCCATCGGCTTCTGACTGACGGTGATGAGGGAACATAGGAGTTCTGTCTCCAATACCTGTTACATAGGAATAACCTGTCGCGTTTCTTCCCAGAATATAATCAAGATTACCGAGGGCGAATTCAAGATACTTTCTGTTTCCTGTAAGTTTGTACGTATAGATGAGCAGTATACCCTGATTTGCAGCAACTGAATTACTGCCCCAGACAAAATCACGCGCTGTTTTCCCCATTACAGTTCTGTATGAACGGTCGACAACACCCTCAGACAACTGGTCAGCAGCCTTTATTAACCTGGCTTTGATTAGCGGGAAATCCTTCTTTGCACCGTCTGTCAGTCTCTTTTCAAACCTTGCCAGAGTATAATAACCAAGTAGTCTTACATTCCCCCATGAAGGCAATGGCATAAGAGTATCAGGAATCATATTCACCTCTTGGTAATAACTTGTTTTCTTTGTTGTAATATAAAGCTCAGCAGCAGCCCAGATGAATTCGTCGGTATAATTGTAATCACCATAACCTCCGGTATTGATAACGGGGGTAAACTCTTTGTTCATCCTGTTCTGATCATAAGCCAGTTTTGGATTGTTCTTAGCCCATAACCAGGCTTTTTCAGCTGATCTGATACACGAATCGGCCAGACCAGGAAAAGCTTTCTTAAACTTCCCGAAGATTCTCGAAGACTGAGCCATAACTGCAGCAAAGTCGAGTGTGGCAGCAGTCCCTTTCGGAACTACATATCTGGGTGTAACACAAACCGATGGCATTACCATTCCATCAAAATCAGCGTTAGTGACTTTATGATAAACACCTCCGTCGGAGGGATCCTGCATCGTCAGCATCCAGCGCAGGTTCCATGCGATCTCGTTAAGAAGATCAGGTGCCTGATCGGTGCTTTCAGGAATATTTAAGTTCAGAGTGTCAAAATATGCCGGGAAATCTTCATAAAGTGATAATAAAGTGCCCGTTGTAATTCCGCTGTTCACAACATATTTATTGTAGTCGCCTGCATCGTACCAGCCTTTTGGAGATGAGATAATTGTACCCGCTGGTCTGCCAGGCGATGCTGCTGCAGGATGGACAATAACCTCCCTGTCAGGATGGCCTGCAGCCCGGCTCCATTTTCCTGCATATTCAGGAAGCAATGGGGTAGACATTCTCTGAAAATAAAATCCTTTTATCAGAGCTTTCGTTAGTCCGCAAAATACATTAGACTTAATTTCAAACTGATAGGAATCTCCGATTCCGGGGACCGAAATCCTATAGCTTCCCGGGTTTGTAACCTTTGAAAAGTCTGCTATCCGGGTTACTGTAGGAGAGAATGAAGACTTATTTGGTCCGCCTAATTTAGACTGAAAGACAACCTCGCCTGAAGGAATTGAGACTACAGAAAAATCACTTTCAGTACCATCTGGTATTACAGCAATTTTCTGTGATTCAGGATAAAATCCAAGCTGATTAAGTCTTATTTTAGATGCTGTATTTTGTGCCATCAAAAATGATGGCAAAAAAACACAAATTATTATTGCAATTAAATCTTTTCTCATTGTCTATTATATGGAATTACAAGCCCCTCCCTCCCGGGGGAGGGTCCCGATAACTATCGGGAGGGGAGAGGTTTTACAACAGTTTTAATATATAGCTAAAAGTAGTCGGAGCAGCATATACAACATACTGCGGAAGTGGTCTCGGACCACAGCCTGCTGTACCAACACCAAGTGTCATGTGACTTATTGTAAACACTGTGGCACTGCTCTGTGGAAGATCGATCCGGTATTCAACCTTATCCATCTCTTCGTCACTATAAGGTAACATTGAGACCTGCAGAAGGGTATTCACCGACTGTGCCATCAATCCGCTTCCTGCGGCGGTAGTAACCTTTGCCCAACGTACATCTTCATGATTTCCGCATTCCATTGGTTTCTCATAAGGTGTAAGCTGTTCTGCTACAGTGCTTTTATAAATACCCACATCAAATCCCCGCTTTCTGTCAGCATAATTCTCCATTGGTCCGCGGCCAAAATAAGCTGCCTGATCAAACTTTTTATCGAGTAACAGCCTTACACCCATACGAGCAACAACCTGTTTCGGATCGCTTGAATTGACTGTATTCTCAGAAAGAATTGAGCCGTCACCTGAGATAGTATACACAACATCATGATTTACAGTGAAATTATTTTTGCCGGCAGCCAGCAGCCTGACAGTTATGGCCACTGTTGAAGGAGATTTTTGTTCAACACTCACATTCTGGGTGGTCCATTTGAGTTCTCTGAGGCCTGTTGTCACCCAACTCCTGTCGGCCCACATATCATCATTTCTGTGCGGGGCACGCCACAGATGAAGTCTTGGCCCGCCATCTTTTAACAGCATGTTGGTTCCGTTCTTTTCCAGAGTTGTGAAGGTTCCGCTAACCTTATCAAAAACAACTGTAAATCCCGAACCTTTAATAGTAATGTCAGTTTGACCCGGAACCAGGGTAAGCGGATTCATTGCTGCTGCCGGAGCTGCAGCAAGTGATTCAACAGGAAGTTTGAACTGTTCTGATACCATCTCAAATCCCTTCTTTGCCCATAGCTGATCAGCAGCAAGAGCAAAGGAGAGACGCAGGAAATATTCTGATCCGGTATTTACTTTTTCAATCTTATAAGGAATTGTTACAATTGCCTCTTTGCCAGGGGCTATATCAGGAATTTTAATATCGCCCCGGGAAATTTCCGTTCCGTTTTCAGAGAGTGTCCATGTTGCTGTAAAACCGCCAAGGTGGACAAACTGATATTTATTCTGAACCAGGAATTGTCCTTTTGAGAGATCCTCTCCTGTGACTTTAATCCACTGATAGGCCTTTTTCATTTCAGGATAGTGTGGTTTGAGCGAACGGTCTGATGCCACTACTCCTTTATGAATGAAATACTTGTCGTTAGGGAATTCACCAAAACCGCCACCATAGGCTATAATTGAATGGTTCGGATCGCGTTTGTTGTAAATACCCTGATCCTGCCATTCCCAGATAGCACCGCCTAGTATTGTTTCATACTTGTCAAATACATCATTGTACTCACCAATAGCTCCCATTGAGTTGAACATTGCATGAGCATATTCGCAGAGGAAGAATGGCTTCTTATAACTTGTATCCTGAGCAATTTTTTCTACTTCAGCCACACCTGTATACATACGGCTGTCGATATCGGCAGGATTGTTTTTACCTATTCCAAAGCCTTCATAATGAACAGGACGGGTATTGTCTATTGCTTTTATTGTTGCCATGGCAGCCCTGAAATTTGATCCGCCTCTTCCGTTCTCATTTCCAAGCGACCAGATGATAATTGAAGCATGATTCTTGAAATTCTCTGTATTGGCAACATTCCTGTCAATAATTGCACTTTTCATTGTTGGTTCTTCATCAAATCTTCCCATATAACCATGACATTCAACATTGGCTTCACCAACAAGGAACATACCATATTCGTCGCACAGTTCATACCAGCGCGGATCATCTGAATAATGTGATGTACGAACCAGATTGCAGTTTCCCTGCTTGATAAGTTCCAGATCGCGTATCATTTGTGCTTCGGTAACAGCATGACCGACATCAGGCCAGTTTTCGTGACGGTTCACTCCTTTAAGTTTAACAGGAGTTCCGTTAACAAGAAAAACTCTTCCTTTAATTTCTATCTCTCTGAATCCTGTTCTTGCCGATAGTGTCTCAACAATTTTCTTCCCGCTTGCAAGTGTTATAACAGTAGTATACAATTTAGGTGTTTCGGCTGTCCATTTTTCAGGGTTTGTTACCTGGAAAGTAAGTTTTACGGCACTCTCAGCACCAGGCTGAAGGGCAGGAACAGCAGCTTCAGCCATAGCAGCAGGAACAGTAACTTTACCATCGTAGAGTGTTGCAGCCACCTTTGTTGCTTTTGAAGCTTTTGATCCATAGTTCTTAATTTTTGCAATTATTTCTACTGTGGCATTTTTATACTGATCGTCAAGATCTGTTTTTATGAAAAAATCGCGGATATGCTGCTGGGGAGCGCTCCATAATGTAACATTACGGAAGATCCCGCTCAATCTCCACATGTCCTGATCTTCAAGCCAGGTACCGGAAGTGAACCGGTATACTTCAACGGCAACCATGTTTTTGCCGGGCTTAACATATTTGGTAACATCGAATTCGGCTGCATTCCTGCTGTTAACACTAAATCCTACTTTGGTACCATTTATCCACAGAAAGAAACCTGCATCAACTCCATCGAATGTAAGAAACACCTGACGGCTATTCCACTCAGCAGGAAGTTCAAAATCGCGACGGTAACTTCCCACAGGGTTTCGTTCCTCATAAGCTGTAAATGTCTTCGGTGGCATGCTCATAATTCTTGGAAAATCCTTTCTGATAATGTATCCAAGATTACGGTAATAAGGTGTTCCGTATCCCAGAACCTGCCAGTTGGAAGGCACCGGAATTTCTTTCCATGAGGTTACATCGTATTCAGGTTTATAGAAATCGACCGGACGCATCTGCGGCCACTTTACAAAATTAAACTTCCATGTTCCATTCAGGCTTCTTGCAAAAGTTGAAGCATGCCTGTTTGCAGCAAGTGCCTCTTCAAGCGTTGCGTAAGGCATAAGTGTTGCATGTGCCGGCTCCTTGTTTATTCCGAGGAGTTCGGGATCCTGAATCTCAGGAGGAACCGGAGCAGTCCCTAGTGAATCCTTTGGGGAGGTATACTGGGCATAACCAGAGATTGTTGAAATTAACAGAACAAGTGTACAAATAACACTTAATCGTAGATTTTTCATGTTGATTGTTAGTTAGTTATTGTTGTATGGTTAGATTTATCCGATTATAAAGTTACACCTTAATAAAATCATGAATGATTTTGAATTGTTAAAAATAGTTAATGCCTTTTTTAGCCGCACTGTTGAATCCTCAATTGAGTTTGAAAAAATCTGGTTAGTTTCATGATTTCCAGATCAGGATATTTATTTGGTTCACGCAAACCCCACCAGATATTCTCTTTAAAGAAACTACCGCTGTTCTTGCCGCTAATTAGCTGCCCGGAACCAATAAAAATATTATCATGAAAAATAAAATTTTTATGAGCTGAAGCATTTTCAAAGCTTACAACGGGAACTGAATCACTATATACAATATTGTTAAATATTTCACAATTAGCAAGTTGCTTATCATCTCCGGAGCCATTCCAAAGGAAAATACTACCAGAGCCTGCTGTCTTCAGTCCGTCATTTATGCTAACACAATTTCGTACAATATTATCTGACCAGGCTGAGGCACCCCAATATTGGAACAATCCATATCCGGCACCTTCATTTTCATATGACAGGCAATATTGAATAATTGAATTTGTAACCCCTCCATCGAGATCGAAACCTCCGCCGTCTTTGCCATTTCTGGATGTTTTATTACGATAGCTGACACAGTGCTGAATAACAACATTATTGCTTTGCCAGGTCCAGATCCCGACAGGTCCGTTACCTTCGCGGGGCATATCCCATCCGTTATTGGTGGCAATACAATGATCAACAATAACATTATCCGACACTCCGACAAGTATTCCGTTTCCGCTGTGGTTATCGAGCTTTGTCGGATCGCCCGGATTATTCTCAGCCCGGCAATAACTTATAAGAATACCATGAGATAACTTCTGTTCAGAACCCATGATATTAATTCCGCAAAAACCATTATTGAAGGCATATACTTTTTTCAGTTCTATACCTGAGCAATCAAAGAGATCAAGACCTGATTTCTGAAACCCTTCAGCACTAATGTTTTCAATGGTACTGCTGGTAGTACGGATTAATGCTATACCATTTGTAGTATTTCCACCCTTCCGGCCATTCCCCCTTACATTCAGATTGCTTATAATCAGGCCATTGCAGTCTTCAACAATAATTGCCTCATTATTCCCGCCGCTGATTTCAGCTCTGCCCTCACCATAGGAAGAAATTATAATTTCAGAACCTGATGATCCGGCAATATTTCTCAGATTAAGAGTGCCTTCAAAAACCTGTCCGGCAGCAAAGTACACTGAAGCTGTATTTTTTTGAAATCGGAGGTTTAATTCGGGAATTGTTTTTAAAGGGAATTTTTTTGTACCTGAATTACTGTCGTCTCCGAGATTGCCATCAACGTAATAATAGTCACCTTGAACATCCCCTGCATCTTGTGTGTGTCGATCAGTAGCAGATGATTTACAGCCAGCTAATGAAACAATAAAAAATAACAGATAATATGCATGGCGCTTTTTCATTCAATGATCCATTCATATAATCCGGCTGCGAATTCTTTATTGAGTTTAACTTTAATTTTTACGGCTGTTGCTTTAACCGGTTTAAATTCAAGTGAATCCCAGCCGTCTTTCGTAACCTTGTAAGGTGCTTTTGCTTTTACCGGCTGCCACATATTGCCGCTCAGGTACAGAATTTCCCACTCATCAGGAATACGACAGCCGCCGTTGGGACCATCATCGAACCAGTAAACCTTTGTTTTCGAAATAGTCTCTGGCTTTTCAAAGTCATACTCTATCCACTCCCACTTGCCCTTTTCAGGCCACCAGTGGAAATAAGAAACAGAATGATCGTTTGAATGGGCAGGACTAATCTGGTCATTTACTGCACCCAGGTCTCTTGTGTTTCTGCCGCTTGTCCTTACACTGCTTCTGTTGGCGATTGTCGGAGCAGGCAAGGGATGTGCAACCTCCGCTGCTGTCGGGATCCATACCATCATCTGACCCGGACCGCGGTTATTCCAGAGAGCATAGGGGATTAAGTTAACAGGCTCCTCCTGCAGCAACTCCACTTTACCATCAAGGGTCCTTTTTGTCTTGTTTCCTTTAGTTTTAATCATCATTGTTCCATCAAGAACAGATGGAAAAAACTCAGTTGTAACTGAGGCATCTTTATTTATCAGCAGGCTAAGAACTTTCCCGTCTGTGTTATCAGGCCATTCAGCACAATAGATTACAGGTCCCCTCTGAAATGCAATTTTTCCAACATCTTCCTTTATCCTTTCATCAGCAACAATTTTTCGTACAGGCATTGGAAATTCAACTTCAACCTTATCTCCCTGCTTCCATTTTCTGGAGATAACTGCGTATCCGTCAACAAGAGTGGCAGATTCTATGATTTCACCATTTACTGAAATATTTACTGGTGTACTATCCCGATCTGTAAATCTGTACAGGTTACCTGGAATTGCCTCATTCAGGGCCCAACCCGGGATTCTTATCTTAAGATCAAATTTTATGTTTGTTTCCGGATTTACAGAGATCTCAACTTTGCCATTCCATGGAAAATCAGCCTTCTGGGACACTGAGACTTTATTCTTCCCGATGCTTATATCAGCATCGTTAGAGATGAACAGATTGACATAAAGCTCATTGTCTGTAACAGCGTAGATATAACCCGGTATAGCAGGAACAAACCTTGCTACATTAGACGGGCAACAGGCACATCCGAACCATGCCTGACGCTGGTGCTGACCATTCGATTCCAGAGGATTAGGATAGAAAAACCGGTCTCCGGATAATGAGACTCCTGACAGCATCGAATTATAAAGAGTTTTCTCAAGGATATCAATATATTTTGTCTCACCGTGAAGCAAAAACAATCTCTCATTAGTGAAAATATTACCTATTGAAGCACAGGTCTCACAATAGGCTGACATATTAGGCAGAACGTAAGGATCAGCAAATCCTTCGTTACCTCCGGTTGCTCCTATCCCTCCGGTGAGATACATTTTTCCGTAAACGATATCCTCCCATATTTTTGTAATAGCATTAAGGTATGCTTCATCTTTCTCAATTGCAGCAATGTCGGCCATACCTGAATACATATAAGTAGCTCTTACAGAATGACCTACTGCTTCAGTCTGATCTACCACCTTCTTATGTGCCTGATTATACTCTTCACCCTTGGGACCCCGCAGATCGAGGAAGAATCTTGCGAGATCGAGATATTTCTTCTCACCTGTAGTTCTGTATAATTTAACCAGTCCCATCTCAATAACCTGGTGACCGGGGTAAACAGTTTCCCTGTCCCACCCAAAATCTTTATTGACTAAATCCGCTGATTTGACAGCGATATCGAGAAGTGTTCTTTTCCCTGTTGCCTGGTAATGAGCCACTGCGGCTTCATATAAATGTCCGAGGTTATAAAGTTCATGACTAAGAATTGAGTCGAGACCCCATCTGTTCTTACTTGCCCACTCATGCAATCCTACTCCTCCGTGCATCTCAGCTATTGTACGGTTGGTGTAGAGATAGCCGTCATCTTCCTGAGCAAGGCCAATCTTCCAGATAAGAGTGTCGAGGTAGGCATCCAGTTTCGGATCGGGTATTGTCTGAAGTGAATAACTGGCACCCTCAATAATCTTGAAAACGTCTGAATCGTCGAATGGATAAATAGTCTGGAACTTCCTGTATCAAGTCCTCCGGCAATTTCAAAATTCTTAACTCTGCCGGTCGATTCACAATAGCCAAAAGCTATTGGAATCGTAACATTAGCATTTTTCTTTATCCGGGGTGCCCAGAAATTATCTGTAAGCTTCACCTGGGTAAATGGAACAGGCTGAATTGGATAATCAGCATCTGATGAAGTAGTCTTGCCACAGCCTGTAATCAAAGCTATTGTACCGGCAATCACTAAAGAAAAACTGGCTATTTTTTTCATAATCAATTATTTATAAGGCCTCTTCTCCAAGATCCATTCTCCAAGGAGGCAGTCTCAAAAGTTCCTCTTTTAAAAGCCCCTAAATCCCCTAAAGGGGACTTAAAATCATCCATATTTAGACCCCCTTTAGGGGGAAGGGGGCAACATGAAGCTATTGAGACACCCTCTTTAGGGTGAGGTTACTTCGTCAGTTCCAGTACCACAACCGATTTTGCAGGCATATTGATAGTCAGAACACCATCTTTGTTTGTATATCCTGTGAAATTAACCGGTTTAACAACATCCCCATTTTCAAAGCTGTTAAATGAATTCATTTCAGCAGCAGTCAGAACCTCACCTGAAATTTTCCTGAAGGTCTCGCCTAATACAGGGCATGTAACAGTTACTGATTTATTGGGATTAAGGTTTGCCAGCGAGATGTGTACCTTTCCATCTTTATCAACTGAAGCTGATGCAGAGATTGCAGGGATCTTTTTTGTACCATTTACATAATCCTCGCATCTGAGATCAATGTTAAGCAACTGCGCTTCCTGATGGACCCTGAACATTCTGAAAACATGATAAGTAGGAGTTAATACCATCTTGTCATCTTTTGTAAGGATCACTGATTGAAGGACATTCACTATCTGGGCAAGGTTAGCAACTTTCACCCTGTCGGCATACTTATTAAAGATATTAAGGTGAATGGCAGCAGTGAGTGCATCACGCATTGTATTCTGCTGGTAAAGGAATCCGGGATTAGTGCCCGGCTCAACCTGGAACCAGTTTCCCCATTCATCAACTACCAGACCTTTTGTTTTCTGAGGATCGTAACGATCCATAATAGCTGCATGACCCTTGATTATCTGATCCATCTGGAGGTTCATCCTCATAGTCTCGAACCACTCCCTCTCATCGAATTTTGTTGCTGAACCTTTATATCCCCAGCCGTCAACGATAGAATAATAATGGATAGACAAACCCCTGAAATCTGCCCCTGGTCGCTCCGTCTTTCATCAGAGTTTCTGTCCATGCATAATTAAAATCCGACGGACCGCATGCCACTCTGTAAAGCTTATTATCAGCATAATTACCAAGATAGGTTGAGAACTGTCTCATCTGGTTCGCATAGAACTCATCAGTCATATTACCGCCGCAGCCCCAGTTTTCATTTCCTATTGCAAAATATTTTACTTTCCATGGTTCTTCACGGCCATTTTCCTTACGAAGTTTTGTCATCGGGCTCTCTGAATCGGAAGTAAGATATTCGACCCACTCCGACATTTCCTTTGGAGAACCTGTTCCAACATTACCATTAATATATGCATCACAACCAAGAAGTTCTGTAAGTTTCATGAATTCATGTGTCCCGAAGGAATTATCCTCAGTTACACCTCCCCAGTGAATATTGACAATAGAAGCCCTCTGTGACTGAGGACCTATTCCGTCTCTCCAGTGGTAAGTATCAGCGAAGCATCCACCGGGCCACCTTAGGTTTGGGACTTTGATCTCACGGAGAGCAAAGAGGACATCATTACGGATACCATAAGTATTCGGGATTTTTGAATCAGTGCCAACCCATATGCCACCGTAGATACAAGTTCCAAGGTGTTCTGAAAATGGCCGTAAATATCTTTACTGATAACCGGTCCGGGATGATTAGCCACTACAACCAGTTGATTTACAGCTACACTGTTTTTGTCCTGGGCACTGGAAATGGCTCCAATAAATAATATTACACATAAAACAAAAATATGCTTTTTTCATAAAGGTTTATTTTAATTGTTTATTTTCATTTTCCTTTTTGTTTACGCCCCTAAATCCCCTAAAGGGGACTTAAAATCATCCAGATTTAGACCCCTTTAGGGGAAGGGGGCAAAAAACCTGCAATTATAATAGCTCCATTTCTATAAAATTTCCAAGTTTCTTATATTCTTTAAAGAGTACCTCATATTTCTTTGCTCTTACAGGATCCGGTTTGTATTCCTTCTCGAAGCCGCCTCCCATTGCTTTCTGTGCTGCAGAGATATCCTTATGAACACCTGCCACAACAGAGGCTGCCATTGCTGATCCCAGCGCACAAGTCTGATCTGATTTTGCGACAGTTATCGGCATATTAAGAACATCAGCAACTATCTGCATAACGAACGGATTCTTTTTGGCAACACCTCCGATTGCGATTACACCATCTATCCTGACTCCCTCCGAGATAAAACGGTCGTTAATCATTTTTGAACCAAAAGCTGTTGCTTCAACCAATGCCCTGAATATTCTGGGAGCATCCGATCCGAGAGATAATCCGGAGATAGCCCCTTTAAGAGCCTGGTTAGCATCAGGAGTCCGCCTTCCGTTCATCCAATCGAGAGCTACAATAGCAGACTCTTCCGGTGGAATAGAAGCAGCTTGTTTGCTTAGTTCCCGCAATCATTTTGTCGGCTGTCTCCTCGCTTATCCTCTTCTTTGATTTATCATCAAGCCATTCCATTTTTGCAACTATCTCATCTACAGGCCACATAAGAAGCTTACTGAACCATGCATAGATATCTCCAAAAGCTGATTGTCCGGCCTCAAGTCCCATCAATCCGGGAACTATTGAGCCATCGACCTGACCGCATATGCCTGCCACAAGTTTATCGCCGACTTCAGCCATTGGAGAAACAATCATATCGCATGTTGAGGTACCCATCACTTTTACCAGATGATAAGGTTTTATCTCACCTCCGACTGCTCCCAGGTGCGCATCAAATGAACCGACACCTACATTAACATTTTCTGGCAATCCGAGTTTTTTTGCCCACTCTTCAGTAAGGGTTCCTGCAACAACTTCACAAGTATATGTCTCTGAGTAAAGTCTTTCCTTTAATCCTGCCAGTACAGGATCGAGTTTAACGAGAAATTTTTCATCTGGCAATCCACCGAAATCTTTATGCCACATAGCTTTATGACCAGCTGCACAACGGCTTCTCTTCAATTTCAGCGGATTTGTTTCACCGGTGAGAATGGCAGTAATCCAGTCGCAGTGTTCAACCCATGAGAAAGCATTTTTGCGGACCTCACTATTATTACGGAGTACGTGTAGCACTTTTGCCCAGAACCATTCAGAAGAATATATTCCTCCCTCGAATTTTGTAAAGTCGACACCTCCCCACGATCTGGCCAGTTCGTTTATCTCAGCAGCTTCCTTAACAGCTGTATGATCTTTCCATAAAACAAACATGGCATCGGGGTTGGATTCGAAACCTGCTTTCAGAGAGAGAGGGACACCCTCTTTATCGGTTGCCACAGGAGTTGAACCGGTAGTATCCACAGTAATTCCGGCGATATTATTAATTATATCCGGGGCCAGTCCTTTCAATGCATTTTTAACAGAGGTCTCCAGTCCTTCCAGATAATCAAGAGGATGCTGACGAAACTGGTTTATTGATGGATCGCAGAACAATCCTTTTTTCCAGCGTGGATATTCAAATACAGACGATCCAATAATTTTCCCATCGGATGTATCAACAATTACTGATCTTACAGAGTCAGTACCATAGTCAATCCCAATTACATATTTGTTTGCCATAATATCACATGTCAGAAAAATTAATATGCTCCTCTTTAGCGCCGGTATTTTACCTTACAAATACACTGAAATTGTGCTCCGGCGCAAATCATAAATTTATTACATCTTCTACCGATATGTCGCCACTCTGTGGCTGAAAACCTTCATATTCAGCTAATTCAGGTCTTTACTTTTATCTTTCAACTTTTGTCTTTTGTCTTTTTTGCTCTGTGCTCTGTGCTCTATGCCCTGAGCTTATTTTTCTCCCTGCCCATAGTATGCATCTTTCCCATGTTTTCTGTTAAAATGCTTATCAAGCAATGCTTTGTTTACAGGTTCACTTCTTCCCAGAAGTGTTGTGTAGAAAGCCATTCTCGCAATCTCTTCAAGAGCCACAGCATTATAAACTGCCTCAGCAGCACTTTTACCCCAGCAGAATGGGCCATGACTGTTTACAAGAACAGATGGTACTGTTAAAGGATTAACAGCTCCAAGTGTTTCAACTATTACTTTCCCGGTATTAGTTTCATAATTGCTGCCTATCTCTTTATCTGTCAGCAGTCGGGTACATGGCACTTCACCATAGTAATGGTCGGCATGTGTAGTGCCGAAAGGAGGAATTGCTCTTCCGGCCTGAGCCCAGCTTGTGGCATATGATGAATGCGTATGTACAATACCGCCTAATAGTTTATAGGATTTGTAGAGAAAAAGATGAGTTGGTGCATCAGTCGAGGGTTTATATTTCCCTTCAACTACATTACCATCAGGATCTATAACAACCATATCATCAGGTTTCATTTTATCATAGCTCACACCTGATGGCTTAATAACAACCAGTCCTGTTTCCTGATCCCTTCCGCTGACATTACCCCAGGTATGAATCACCAGGCCATGTTCCACGAGGTCGAGATTTGCTTTAAATACGTTATCCTTTAAGATTTCAAGCATGTTATTAACTTTAGGAACTCCAAACTTTAGTCACTTTAGTCACTTCTTTTTAATATACATCCAAATCGAAGTAGAAACCATCTTTTTTAAGTTTCTCATAATTTTCCTTATTAAACTTAAAGTAGTAAGCGCCCTTTTTGGAAGTTTCCTTCTCCTTTTCATCCAGTTTCTCAAGGATACCCATTGAGAGGATCTTTTTCCTGAAGTTTCTTTTATCAACACTCCTCTGATATATAGCCTCGTACAGATCCTGAAGCTGAACGAGAGTGAACTTCTCAGGAAGCAGCTCAAATCCAACAGGCTTTACTTTAACCTGATTCTGCAGATCGGTTAGTGCTCTCTTTACCATCATGGGATGGTCAAAGATCAGTTCGGGGAGTTTCGAGATTGATCTCCAGTGAACACCATTCTCCAGCGCCAGGTCTTTATTAATATCTCGCAGAGTAATAAGTGCAAAATATGCCACAGAAATAACCCTGTCACCAGGATCACGGTCAGTATCTCCATAAGAGTATGACTGCTTAAGATATACCGATTCCAGTCCGGTAATTTTTCTCAATACACGTGAAGCTGCATCGTCGAGACTCTCATTTTCAAGAACAAAGCCTCCCGCCAGCGACCATTTACCTTTTGCCGGTTCAATAAGTCTCTTAAAAAGCAGCAGTTTTATCTCTTTTTCGACTATATCATATCCAAATATTATACAGTCTACTGCAACCAGATGCCTGGCAACTTTTGAATATAGTTTCATTCAATAAGTCATTAGTAGTTTATAAATAAGTCCCTTTCTGTCAATAATTTAGCCAATACCATTGGAAATATGATAAAGACCTCATTCCACCTGAGTTCATTTCTGAATTCAGTAAGATTACATTTCTCATCAATCAGTACATACTCGACACCCATCATACCGGCAAAATCTTCGAGATACTCAGCATCTACAGATGTACTGAATCCGGTATGATGTGCACCACCGGCAAGTATCCAGGCAGCGGCACCTGTTTTCAGGTCAGGTTTAGGTGCCCATAACACGCTCGCTACAGGCAGATTAGGCATATCGGGACATTTTACGACTTCAACATCATTAACAATCATCCGGAATCTGTTGCCAAGATCAATAACAGACACATTTATTGCTTTCCCAAGTGCCGTTTTGAATACAAGTCTTGCCGGATCCTCTTTGCCTCCTATGCCAAGGGGATGTACTTCAATAGTCGGTTTTCCTAGGGCAATTGTCGGACAAACCTCGAGCATATGAGCACCCAGGACCCTCATACCCTTCGGATCGAAATGATAAGTATAATCTTCCATGAATGATGTTCCCCCTTTGAGTCCGGCAGCCATAACCTTCATCGAACGCACAAGTGCAGCAGTTTTCCAGTCACCTTCTGCACCAAAGCCGTAACCTTTTGCCATCAGACGTTGTACAGCAAGACCGGGTAGCTGCTTCAATCCATACAGATCTTCAAATGTTGTTGTGAAAGCTTTGAAGTTTCCGGCTTTAAGGAATTCTTCCATTCCAATTTCAATTCTTGCTGCTTCTTTAAGCGTATCGGATGCAGCAACAGCTTTGGTCATCTTATACTCTGAGCCATACTCTTCTATCAGCTTTTTTATTTTCGCCGTGGAGACCTGGTTCACCACTTTAACCAGATCACCAATACCATATCCATATACAGAATAGCCCATTTTCATTTGTGCGCTGACCTTGTTTCCTTCAGTTACAGCCACATCGCGCATGTTATCGCCGAAACGGGCTATTTTCATATTAAGAGCATCATTATAGGCTGATGCAGCTCTTATCCAAACAGCAATCCTGTCAATTGCTTCAGCATCCTGATAATGACCAACAACGACCTTTCTGTTTAATCGCATTCGTGCTCCAATGAAACCGAACTCACGGTCGCCATGGGCAGACTGGTTCAGATTCATGAAATTCATGTCGATCGATTCCCAGGGAATGTCTCTGTTGAGCTGAGTATGAAAGTGAAGTAATGGTTTGTTCAGAATCGACAAACCTCTGATCCACATTTTGGCAGGAGAAAATGTATGCATCCAGGCTATAAGACCAATACATGCTGAAGAATTATTTGCTTCGGTGCAGATTTCAGTAATTGAATCAGGAGTGGTCAGTATTGGTTTGAAAACCACCTTCTGAGATATTTTTGGTGATTTATCAAGGGCAGTTGAGATTTTAACTGAATCTGCAGCAACCTGTTTTAATGTTTCCGGTCCGTACAGATGCTGGGTACCGGTAATGAACCAGATCTCTTTTTAATAATATCTTTCATATTCGTGTTGTTTTAATCCACCTTATCCTACCAGAAATATGCATAGAACCAAACGATTACTACGATAATAAGTCCTGAGAATACAAGATCCCAGTTATTCCAGCTAGCCCGTGTCACGGCTTTTTCTTCTGGAGTGGCAGACCCGAACCATAAACCTTTAATCTTAGCCTGATCGGGCTTGTCAGTAACCATACTGGTAACAATCATAATTACAATTACAATGACAAACAGAGCTATTTCATAATGTAGCCAATTGGGTGCAAGGAAAACCTTGTGAATAATACTGTCGGTGCTGATACCACTTCCAAATACTTTCAGGGCCAGACGAAACATTCCGAGTGTGAATCCAGAGATAAGGCCTATCAGACCAGCCATTGGAGTAGTTTTTCTTGAAGCTACACCCAAAAGGAATACGGCAGCTATGCCCGGAGCAAGCAGTGACTGTACATCCTGAAGATAAGCGTAGAGGACTTTACCCAGCCCTCTCATTACGGGGATCCAGAGAATTCCTAGTACAACTACAACGACAGTGGCAATCCGGCCAACCTTAACAAGCTCTTTCTCTGCTGCCTGTGGCTTATACTTCTGATAAAAGTCAACAGTAAACAGAGTAGCAGATGAGTTAAATAGTGAGGCAAGAGAACTCATAAGGGCAGCAAGTATTCCACCAACTACAAGACCTTTAAATCCCAACGGAAGTAATTCTTTAACAAGCATAGAGAAGGCTGCATCGTTATCAGTTAAATTAATCATTCCTTTTGCATTCAGAGAATACGCGATCATACCAGGGATAAGGAAAATGAATACTGGTGATAGTTTGAAAGCTGCACCAAGAATAGCTCCTCGTCTTGACTCCTGCTGGTTTCTTCCTGACAGGACTCTCTGAACAATGAACTGGTCTGTACACCAGTACCAGAATCCGATAATAGCTGAACCAAGGATTACTCCTGTCCACGGATACTCGGGATCATTTGCCGAACGCATCAACTGGGTCATAGTATCGCCATCAGCATTCACAGGAACTGCACGGCAGATCTCCATCATCTCTGACCATCCCCCGAGTTTAATGAGTCCAATAACCATAATTGCAAGTGAACCTACAAGTAGAATCGGAGTCTGCAACACTGAAGTCCACAACACGGCTTTCATACCGCCGAGAGTAGTATATATTCCAGTAAGGACTACCAGTCCGACAGCACTTATCCAAAAAGAAATCGATCCCGAACATTGATTCGATACCAAATACCTGTTTGAAAACGATTCCTCCTGCATACACAGTAACTGCCACTTTTGTAAACACATAACTTACAAGAGATATTATTGAAAGAACACTTCTGGAACCTTTATTATAACGTTTTTCAAGGAATTCAGGCATTGTAAACACACCGCTCCTTGCATAGAAGGGAACGAAGAACCAACCGAGGATCAGGATTATCCATCCGTGCATTTCCCAGTGTGCCATAGCCATACCACTTGAAGCTCCGGCGCCTGCCAGCCCAACAAGATGCTCTGAGCCTATATTTGATGCAAAAATTGAGGAGCCTATTGCCAGCCAGGTGGCATCACGTCCTGCCAGGAAATAATCGGTTGATGTCTCAGATTTTTTGTCTGACAACCCATACAATAATACCAATTAAGGCAAGGCAAAATAGCCCTAATACAATCCAGTCTAATGTTCCCATAATAATTCCGCTTTTATGATTGGTTAAATAAGATATTATGAATTGAATGAAACTCAGTAAAAAAATACGATCAGGAAATGGAATACTTTAAACAAAATCCGAAGCCACTTCCAAACAAATTTATAAAAAACTTTAATAAATGTAATAAATACACTTAAAAATTGTTGGATTATTTTATTTTCTATTTCAATGTCAGATCTATTGAATTTCAAAGATTCTTTTTACCGCAGAGATTCACAGAGAGAAAACGCAGAGGGCCGCAGAGTAAATCCATAACTATAGTACTCTGCGGCTCTCAATAATTAGCTCGCGCCTCTCTGCGGTAAAACTAATTTATTCCGTTTTCCAATCTTGGAGGGAGGTCTTAATAAAATCAATTATCTTCTGGTTTTCATCCTTGCCATTACCGGTAATACTGAAGGGTTCACCGAATTTAAAATGAATCTGTTTATTACTATTGAGTGGTCCGAGCTCTTTGATAAGTTTCCCGTTACCCCAGAAATCGGTTTTAATTGCAATGGGAACAACCTGTACACCAGCCTTTTTTGCAAGTTTTACACCAAGTGAATTAAATTCCTCCGGATTGAATTCAAGGCTTCTGGTACTCTGTGGAAATATAATAATTGAAATGCCTTTTGATAGAAGCTCAACGCCACCGTTCATTACAGCCTCAAGATCTTTCCTCGGATCTGTTCTTCCAACAACAATAGGATTACGCGACCTCATAACATCTCCAAAAAGTGGATGCTTCACCAGGCTCTCTTTCACAACAAATGTTACTTCCCGAAGTGGAGCTATGATACATGGAAGAACCATTGTCTCAAGTGTGCTCATATGATTGCTTATGAAAGCACTGGTCCGGCCGGCTTCGTAATGTTCTCCATCCCGGTTATGTGAAACCTGCCTCCGGTCTTTTCAATAAACTGAAGTATTTCGAAAGAAGAGTCTGCCCAGGCTTTTGTGTCATAGACTCCCCTTATAGCCTCTTTTCTTGTTCTGAGAACTGTTTTGGCATAACTTAAAGTA
This sequence comes from Bacteroidales bacterium, assembly GCA_016709865.1. Classification (NCBI taxonomy): domain Bacteria; kingdom Pseudomonadati; phylum Bacteroidota; class Bacteroidia; order Bacteroidales; species Bacteroidales bacterium. The sequence goes on from JADJLX010000005.1 coordinate 1,764,788, forward strand.
AAGAATATCCGGCTGTTTTTCAGCAGCTTATCTTTAATACTTAGCCTGTCTTTTTCAGGAGTATGATATGAATTTGATTCAAAATAACCTTTCATAAAATAATTTTTCAACTTTATTACAAAATCATTGTTCATCAGCACCAAGCTTAAGCATGGCGTCACGGTACTTATCCATAAGCTGTTTATTCAGATTCAAAGGAGGCTGAGCACCTTCGGGAAGAAATGACTTGTATGGATGATCTTTGGAATAATCATCGAACTCCTTTTTAATTTCAGCCAGAAGCTTTGGATTTGTTAATAGATCGAGAGCTGAAGCAGCCATAACCTTTGCACCGATATTCAGCCCTTTCCAGGCTGCTGAACCGTACCCTGTTGTAACAGTGGACCAATGGTGCCCGATTGCTCCAGGAACACCACCGGGAAATTAAGTGTTGCAGTCGGAGCAACAAGAGTAACCTCTCCTACATCGGAGGACCCTCCCCAACCTGAGTACCTGATGGTTCATTCAGTGCCTTCAACTTTACGGGCATTCCGGTCTCCTTTGAACCCAACTCCTTCTGAAGAGCTTTAGCAAACGTCTGTTCTTCATCTGTCCATACAGGCAGCCCTACAAGTTCAATGTTTCTCTGAATTGTTTCGGCCATGCCTTTGTTTGAGTGTCGCTGATGAACAGCAGTAAGTACGACTACGGTATCGAGCTTTGTACCAGAGGCAATTGCAGCCCCTTTGGCACAATCAAGGACTCTCGTATACATTTCTTCCAATCTGTCGTCGGTGTTTCTTATATAATACCATACAGATGCTTTATCAGGCACTACGTTCGGGGCCTCACCACCTTCAGTAACAACATAATGAAGCCTGTATGTATAAAAAAGATGCTCCCTCAGGTAGTTTGCTGCAACATTCATAAGCTCTACACCATCGAGGGCACTGCGACCGCTCCATGGGGCACCTGCAGCATGAGCAGTTTTTCCTTTGAACGAAAAGACAACTGACATAACAGCATTTCCGTTAACTCCATAGCTTGTCGTCAGATCTGAAGATGCATGGTTATCTATCACAGCATCTACATCCTTAAAGACACTGTCTCTCACCATGTATGGACGGCTTATAACTGTCTCCTCAGCAGGTGAACCGAAAAATTTTATTGTCCCGGGAAGCTTATTAATCTCAAGACTTCTTTTTTACGGCTATGGCTGCAGCAATACCTGCAGAGCCCATCATATTATGGCCGCACCCATGTCCGGGAGCCCCGTCTATTACAGGGATCTGCGATGAGGTCAGGGCTTTCTGGGATATCATCGGAAGTGCATCAAATTCCCCCAGAATACCTATAACAGGCTTCCCGCTTCCCCATGTTGCAACAAAACAGGTTGGCATCCCTGCAACTCCCTTTTCAACAGTAAAGCCTTCTTCTTCAAGTGTTTTAACCAGCAGGGCTGATGATTTGAATTCCTGCATACCAAGTTCTGCATATCCCCAGATAGCATCTGAAATAGTACCAAATTTTCTAATGGCAGTACTATCACCAAGATATTCCAGAGCAGTTTTTTTAGCTTTATACAGGTCAGCTTTCCCCAGATAGGTACCTTCATTTTTTTTCTGAGCCTGCAGGGTATTACTTGCTATAGATATAAGAGCTATAAGAAAAAATATTGTTCTAATTAAAAAAGACTTCCTCATGCTGTCAGAAATTTAAATCTATACAAAACTATATCATTACAAATCTAATATTAAATTTGAACCTGAACCACAAACAGCAGATATGAAAAAAGCTCTTTTCTTTTCGGTCCTCATTCTTTTAAATACTCTTATTTCAATAGCTCAGGAGCCCTTTAAGGGTGAAAGATGTTTTGTTAAGACAGAGTTCATTTACCAGCCAGATGATGTTTCTTTTCCAAGCTGCCATGCCTCAACAATTGTTCAAACCAAAACTGGTTTACTGGCTGCATGGTTCGGAGGAACTGCAGAGAGAAATCCTGATGTAGGTATTTGGGTAAGCCACTTCTCAGACGGAAAATGGTCAAAACCTGTTGAGGTGGTAAATGGGATCCAGCATAAAACTAAACGGTATCCATGCTGGAATCCTGTTATGTATAATACCGGAAAGGAAGTAATTCTGTTTTATAAGGTTGGGCCCACTCCTTCCACATGGTGGGGAGAGATGATGACTTCTTACGATGAGGGAAAAACCTGGTCAAGACCATCGAGACTTCCTGAAGATATTTATGGTCCGATTAAAAACAAGCCGGTTCTGCTGCAGAATGGTGAGTTGCTATGTCCTTCAAGCTCAGAACACGACGGATGGCGGGTACACATGGAGATTACTGCAGATAACGGGCTTACATGGGAACGTACCCCATTTCTTAACAGTAAAGAGATCAGGGCAATTCAGCCAACAATTCTTCTTCATAATGAGGGAAAGCTACAGATGCTGTGCAGAAGCGGGTCATCAGCCATATTATCCTCATTTTCAAACAACAACGGACGTACATGGAGTGAGCTCACCCCGATTGCGCTCCCAAATCCCAATTCCGGAATAGATGCAGTTACTCTGAAAGATGGAACACACATATTAATATATAACCATATAACAAAGGGACGTAACATTTTGAATGTTGCACTTTCTGAAAATGGAATTGAATGGAAAGCTGCGGCACTGCTTGAAAATGAGCCTAAAGATGGTGAATTCTCTTACCCGGCTGTAATCCAGACAAGTGATGGTATGGTTCATATTACCTATACATGGAACAGAAAGCTGATTAAACATGTGGTAATAGATCCAACTAAGATCAAAGCAAAGACAATTGAGAACGGAGTTTGGCCGGCGGAATGATTAGCTGAGAGCGGGCATAATCAGCAGTAGCAATGAGAGTCCTGTGAGAATAATTACGGTTCCCCAGCCGATAATATTCTGAAAGGGTTTATTGACGTATGCTCCCATGATCTTCCTGTTATTAATTAGCAGAATCATACTTACCAGTACCACAGGAAGAAGTATTCCGTTTAGTACCTGCGACCAGATTGAGATCTGAATCAGCGGGGCATTCGGTATGAGTATTATAATTGCTGATATAACAAGAATTCCCGTGTAAAGAATATAAAACTCTTTAGCTTCATCCCACTTCTTATCTATACCTGCTTCAAATCCAAAAGCTTCAGAGACATAAAAAGCTGTAGCCAGAGGAAGTATTGTTGCAGAAAAAACTGATGCAACAAAAAGGCCGAAAGCAAATACCTGAGAAGCCATGGCTCCTGCCAGAGGCTTGAGAGCAAGCGCGGCATCTTTTGCCTCATTAATTTCAATTCCTGCAGGATATAGTGTTGAACCACATGCTACCATAATAAAAAAGGCTACCACAATTGTTACAACACATCCGACTGCAATATCTATCAGTGTAAACCTGTAATTCTTCATTTTAAGCCCCTTCTCAATTACAGAAGACTGCATATAAAATTGCATCCACGGAGCAATAGTTGTTCCTACAAGAGCTATTACCATTGCCAGACTCTGAGTATTCATTTCAACCTGCGGATGTATAATAGCTGATCCTATTTCGTCCCAGTGTGGTTTACTCATCAGTGCCGAAACCACATATGTAAGGAGCGAAACACTGAATATCAGAAATATACGTTCAGCTATCTGGTATGTTCCCTTCACCACCAGAAACCAGACAAGAACAGCAGTCACTGGTACGGATATATATTTGCTTACACCAAAGATCTCCATACTACCTGCTACACCTGCAAATTCTGTAGTTGTATTGCCAATGTTTGAAAAGAGAAGTCCAATGAAAATGAAAAATGTGATTTTCATTCCGGCGTTTTCCCGAATAAGATCCGATAGACCTTTACCTGTAACAATACCCATTCTTGCATTCATTTCCTGAATTACCAGCAATACAACAAACGACGGGATAAGAGTCCAGATCAGGCCATAGCCATATAAAGCACCTGCTACTGAATAGGTTGTAATACCACCTGCATCATTATCGACACTGCCGGTTATAATACCGGGACCAAGAATAGCAAAGAATATTGCCAGATTCCTTATAAAATGCGAGTCTTTTAATTTCTTTCTGAACATTGGCTTATTCTCTTGTCGTCTGCTGTCGTGCAGGTCTTGCAGGTCATGCTCTCAGTAATTATCTTTTCTTATACGCTCTACGCTTTACGCTTTCTTTTACCTTCTCTTTGTTCTTCTCTCATTAATCAGGTCTTCCACAACATCATCAACCACAACCATACCCTGAAGCAGGTTATGACGGTCGACAACAGGAACTGCAAGAAGATTGTATTTAGAGACTAATTCTGCAATTGCTCTTGTTTTCTGATCGTCGAACAAAGAGACAGGTTCCGATTTCATAATCTGGCTTACACTGGCATTTGGTTCAGCAACAACAAGATCGCGCAAATTGAATGTCCCAATAAGCTCGTCGTTCGATTCAGTTACAAACATGTTATAGAGCTCAGCTGATTCAGGTTTCTTCTGACGTAACTCTGTCAGCACCTCTTCAACTGTTTTTGATGCACTGAACGATAAATAATCAGTTGTCATAATACTTCCTACAAGATCATCATCATATTCGAGAAGCTCCCTTACCTCCTGGGATGATTCTGAGTCCATCTCTTTCAGAAGGATTTCAGCTTTCTCATCCTCAAGTTCATCAAGAATATCTGCAGCTTCATCGGCAGGCATTTTTTCAAGAACATCAGCAGCCTTATTTACCGGAAGGTTTTCGATGATATGGATCTGTGTCTGAGTCTCGAGCTCTTCAAGAACATCGGCAGCTTTCTCTTCATCGAGGGCAGAGAATACCGACATGCTTGACTTCTTACCCAGGTCTTCAAGGATATCAGCTATATCTGACGGGTGAAGCGTATGAAGCTTTGCATAGCTTTTCGACAAAACGATACTCAGATTTGAATGGTCAATTGCCTGAACATCGTCCCATAGGATAAACTTCGCAGGTATATTTACCTTAAACAGTGATAAAAATCCTTTTATCGGCTGTGCGATTCCAATTCTTCTGAGAAGTCCTTCAATTCCTATATCAACAGCTACCGCGAATGTCCCTGCCGGCAGAGTGGCAAGCCTCACATCATTTACCCTGACAAGTTTGCGTCCGTTAAGGTCAACAATCTGTTTATCAAGGATATTATCAACAAGTAAAAGACCGTTTTCCACCTCTTCATTACTTAATTCAATCAGTCCGGAACAACTTACGTTTAGCTGTTCACGTGCTTTAACCACCCTGAAAGTAGTGAAGGAATAGAGTCGGGTTTCCTTTTTGATACGCAGTCTTATACCAGTTATGAGCTGTTGATTGGGATCACTTAGACCGGAAGGTACAGCATTCAATAGCAAGTCCTTAATGATACCAATAGCATCGCCATCTGCACCAAATGCTTCTTTCCCTATTATTCCGCTTAGATAAAATGTTGTGAGTGATGTCATTGTCACCTCCTTGCTGTTTCCGAAAAAGAAGGAAGTGACCGGTACGACCGGTTAACCTTCTAGTTCAGGTTTAAGATTAATAAATTCGCCGGGTCGTCGTCCATTGAGTTCTCTGTTTTGTTTTACGCGTACAAAAGTAATTCTCATATTACTACTTTCCAAATTAAATTAAAGTAAAAAAGTTCGTATTTAAATACCTAATAAAGTTCCTCAAATCAAACAATTAAATTACCGCAGAGGAACGCAGAGTAATATAATGAGAGCCGCAGAGTACTTCTTACCGGATTTTGTCTCAGCGGTCCTCAGCCTTTTCTGTGTGCAACTCTGCGGTAAAAATAAAAATCCCTTCCGTCTCCGGTCTTCCGTCTTCTGTCTTTCCAATGGGTATATGTGCTTAATTTATCAATCTGTTAATTGAAAAACTGATGTTTTATTCAATTGTATTCATTTTTAGTTATTTTTGGCAGTTAAACTTAAAATACTAGCTGACCAGTGAGAATCTTAACAGACAAACTTAAAGGCTACGACGCCCCGCAAAAAGCCATGCAGGCTGGCATATATCCCTATTTCAGGGCAATAGAATCAGAACAGGATACTGTGGTTCATATCAACGGTAATAAGGTTCTGATGTTCGGATCTAACAGTTATCTGGGACTAACAAATCATCCAAAAGTAAAAGAGGCAGCACTGGCTGCAATCAAAAAATACGGAACCGGATGTGCCGGATCAAGGTTTTTAAACGGGACCCTTGACATTCACATAGAACTTGAAGAAAAACTTGCCAGACTGGTAAATAAAGAAGGTGCACTCTGTTACAGTACAGGATTTCAGGTAAACCTGGGGGTAGTTTCTCTGCTTGCCGGACGTCATGATTATCTTCTTCTTGATGAACTTGACCATGCTTCGATAATAGAAGGAAGCAGGCTCTCCTTTTCAAAGGTCCTTAAGTTTGCCCATAACGATATGGATGCCCTTGAGTGTAAACTTAAACTTTGCCATAACGACCGGATAAAACTGATTGTTGTTGACGGAGTTTTCTCAATGGAAGGTGATATCATCAAATTACCTGAACTTGTAAAGCTTGCTGATAAATACAAGGCATCAGTTATGGTTGATGATGCTCATTCTCTGGGAGTTCTGGGAAAAAATGGTTCAGGTACGGCTTCTCATTTCGGGCTGACTGATAAAGTGGATCTGATAATGGGTACTTTCTCGAAGTCATTTGCATCTCTTGGAGGTTTTATTGCTGCCGACAAAGAGGTGATCAATTTCATAAAACATAATTCCAGATCGCTGATATTCAGTGCCAGCATGACTCCTGCATCAGCAGCTGCAGTACTTGCTTCAATAGAAATAATGGAAACAGAACCTGAAAGAATAAAGCATCTCTGGGATATGACACATTATGCACTTGAGGGATTTAAAGCTGCAGGTTTCGACACCGGAAAGTCAGAGACACCAATTATTCCTCTCTTTATCAGGGATGACATTAAAGCTCTTATGCTTACACAGGTGCTCCTGGCAGAAGGGGTATTTGTGAATCCTGTTGTATCCCCTGCTGTTCCTAAGGAGGATTGCCTTATAAGGTACTCTCTCATGGCAACACATACAAAAGAGCAGGTTGAAGTTTCGATAGAGAAGATTACGAAAGCTGCGAAAGAGCTGGGTATTCTATAATATGGCCCCTATCCCGATAGCTATCGGGACCCCTGAAGGGGACTTTCAGATTATCAATGACTTACAGAACCCCCTTTAGGGGGCAGGGGGCAAACAATAGCATGAAAAAGATTATTCTCATCACAGGTATCTCCTCAGGCTTTGGGAAAGAGACTGCAAGGCTCCTTTCTGAAAAAGGACATACTGTTTATGGTACAGTTAGAAGAAATACGGAGCAGACCTCTTCTGTTAATTATTTAACAATGGATCTGACCGATCTTGTTTCAATTAAGAAAGCTGTTTCATTAATACTTGAAAAAGAAGGAAGAATTGATGTGCTGGTAAATAATGCAGGGATGCATACTGGAGGTCCGATTGAGACATCGCCAATTGAGCACATCAAGCTCCAGATGGATACGAACTTCATTGGAACTGTCAATCTAACCAGGGAAGTGTTGCCTGCGATGCGCAAACAGGGAGGAGGAACTATTGTCAATTTCAGTTCTATCGGAGGATTGATGGGATTACCATTTCAGGGATATTATTCAGCTGCAAAATTTGCATTGGAAGGCTTCAGTGAAGCTTTGAGAATGGAGGTCAGTCAGTTCAATATCAAAGTTGTACTCATCAACCCGGGAGATTTCAACACAAGTAATTCAGCTAACCGCAGGAACTATCTTGCTCCCACCGGAACTGAAGATGCTTATAAAACACAGTTTGAAACGAGTCTGGACCAGATTGAAAAGGATGAAGCCAAAGGTTGGAAGCCAGTTATTCTTTCAAAAAAACTCGTTAAAATAATAGAATCTAAAAATCCGCATCAGAGATATATAATAGCTTCCTTTGAGCAGAAGCTGGCTGTTGTATTAAAGTATGTCCTTCCAGGTAAGTTATTCAGGATGATCCTTGCCGATCATTACAAAATAACTCAATAACCAAATTACCTTATAACTTCTTTAACCACGGATTACACGGAGTTTCACGGAGAAATTACGGAGAAATACTCTCTGTGCCTCCGTGTAATCCGTGTATCTGTGGTTAATAATATTGACATATCTATATATTTATATTTATTCTTGTTAATAATAATGATATTTAATACTTTTGGCGGCACAAATAAAAGACATAATAAAAATATGGCAGCTGAAAAAGGAAAATTCAATTTAAGAAGTTTTACCAGTTTTACACTGGTTATCTCCACACTTATAATGTCGTGGTCGGGATTCATTCTTTACGTTGCCCCTCCCGGGAGAATAGCCAACTGGGGAACATGGAAGCTGATGCTTTTCACTAAATCTGAATGGCAGGCTTTGCACACAATATTTTCTTATCTCTTTTTTATCCTTGTAATCATCCATCTGTTCTTTGTTAACTGGAAGACTTTTCTTACTTATTTTAAGAGCAAGTTAAAATCGGGGCTCAACAAAAAATGGGAACTTGGAACTGCAATTATTCTTTCTTCAATTTTTTTCATCGGCACACTTCGTCACTGGACTCCATTCGAACCGGTTATGACATTCGGAGAAAAGGTGAAAGAGGGCTGGGAAGGGGATTTCCAGACACCTCCGGTGCTGCATATGGAAACGTACACGCTGGAACAGCTTTCAGTTGTTCTTGACAGCATTGCACCTGCAAAACTGCTTAAGACTCTTCAGGATAGCAGTATTAAAGTAACAGGAACAAAAGAGACACTTAAAGAGATTGCTAACAACAATAATACAACTCCTTCGGCTATCTATAATATACTTGCTGCCAAAAACAAGCAACATACAGGACCAGTAGCCGGTGAAGTACCTCAGGGAATAGGTAAATACACAGTAAACTCAACAGCTGTCAGTTCAGGCATAGAGGTCACATCACTTATTCAGAAACTGAAGGAAAAGGGAATTGAAGCTGAAGGAGAAACAACCTTAAGGACCATAGCTGATAAACTAGGAGTTACTCCAAGAGATGTATACACTATGCTCACCTCGAAGTAGAACCAGAATTAAAATAATATTGGTATTTTTGAGCTGTAAAAAACTGTTATGTCAGAGCTTGAAATATACTTTAATCAATACAGGAAGAATATAATCGGTATTGATTCTGAAATCGATACACCATACGGCAGGAAGAAACTTATCTACGCTGACTGGATAGCCAGCGGACGGCTGTATGGTCCTATTGAAAAGAGGATGCTGGAGGATATCGGACCGATGATTGGCAACACTCACTCTGAATCAACATCAACCGGTAAAGCTATGACAGATGCGTATCATATGTCGCAGAAGATTGTAAAGCGACATGTAAATGCAAATGATGATGATATCCTGATATTTACAGGAACCGGTATGACTTCTGCTATAGCCAAGCTTCAGAGAATACTTGGACTCAAAGTACCCGAACAGGCTATAAATTTCTGCACCTTTACAAACGGAGTATATCAAAAGTGCAAAGATATTCCAAACGGAAACAGACCGGTAGTATTTTTGACACACACAGAACACCATTCAAATCATACCTCCTGGTTCGAAACACTTGCAGATGTAGTTGTTCTTGAACCATCGGCCGATCTCAAAGTCGATCCTGATTCTTTACGGAAAGAGATTATCAAATATAAAGACAGGCCCCTTCTGATAGGTTCATTTTCTGCCTGTTCAAATGTTACAGGCTATGTGCCTCCTTTCAAAGAGCTGGCTAAGATAATGCATGAACACAATGGTTATTGTTTCGTTGATTTTGCCGCTTCTGCTCCCTATGTTGATATTGATATGCATCCCGCAAATAAAATGGAACAGCTTGATGCCATCTTCTTCTCTCCCCACAAGTTTCTTGGCGGTCCGGGAAGTGCAGGTGTTCTGATCTTCAGCAAAGCCCTTTATAAGAATGACATACCGGACTCACCCGGAGGCGGTACTGTTAAATGGACAAACCGGTGGGGCGGATACAGTTATATCAGCGATATTGAGGTAAAAGAGGACGGAGGCACTCCCGGTTTCCTGCAGGGGATCAGAGCGGCTCTCTCTGTAAAACTTAAGGAAAAGATGGGTACTGCTAAAATGCATCAGCGGGAAAAGGAGCTTATCAGCATAGCATTCAGCCGGTTATCGAAAATAAAAGGAGTCCATATTCTGGCTGACAACGTCAATGAAAGGCTTGGTGTGTTTTCTTTTTACATTGATAATATTCATCATAATCTTGTTACAAGACTGCTTAACGACAGGTTTGGGATACAGGTAAGAGGAGGATGTTCCTGTGCAGGGACTTATGGACATTTCCTTCTAGATGTTGATTTCAGCATGTCGAAAGAGATTACAGATAGAATTGATGCCGGTGACTTATCAATGAAACCGGGCTGGATAAGGTTATCACTTCATCCGACTATGACTGATGAGGAATTGCTGTTTATTACAGATGCTATCAGACAAACAGTAGAGAATGTATCAGAATGGCAGAAAGATTATTGCTACGACAGACATACGAATGAATTTAACCATTGCAGTTCACCTGACAGCTCCAAAGCTGTTGCAGATTGGTTTAATTTATGATTTCCTGAGTTTATCCAGTGAATAATGCTGCAATACCCTGTCTTTGACAACAAGAGGTGTTACAGGAGCTTTGGATTTTGAATTGAAAATCATATCATGGCCAAGGCAGAGTCCCATCATAATATTGAGTTCAGTCCCTTTTTCTTCGAGGTAATTAGCCTGACCGGCCGGATTACATGAGATTCCTTTGTAACCATCTACCAGATCAGTGAAAGGAATTTTACCGTACTTACAATTAACAGTTTCCACAGTAAAACCATTTTCAGAAAGAATTTCCGATAGAAGCTGTGCTTCCTTATTGAAAACGGTACAGTTTGCTATTCCGATTTTTTTCAAACCGGCTTCTCTGGCATATTCTATTATCTCCTCCACCCTGTCGAGTTTTGAGTCTAATGAATCTTCAGCAATCTTCAGAATATGCTTATCTTCATCACTATACAGTTTTATCTGATCGTTTTCCTCCATAATCAGTTTAAGATTCAATAATTCGTATTTCCGAAGTGACCTCCATAGTTTTTCTATAAACAGCACTCACCCCGCAATATCTTTCCTCAGAAAGATCGATAGCTTTCTGTAATTTCTCGAGAGGCAGATCTTTGCCTTTAAACTCATAGATAACATGCATTTTTGTGAAGTGTTTTGGGTGTTCTTCTGTCAGTTCACCTTCAACAACCACATTAAAACTGTCAACTTCAACCCTCATTTTACCGAGTATTGAGATCACATCCATTCCTGTACAGCCACCCAATGCGGCGAGCATAAGTGGCTTTGGACGGGGACCGAGGTTCTCTCCGCCTACCTGATGGCCGGCATCCATAGTGAATTTATGTCCGCTCACTTCAGTTTCAAAGGCCATATTTTTAAGCCATCGGGTATTAACGGTCTCTTTACTCATTTTGTCTCTGTTTTATCCGGTTCAATCATAATACTGATATTTCACCTTTAAGATACGCTAAAAATACCGGATGCTGTCATGCTAAGGCAACTAAAATTTTTAAGTATCTTTGTTTAATCCAACCAAAAAATCAGATAATATGGGACAAAAAGGAAGATCTATCGTAAAAATGGATGTTGATGAATTAATCAACTTACTGAACAAAGCCTTATCAGATGAGTGGCTGGCTTACTATCAATACTGGATTGGTGCTAAAGTAGTTAAGGGTCCGATGAAGGATGCAGTTATTGCTGAGCTTACCTTGCACGCTACTGAGGAACTGGGACATGCAGAATTATTATCGACCAGAATTGTCCAGCTTGGAGGGACTCCCGTTTTATCTCCGGAAGAGTGGTCAAAACTTACAAATTGCGGTTATGATGCTCCGACAGACGGATATGTTGAGGTCATTCTCGATCAGAACATTAAAGGTGAACAGTGTGCTATTAAAGTATATAGTGATTTACTCGATATAACAAGGGTCGGCGACCCAGTTACATATAACATTATTCTTCAGATATTATCTGATGAAGTGGAACATGAAGAAGACCTCTCTTCTCTAAAAGAAGATCTGGAACTGATGCTTGAAAGAAGAAGGTAATTGTAACCTTAATAATACTTAAAGGTGGTAAACAGTTTACCACCTTTTTTGTTATACTTGCGAACGATATTTAATATAAATACTTTAACCAACATGCATTTACAATTACATAAAATAAGAAGGATCTCATTATCAGTATTTTTAACTGTATTAAGTGTAACTTTTATCACCTGTACCCCTGCCAGGTACTCTGCTTCGAAAAAGCAGCCTGAAATCAGGAATGTTATACTAATGATTGGCGACGGGATGGGACTAGCCACAATGTCATCGGCAATAACTGTCTCAGACCACCCGCTGAACATTACCAGATGCAAGACAATTGGCTTGCAAAAAACAAGCTCTGCAAACAAATATATCACAGATTCTGCTGCAGCCGGCACAGCACTCGCAACCGGTAATAAAACAAACAATGGAGTAATTGGAATGGATTCCACGGGAGTGCGGGTTAAATCAATTCTGGAAATCGCAGAAGAAAATGGACTGGCCACGGGCCTTGTTTCTACTTCTTCAGTAACACATGCCACTCCTGCATCATTTATTGCACACCAGGAAAGCAGGGGAAGCTATGAGGATATAGCTCTGGATTTTCTGAAGACTGATGTTGATGTCTTAATTGGCGGTGGTTATGATCATTTTGCAAAAAGAAAAGATAATCTTAACCTTATTGACAGCCTTAAAGCCAGAGGTTATGAGGTTATGAATTCAATGAATCAGGTTCTGGGCTCAACCTCTGGTAAAATTGCCGGACTTGTTGCTCCTGTTCATACACCATACAGGCTTAAAGGAAGAGGAGAAATGTTGCCACAATCATCTTCCAAAGCAATTGAGATACTGAGTAAAAATAAAAAGGGATTCTTCCTTATGATCGAAGGTTCTCAGATTGACTGGGCCGGACATGCAAATGCAGCTGATACACTCGTTGACGAAACAATTGATTTTGATAATGCAGTTGGTAAGGTACTTGATTTTGCAGAAGCAGACGGACATACCCTTGTTATAATAACAGCCGATCACGAAACGGGAGGAGTGACAATAACCGATGGTGATATTCAGACACATAAGGTGAAACTGAACTTCTCATCAAAAGATCATACACCCATACTTATTCCGGTCTTTGCCTTCGGCCCTGGTTCGGAGAACTTTAACGGAATTTATGAAAACACAGAGATCTTCCAGAAAATCCGTAATAGTTTTAGATTTGACCTGAACAAATAACCCTTACAGAATGTTTTAATAAGCATGACGACAAGCTTGTCCCATAAAATATCTGGTTACTTTCTGGTTATACTCTTTTGCGGATATTTTGGCTCTATAACATTATTCCCTCATAGTCATATAGTTAATGGAGTTACAATTGTTCACTCCCATCCGTTTAAATCCGACCAGGGGAATGCTCCTGTAAATCATAGTCATACTACTAACGGATTTCAACTGATTCAGTTGATAAGTGGCTTTATTGCTACCACTACTATCTTTTTCATTGCAACAACTGTCCTTAGAAAAGTTTCAAGTGTCCGTTTTCCCGTACAGGATGAATTCTTAAGGGTCAGGATAACCATATCTTCACCTTATCGTCCCAGAGGTCCGACTTTAATATTACACACTGGTTTCTAAGTTTTTCTTTAGTATGCAGGTCCTTAAGCATACAGAACAATTTGTGTAACATTTAAAGTCATTATTATGAAAACAAATTTATTGGTTCTGTTCTTTTTTCTCATTTATATACCATCCCTTCATTCTCAGAAAAAGACAGATGCTAACATTATTGGTCATGTAACAAGCGGCGGAGAACATGTTCATTTTGCTACTGTAAGCATTCCGGGTACCACAGTCGGAACATCCACTGATGAAACGGGCCATTTCCAGCTAATCAATATGCCATTAGGCAAGCATATCATCAGGGCATATTCAATAGGATACAAGGCTGTTGAAAAAGAAGTTGTTTTGAAAGCCGGTGAAACAATTGAACTGAATTTCGAACTTGATCCCGACATGCTCGGACTTGATGAAATAGTTGTAACAGCTGACAGGGGTGAAATAAAAAGAGTTGAATCGGCTTCAATAGTAAATACACTCTCTCCAAAACTTTTTACATCGACACAATCTGTGACCCTCAGCGAAGGATTAAATTTCTCACCCGGACTCAGAATGGAGAATAATTGTCAGAACTGCGGATTCTCACAGGTAAGGATGAATGGCATGGAAGGACCATATTCCCAGATACTTATCAACAGCAGACCAATATTCAGCGGACTGGCCGGAGTATACGGACTAGAGCTGATACCTGCAAATATGATTGAAAAGGTTGAGGTGGTTCGCGGAGGCGGTTCTGCTATCTACGGCAGCAATGCAATTGCAGGCACAATAAATATCATTCTTAAAGAACCTGAATCGAGTACTTATGAAGCCGGATTTAATTCAAATTTCACCGGAGTGGGAGTATCGGGTTCCGGGGGGGCAGCACCGGACTATTCTGCAAATTTTAACACATCTATCGTATCAGCCGATAGCAAAACAGGCTTCTCTCTGATAGGTTTTACAAGGAAAAGAGACATATTCGATGCAAATAATGACGGTTATTCAGAACTTTCCCAATTGTCTTCAATAACCTTAGGAACAACAATTTATCACAAGTTCGGATTAAGAAATAAACTCTCAGTAGATTTTTATAATATTAATGAGGCCCGCGACGGCGGGAACAGGCTTGATTATACTGTTCATGAAAGAGATATCGCAGAATCTCTGAAACATGATATTAAAGCCGGAGCAGTTACATTTGAACAATATTTCAGGGGTTATGACCTGCTTTCTGTTTACTTTTCAACCCAGCTTCTCGATCGCGACTCCTATTATGGCGCCAATCGCACTCTCAGCAGCTACGGTAAGTCAAAGGACATCACATATAACATTGGATTTCAATATAAAGCTGTATTTGATAAATCCACACTTATCGGAGGAATAGAAAACACATCAGGGGCTCTGAAAGATTACAAAATGGGATATCCCGATTATCAAAACGCTGTAATAAACAATGATACAATCACCTCGGTACCTCATACAGACAACACAATTATAGCCGATCAGAAAACAGGAACCACAGGACTCTTTTTACAGTATGATCTTAAGATGAACAGGCTGAAGCTTGGTTTTGGCGGACGATTTGAACATTTTGCCATTACAGATAATTTTAATCCTGCAGGTAATAACTCAGGAAATGTTATCAGTCCCAGGATAAATATTATGTATGAAGTGGCCAAACCATTACAGGCCAGGGTAAGTTATTCCCAAGGTTACAGGGCCCCGCAGATCTTTAACGAAGACCTTCACATTGAGGCTTCAGGTTCAAGAAAGATTATCATAGTTAATGACCCCGGACTTAAACAGGAAAAGAGTCACAGTGTAATGGCTTCCCTTGACTTTAACAGGCTGCTGGGCACTGTTAATACAGGCTTCCTTGCCGAATTCTTCTATACCAGGTTAACTGATGCATTTGTTAATGAAATAGGCTCTCCGGATGAAGAGGGAACAGTCTACTATACACGCATGAACGCACCGGGAGGTGCAACAGTGAGCGGATTGAATATGGAACTGAGGTTAAAACCCTTAACACAATTTTCTGTCACCGGAGGCTTCACGATTCAGAAAAGCACATATGATGAACCCCAAAGGTTCAGTGAGAAAATATTTTTCAGGACACCTGCTGACTATGGATTCCTGATTGCAGACTGGGATTTTACAGACAATTTCTGCCTTTCATCCTCGTTCAATTATACCGGCAAAATGCTTGTACCTTATTTTGGTCCGAACACAGACCCTGTGACTGGTGAATTAAGAAAATCGGAATCCTTTTTCGACCTTGGATTAAAAATATCACATACAGTTAAGATCAATGGAGCATCAGTTCAGTGGTATGCAGGTATGAAAAACATTTTCAACTCATACCAGTCTGATTTCGACTCAGGTGTCAACAGGGATCCCTCATATATCTATGGCCCTGTTTCGCCAAGAACGATATATCTGGGAATAAGGTTCGGAAACATGCTTAACTAACTTATTGTTAATTATATAACAGCATTTTACATAATGAGTATGTAACCTATTGCATACTTTATCTACAAAAGTACTGAAGAATATCCAATCAATTAATATCGATCTGATATCATCAAAAGACGTACCTTTGAATAATATATAAGATTAATATGAAAACATTATTATCAATTGTCCTTTTAGGATTAGTGACTATGTCATGTAGTCAAAACCAGAGTGACAAAGCAGTCACAGTTACCTCTCAGTCCCCTGCTTCTGAAACAGTAACAAATGTCAGAGACGGAGTGTTTATTCATATAACCGAATGTTACGGTGATCCTCACCGTGCCCTTATGCCTCTGAAAATGGCCGTAATGATGGCCGACGATAAAGATGTGCTTGTTTATATGGATATACATGCTGTACATCTTCTGGTAAAGGGAGCGGAAGATCTTAAATTTGCAGATTTTGAATCTGCTCACACTTATATTAAAAAACTGATTGAAAAAGGTGTAGGTGTTTATGCCTGCCCTACCTGTCTTAAGATTGCCGGTTACAAACCCGAAGATCTGATGGAGGGCGTTCAGGTTGCACAAAAAGATAAATTCTTCAGTTTTACCAAAGGAAGGATAATTACTCTGGACTATTAAATTCATCTGGAATTTAAGTCAATGTAATTGCTTTTGCCAGCACACTATAGACAGATAACTAAATAGTGTCCTGAAAAACTTTATATTGTCCTGAGTGTTATATAATAGTTAAGAAAAAAATATCAACATATAATGAATGAATTCGACGTTAAAGCCGCTGAATGGGATAAAAATCCCATGCATTGGGACCGCTCTGAAGCTATAGCTAATGAGATAAAGAAGCTTATTCCGCTTAATAATAAAATGAAAGCTCTTGAATATGGTGCAGGTACTGGTATCACCAGTTTTTTACTTAAAGACCATCTTAGGGAAATCATTCTTATGGATAATTCAACCGAAATGGTCAGGATAATGAATGAGAAGATAGAAGCCAGTAAAGTTAAGAATATGACTGCCCTGAATTTTGATCTTGAACATAATGACTATAGAAGTAGCAAATTCGATATCATATTTACCCAAATGGTTCTTCATCATGTAATGAATATTGATGCTATTCTGGGAAGATTCCAGACTTTGCTTAATCCGGGCGGCTATCTTGCAATTGCAGATCTCTTTTCCGAAGATGGTTCTTTTCACGGAGAAGGATTTGAAGGACACAATGGTTTTGATGTAGAGGATCTTTCGGGGAAGCTCGACAAACACAACTTCAAAAAAATCAATCATAAAGAATGCTTCGTAATTAACAGGAAAATATCAGATAGTGTGACAAGAAACTATCCAGTATTTATAATGACTGGCTTTAAGCCGGCAAGTTAACTTACAGTTTTACTTCTTTAAAGTATAATAAAGAACTTTTAACTGAATATTTATTTGCATTATGAACGTAGGTTCATTATATTTGTAAAAAAGATCAGCTATGAGAGCTTCTTTATTTGTTAAAGTGTTTTTTGTGCTGCCATTAATTCTATTCATCGATTACATATTAATGGCACTATTAGGTTGTACGACTTGTCTTTTAGGATTTGGTGAAGATTTTTACTGTGATTCCTTTTGTCTCGCCGGGAAAATAATTTTAGCTTTGTCTGCAATATTTTTTGGGTATCTGATATATGCCGATATTAAAGCTATCCTGAAATCAAAAAAACATGGCTCGTCCGCAAAAAAGCAGGAAAATTTCTAATCCTCCAATAATGAAGGGATTTAAGCCCTATGGCATTCCGATGTGTAAAATTGAACCGGTAATCCTGAAATATGAAGAATTCGAAAGCATAAGGCTGGTAAACTATGATAATTTGCCTCAGGATAAAGCAGCAGAACAGATGAATATTTCGCGACCTACTTTTACACGAATTTATAATAAGGCGTTAAAACTTATTGCAAAGTCATTTGTAGAAGGCAAAGCAATTGAGATAGAGGGTGGCAATTATGAGTTTGAGAAAGATTGGTACCGTTGTAAGAAGTGCTACAAGCTGATAGAAGGATTAGAGAACCACTTCAGATGCGACGGGTGCACCACATTCGGGGAGAATGAATTACTTAGAATAAACTAACAATAAAATAAAAACAATAATATGAAAATTGCAGTTCCGGTAACAAGAGATAACCAGATAGATGGACATTTTGGCCATTGTGAGTCCTATAGCGTATTCACAATAAACAACAAAAAAGAAATAACTGAAAAAAAGAATGTGGAGTCTCCTCAGGGATGTGGTTGCAAATCCAATATCGCGTCAGTACTTGCAGATGATGGCGTATCAATAATGCTTGCCGGAGGTATTGGCGGCGGAGCAATCAATGTTCTTAACAGCAGCGGGATAGATGTTATTCGTGGCTGCTCAGGTGATGCCACCGAAGTTGTAAAACTCTATCTGAAAGGATTGGTTGAAGATAGCGGAAGCAGTTGTCATCAGCACCAGGCACACCATGGCCATGGCCACGATCATGACCATGAACATGGACATCAGTGCAACCATAACTAACTTAAGATAAAACGCAGGGACTATACAGCTCGATTTACGAATCCGGAAAAATGTAACACCTGTTTACTGACATACCATTATCGCGTATCAGAACAATTTGTGTATCCGCTTGTTTAATATCTAAAATATGCAATATATAATTTACTAAATGGAAATTACTTTTGAGGGAGGAAAGGTAGTAACTGCCTTCACCCATGGTCATACAATAAGAACTGATCAGCCACTCGATAATGGAGGGGAAAATTCAGCGCCATCACCATTTGATCTGTTCCTGGCTTCAATAGGAACATGTGCCGGTATTTATGTGAAATCATTCTGTGATAAAAGACATATTCCATCAGAAGGAATTAAGCTGATACAAAAGACTATTTATGATGAGGTGACAGACCTTCCTACAAGTATTAGTATAGACATTCAGGTCCCTGAAGGATTTCCCGACAAGTACCTTAATTCGCTTATAAGTGTTGCTGAATTGTGCAAGGTGAAAAAGACAATGCTTAACCCTCCTGTATTTGAAATAGTAACTTCAAAAAGATAGATATATGAAAATTGCTGTACCAGTTTCAAAAGATAACAAGATAGAAGCCCATATCGGTAATTGTGAATACTATAATGTATTTTCAATAACAGAAAATAAACAGATAAAAGACATAACGAGTATAGAGTCGCAGGGAGGATGCGGATGCAGTACCGATATTGCCAGTGTCCTGGCAGCTGACGGAGTTTCAACTGTAATCGCAGCAGGAATCGGAGGTGGTTCAACCAGAGCCTTTAATAAAAGCGGTATTAATGTTATAGGTGGTTGTTCGGGAGATTCAACAGAGGTTGTTAATCTTTATCTTTCAGGATTGATTGAAGACAAGGGAAGCAGCTGTCACAAACACCAGCCGCATCAACATGAAGAGAAACATGCAGCGCATCGTGTACCTGAAATAGTTGGGATTCATACAAAAGAACATAGTTGTGGTTGCGGCCATGGGAGTGGCAGTTCCTGCCATAACTAATGTTGCCCCCTGCCCCCTAAAGGGGGTTCTTTAAGTCCCCTTTAGTGGTCCCGATAGCTATCGGGATAGGGGCAAAATTTATTCTTTCTTTCTGGTACTCAAACCAAAAGGAAGGTAAAGCGGACAAAAACTTATAAAACTTGTCAGCACAAAAACCGCTGCCAAAGCTAACAGTACATATGCCAGAGTTCCTGTAATTACGTTTGTAAAAAATAGTAAAACCACGACTGCTGCAATCAGTATCCTGACTGATTTGTCAATTGTTCCCATGTTCTTTTTCATAATACTTCTTTTTGTAATTAATTTTTAAACTAATCCAGCTCTTTTGCGATAGCCATTGCTGCGATTGTCCCGTCAGCAACTGCCGTTGTTATTTGCCTGTATTTCTTGCTTATAACGTCTCCTACTGCATAAACACCATCAACACTTGTCCTCATGTCTTCATTTGTCTTGATATAACCCCATTTATCAAGTTCGAGTTTATCTCTGAACAAATCGATGTTGGGTTTCATACCTATGAAGATGAAGACTCCATCACTAAACAGTTTTTGTCTGGCTTTTGTTTTGACATTTTCAATTTCAGTGACGATTTTATCGCCATCGCGGGTAAATGATCTTGGCTCATTCTCAAACAGGACTGAGATCTTAGGATTAGACAATACTTTATCCTGGGCCAGCTTATTAGCTGTAAATTTATCAAACTGATGAACAATTGTAAGCTTCGTTGCAAAACGTGTAATATATTCAGATTCCTCAATTGCCGAGTTACCACCTCCTATTACAATGGCTTCTTTTCCGTCGAAGTATTTGGCATCGCAGGTAGCGCAATAAGAGATCCCTTTACCTTTTAACTCTTTTTCTCCCGGTGCGCCGGTAAGATTAGGAGTTGTACCTGTTGCAATAATTATTTTCTTTGCTTTAACAGTCTCATACTCATCAATAATTACCTCTTTTTTATCAAGGTCAACTCTTGTAATATCAACAGCAACTTTATATATTGTTCCGCAAAGCTTTGTCTGCTCGCTCATATTATGTGAAAGCATATAGCCTGCCTGTGGTTCAATAAACCCGGGATAATTAGATACTGAATGTGTTGTTGCAACGTTTCCTCCCGGTAATGCTATGTCGATCAATACTGTATTAATTTTAGACTGGCACAGATAAAGTCCCGCTGTTAATCCGCCGGGGCCCGCGCCAAGAATGATAACATCAAACTCAGATACCGTTGGTTTAATTTTCGCTTTGATACTTGCTACCTTATCAGCAGGAAGCAGATTATCGAGATTCCGGATAATATCTATTCTTTTTACTCCGCCCGTGAGTCTTTCTCCGACTTCTTTTCCGTTATCATAGAATAACAAAGTTGGAGACGACTTAACTCCAAGCTTATCAGCAAGTTCACGGTTTCCCTGACGAAAAATCTTCAGAAATTTAATATCATTACCATATAGTGTGGAAAGATCCTCAAATTTCGATGCGAGGGCTTCACAAGGCGGACATTCTGTTGAATAAAAGTCAAGCACAACTTTGCCTGAATGCAATACTTCTGCATCAAATTCTGATGAATTTATTGTTTTCATTTTTGTAAAAATTGGTGTAATTGATTATTCTGCTGTGTTTTCAATATAAGCTGAGAATCCTAATTCAAGCAGCTCTTTTACCGGACGGCAATCTGTTGAGCAAATTTTGCCGGTCCTGTTTTTTGCCACCGATCCGCATCCCCCTCCACAGGCGAGCTGAACAGAGCATTCTTTACATTCGGGGATAGCTGTTACATCACGTCTTTCCCATTGGTCTATCAGGTCAGATTTCCGACTAACCACAGGATAAAAAGTACCAAGCGATTCATCTGACTTCCCTACTGTTGCAGTACAGGAATAAATCTGTCCTGTGTAATCAAAGGCCCATTCTGTTTTGCAGGCTGGACAAGCATCAAATAAAGGATCGGGCAGTTCTCCGTTCTCGGAAAGGAATTTTGCTACCGAATATGCGGGTTTATAGAACTCCACAATCTGCGGATGCTTCTTAGTAAGTTCATATATACTTTCATACAGCGACACCCTGTCGAAAAGCATATCAGGTGAAGATTGACAATGATGAAGCTCATAGTTGCGGCCGATCTGGGTTTTAAAGTACGGACTTTTTGTCCAGCCTTTATCAATTGCGAACTGAGCCAGATCAGGAAGATTATTAATATTCTCTTTATCGGCAACCATACGGAGATTTACATCGATATGGTTATCGATGCATGAGTCAATGCCTCTGACTATCCTGCTGAATGTGCCCTCTCCGCCCTTAAGAAAACGACGGTTATTATGAACTGATTCTGTTCCGTCGAGAGTAACCTGAACTTCTCTTATTTTGCCGGACTTAAGAATATCCGAATACTCTTCAAGGGAATATCCGTTAGTTACAAAACTGACTTCAAGATCTGCCTCAGCAGATTTCTTCAGTAAATAACTAATAAGCTCTTTTTGTTTAGGACTACCAAGAAGAGGTTCCCCGCCAAAAACAGTTATATACTTTTTACGCCCGGCAAACTCCCTTCTTACATAGTCAAAGAACGCATCTGTAATGTCGTTGCTTAGTTCCAGGTGAGGATTATTGTATTGATCCTGGTAGCAATAGGTACAGGCAAAGTTGCAACTGTAGTTGGTAACAAAGAAAATCTGAATTTCATCCTTGTCCCGTGAATCTATAAAATCGAGGTACCTGCTCCTGTAGAGTTTTGTCTCTTCAGGCTCTTCAATCAGATAACCTTTTTCTGTCAACTCATTTATAATCTCTTCCCCTGAACCAGGCTCACCTTTACGTATCGCCTCAATTTTTTCAGCATCACTTCCCGTAAGAATATCAGCGTTACCTGTGAGAAGGTTAATGATGAAGTAATTCTCAGAATCCCTGATTTTCGAAAAAATATTGTACTTTGAGTATCGCATTAAGTTTAGTCGTGACAGCCAACAACTGTTTTAGATGTTTTTGCACAGCACTGTGCCACTTTAGCCTGCTTTCTGTTTTCTTTCTTTTTAATTACGCTTTTCATAATTCTGATTAATTTTTAATTAATAAAATTTCATTTATAGCTCTTAACATATTCTCCCTCGACATAAAACCCATCGATGCACGGGGCATCCCTTCTGACGGGATAAACAGAAGCGTTGGCAAGCCTGTTATGCCCAATCCCTGTGCAAGCATCTTTTCTTTCTCAGTATCCACCTTATACACTGCAATTTTTCCTGAATATTCATCTGCAATTGAATCTACAAGAGGAGAAAGTTGGCGGCAGGGGGCACACCAGTCAGCATAAAAGTCGATTATTACCGGTTTGTCACCTTCAAACTTCCACTCTTTATTTAACTCATAATTGAATACCAATTTTTTAAATTCAGCATCTGTTAACTGTTTCACAGAACTCTCTTTTGAATCAGTTTTTCCCTGATTTTCAGACTTACAATTTATGAAAAACAAAGAAGAAACTATTACTGCAAGGAAGATTTTATTTCTCATATTTAACAGTTTTACTAATTAATTTTTACAACCGCAATCTGTTTTCCCGGATGGTTTCTCTCCGGCAATTGTCCAGCTTGAAACCCTTGTTTTACCCTTTTCATAAGGGGCAGACTCTTCAATTATCTGAATATTATTAAAACCTGCATTTTTCAGTTGAGAAAGATATTCATCACGTGTAACCGATCCTGCCCAGCACTCTGAAATAGCTACAGGGTCATTTCTATACTCTTCAGGCACAGGTTCAATCGCATAAATATCGCTGATAACAAAACGGCCTCCGTTTTTCAGGATCCTGTATATTTCGTTCCAGACGAGTTGCTTATCAGTAGCATGATTTATTGTACAATTTGAGATTACCAGATCGGCCAGATTGTCTTTTAAATTAATCTTTTCAAGAGGACTTTGAACAAATTCGACATTTGATATTCCAAGCTGGCTGGCAGTATTGGCAGCTTTTCTTATCATGCCATCTGAAATATCAATTCCATAAACGAAACCATCTTTGCCTACTGTTTCAGATAATCTTATTACATCGGTTCCCCTGCCACTACCCAAATCAACACAAACTTCACCTGTGCTGGCACCTGAATAATTTATTGCTCCGCCACATGAAAGACAGCAGGATGATTCTGCCAGTTCAGTATATCTTTTATTTATTGCTTCGTATTCCATCTTATAATTCTTACTTTCCAAACCGTGAACATGGACTACCAGTAACAAAAAATCCCAATAAGCCCCCGAAGAACATTGAATTTAAAGTATCACCGGTAAATTCAAACGGGATTGGTCTGGCTTCAATAAAAACATTATATAAAAACCCTAAAGTTACTCCAATTAACACTCCAAGAAAAGGCTTCCAGAAATACCAGGTTGAAAAAAACTCTTTCACACTTTTTGGTCTGGGTGTTACTTTACAACTTGATTCCATATTTACATATCTATATATTTCGATGCAAAGATAATCAGAAATATTTAAATCGCAATAATATCACCTGAATCTTTTTATTATCACTTGCAATTTGTATCTTTGCCGTACAAATTCCTGATAATGGGTAAGATATTCAAGACGGACCTTAATGAGAAGCAACTGGAAGAGCTCTTCAGCAGTGATGAAAAGTGCTATGAGTTCCTAGCAGAAGTGAAATGGGGCGACGGTTTTATCTGCAGGAAATGCGGAAATACAAATTATTGTCAGGGAAAGACTCCGCATTCAAGACGATGTACAAAATGCAAAACAGAGGAATCCTCCTCTGCCGGCACTATCTTTCACAACTGCAAATTCCCCATCAGTAAAGCATTTTATATAGCCTACAATGTATGTAAGGGTAAAGAAGATCTGTCTACCTACGAATATGCCAGAAGGCTTGCATTACGACAGATGACATGCTGGAATTTCAAAACCAAGATCCAGCAGGCTCTCATACATATGGAATCTCTTACTGATATTGAAAAATCATCAATAGAAAAAATACTCTCTTAATACTTCGATACATAATTAGAATGCCTTTGAGATTCTTCGTGTATCCCTTTGTGCCCTATGTGGTAAAAAAAGACTTAACCACTAAGGATCACAAAGGAAGGCTCAAAGGAACACAATGGGAAGAAATATTATTTATCAGTT
The DNA here is from genome assembly GCA_016709865.1 of Bacteroidales bacterium. Taxonomy (NCBI): domain Bacteria; kingdom Pseudomonadati; phylum Bacteroidota; class Bacteroidia; order Bacteroidales; species Bacteroidales bacterium. The sequence goes on from JADJLX010000005.1 coordinate 1,789,693, forward strand.
ACTGACTTAACTATTTCAAAAGTCTCATCCGACGCGTCCTTCATTACACCGGCAATCTCAGAAGGTAATCCTGAAGCCAGATCACCTGCATTTATTAAGCTGACATAGGTGTGTCCGTTGTCCTTCTCATAAACAGAGATCCTGCAGGGCATCATAACCGATATAATCCTCTCATCATTCAGCTCCAGCATTTTTCCTGAATACTGGGGTTTGCATATTTCGATAACCTTTACCGGTTTCACTTCTTTGCCTGATTTTGCCAGAGAAAGCTGCAGATCGTGAACAGCAGGGACTTTCCATTCCCTGCGTTCCGCCTCTGCAACAAGCAAATCAACTGTCTTCTCAAACTTAAATTTACTCTGATGTTCAATAACCAATCGATTTGTCTTCATAAGTAAAAATTTTAAATTATATGCATATTTATCAGCTGCTCAAATAATTCCTGCTTTCCGCTTTTGGTTTCAGGCTCGCCTATTTCATGGGCAATGTCGCGGAGCTTTTCAAGGGTTAATTTACCCTTTTCAAAATCTTTTCCCGGACCTTTATCAAATGATTCGTATCTCTTCTTCCTGAGCTTAAGATAATCGCTGTCCTTCAGTATCTTATCAGCTATAACCAGTGCGCGTGCAAAAGTATCCATACCACTGATATGGGCTATAAAGATATCTTCTGCATCGGTTGAATTACGACGGATTTTTGCATCAAAATTTATGCCTCCGGTTGTAAATCCTCCTGCCTGAAGAATAACCATCATTGCTTCAGTTATCTCATATATATTTGTAGGGAATTCATCCGTATCCCAGCCATTCTGATAGTCACCTTTGTTGGCATCAATACTTCCCAGCAAACCGGCATCGGCAGCTACCTGCAACTCATGCTGGAAAGTATGTCCTGCGAGAGTGGCATGATTAACTTCGATATTCATTTTAAAGTCCTTATCCAGTCCATGTTCGCGCAGAAAGCCTATTATTGTTGCCACATCGAAATCGTACTGATGTTTAGAAGGTTCCATTGGCTTCGGTTCCACAAGGAAGGTACCTTTAAAACCAATTTTTCTTCCATAGTCACGGGCCATGGAAAGCATCATCCCCATATGTTCAAGCTCTCTTTTCATATTTGTATTATGGAGGCTCATATAACCTTCCCGCCCGCCCCAGAATACATAATTCTCACCTCCAAGAGCAACAGTAGCAGCGATTGCATTTCTGAGCTGAACACCTGCATTGGCAACAACATTAAAATCGGGATTTGTTGCTGCGCCGTTCATATATCTTGGATTAGAGAAGAGGTTTGCAGTTCCCCAAAGAAGTTTTACTCCTGTCTGCTCCTGCATCTTTTTGATAACTGGAATAATTTTATCAAGACGCTTCTCTATCTCGAAAACTGAGCCATCTCCAACAACATCAGTATCGTGAAAACAGTAATATCCGGCACCTATTTTCGTAATAAACTCAAAGGCAGCATCGAGTCTTTGTTTCGTTTTGTCATCATTTGATGCATCTTTCCACGGATAGATTCTTGTTGCATTGCCGAAAGGATCAGAACCGTCTCCGCAGAACGAATGCCAATAAGCAATAGCAAAACGAAGATGATCTTTCATCTTTTTGCCACCTATTTTCTCTTCAGGATTATACCATCTGAATGCCAGTGGATTTTTTGATTTTTTCCCTTCATACTCAATTTTCCCTATTCCGGGGTATACTTCTTTTTTTCCTTTGTAAATCATATATCTGTTTTTTAAAATGAGACTTAAGAAATCCGTTAAACACAAAGTTCGCAAAGATTTGCGCAAAGTGCGCAAAGAAAAAGTACTATTTTAAAGATCTTCAAGTAAATCTTTCCATTTATTATATGCTTCTTCAAATATCTCCAATCCCGAAGATGCAGGCTCGGTAACTCCCAGTGCATTAAGTCCTTTAAATGCCTCTTTTTCAGAAGTATAATATCCGCATCCGATTCCGGCTCCCCGTGCTGCTCCGATAGAACCGTCAGTATTGTAAAGATGAATTGCTGTACCTGTAATATTAGATAAGGTCTCCCTGAAAATTTTACTGAGGAACATATTAGCCTCTCCTGCTCTTATAACCTGGGGATCAATTCCTGTTTCCTTCATAATATCGAGTCCGTACCTGAATGAAAAGGCAATTCCTTCCTGTGCTGCCCTGAAAAGGTGAGCAGTTGAATGAGAGTTGAAATTCAATCCGGCAAAATGAGCACCTGATTCCTTGTTTCCAAGCATTCTTTCCGATCCGTTGCCAAACGGGAGAATAGTCAATCCGTCTGATCCGGGGGGAACTTGAGATGCCAGTTCATTCATCTGATTATAAGAGAGGGTATTGCCTGTATTTCTCCTCAACCATGAATTAAGTATTCCTGTTCCGTTGATACATAATAACACACCCAGCCTTGTATCTGTATGTGAGTGATTAACATGCAGAAAAGTATTAACCCTTGAATGTGGATCATATTTCTTCTGATCTGTAACTCCATAAATTACTCCTGATGTACCTGCCGTTGCAGCAACTTCACCCGGATTAAGAACATTTAGCGAAAGGGCATTATTTGGCTGGTCACCTGCACGGTATGAAACAGGGATACCTTCAGGCAATCCTAATTCAGATGCGACTGATTTCAACAATCCCCCTTGCGATGAAAATGAAGAATAGGCTGCCGGCAGAATTCCCGGATCAAATTCGAAATATTTCATCAGTTCAGCAGATACCCTGTTTTCGGAAATATCCCAGAACATACCTTCTGAAAGTCCGGTAAAAGAAGTACTTATTTCACCGGTAAGCCTCATTGCAATATAATCGCCGGGGAGCATAATCTTGTGGATTTTACTGAACAGATCAGGTTCGTTTTCTTTTACCCATGCGAGCTTTGAAGCTGTGAAATTACCCGGAGAATTGAGCAGATGAGAGAGACAATATTCCCTTGTAAGAGAAATCAGAGCCACTTCACCATACCCGACAGCCCGGCTATCGCACCAAATTATTGAAGGTCGTAATACATTCTGATTTTTGTCGATTGCTACCAGACCATGCATCTGGTATGATATACCTATTGCACCTATTTCGTTTTTTTTTTGCCCCAGCTGTGTTGTACAGTCACTGATTGCCGCTTTGAGGTTTGTCCACCAGACTTCAGTCTCCTGCTCAGCCCATCCGGGTTTAAGGGCAATTATCTTCATTTCATCTTTTGGGCAGAATGCTGTTGCCAGACATTTACCTGAATCACCGTCAATTACAGAAGCCTTTACTGATGAGCTTCCCAAGTCTATCCCAAGTAATAACATAGTATAAAATATTAATTCTTCTCTGTGTTACTCTGTGCCTTCTCTGTGGAACTCTGTGTCAGTTCTTATTTTTTTGTTACACAGAGAGACACAGAGAATACACAGAGAGACACTGAGATCAAAAATAGTTAAAACTTGCTACCAATTGAACATAGTCCCGTCAGATTTTCTGTTTACCGGAAGACGGGCCATTGAGTAAGGGAATTTTGCAGCAGCTTTTTCGTCAATATCCACCCCTATCCCTGGAGTATCATCAATAGTGAGGAATCCGTCATCAAACCTGTAGTTGGTTTTAAATACCTCATTTACAACATCCTGATGAGGCATATATTCAAGAATCCCGAAATTATTAACGGCAGTGTTGAAATGTACTGAAGCAGCCAGGTTCACCGGTGACAGGTCAGTGGCTCCATGAAAACCCGTATTGATATGATAAACAGAAGCCATGGCTGCAACCTTTAGAAGATGAGTTACCCCTCCTCCATGTACCAGAGGCATTCTTACATAGTCGATAAGCTGTTCAGTAAAAAGAGTCGAATAATCATAAATTGAGTTAAAAACTTCTCCTATAGCAATTGGTGTAGCAGAGTGTTTCCTGATAAGCCTCAGTCCTTCCTGCAGCTCACCTGCAACAGGGTCCTCCAGCCAGAAAAGATGATATGGTTCGAGTTCTTTTGCGAGACGTGCTGCCTCAACAGGAGTGCATCTGTGATGGACATCATGCAAAAGATGAATATTATCACCAAAAACTTCCCTGGCTTTTTCAAATAATGAAGGGATAAAGTTCAGGTACTTTGAAGTATCCCAGGATTCTTCCTGGGGTATACCTTTATGAGCAGGTTCATATGATTTATTATCCTTAGCCACACCATATGTATGCTCAATACCAGGAACCCCTGACTGAATACGTACAGCTTTAAATCCCTTTTCTATTTCCTTTCCTGCCTTTTCAATTGTTTCGTTAAGATTCTTACCATTTGCATGACAATAAACCAAAACTTTCTCCCGGCTCTTTCCGCCGATCAGATTATATAAAGGGGTGTTAAGAACCTTCCCTTTAATATCCCAGAGTGCCATATCAATTGCAGATACAGCGGTCATCGAAACAGCACCTCTTCTCCAGTAGACACCCCTGTAGAAATAGTTCCATATATCCTCGGTATTGCGCGGATCGCGTCCGATAAGAGAGGGTATACAATAGTCTTCGAGGTAGGAAGCAACAGACTTCTCCATGCCGTTCAGCGTAGCATCACCTAATCCGTATACGCCCTCGTCAGTATAAATCTTAAGGGTAACAAAATTTCTCCCCGGAGAACAAACAATAACCTTTGCATCAGTAATTTTCACAATGATTTTATTATAAATTAGTTAATATTTAAATCCCCCCTCTTTATTTCATCCCTTCTCCTCTTCTCCCACTTCCCCCTTTCATGTTATTGAGCCATTGCGCCATTACGCCCTTGTGCCATTGCGCCATTACGCCTTTACGCCTTTGTGCCCTTGCGCCTTTCTTAAAACCCAATCGAATTTCCCCCGTCAACCGGCAGAATGACCCCGGTGATAAATGACGCTGACGGTGAAACAAGAAAATAAGCAGCATCTGCCACTTCTTCAGGTTTACCAAGCCGTCCTAACGGAGTTCTTGAGAGTACTTTCTTTTTGCGTTCAGGATCTTTTTCAAGAGCAAGTGTCGACATATTGGTTTTAATGAATCCGGGGGCAAGACAGTTTACCCTGATTTTATACTGAGCAAGCTCAACAGCCATTGCCCTGGTCATGCCTTCAATAGCTGATTTTGAAGCTGTATAGGCAATTACATTCGGAAGTCCGTATTGCGACGCCATTGAACTGATATTAAGAATTACACCGGTGCACTGTTTCTGCATAATACCTGCCACTTCTCTTGTCAGGCTGAACATTGCTGTCTGATTTGTAAGGATAACCTTCTGATATTCTTCATCGCTTACCTCAGCAATTGCCTTCTTCAGGTGCATTCCGGCGTTATTTACAAGAATATCAATATTCCCGTGTTTTTTATGGATTTCTTTGATAACACCCGGTAATTCAGAGAGTTCTGCAAGATCACACCCGACAAAGTCAGACAACTCCCCGAGTGTTTCACAAGCCAGCTTAAGCTTTGTCTTATCTCTTCCGATAAGGATTACTTTAATACCATTCTGCACAAACTTTTTTGCAATTGCAAAACCTATTCCCGAAGCTCCGCCAGTAATTATTGCAATTCTGAATTTACTATCGCTTGTCATACTTTCCTGTTTTATATCTGTTTACTCTTCTCTGCCGACTCCCACATTATGAGCCTGTGTTCAAATATCATTCTGTTTTTTTATCAGAACAATCTGACAATAAGTAAAATTAACAGAAAACTAAGTAATATTCAAAAGTAATACATTGTTTATGCATCCGGGTTCAATTTTTATACGATTGCTGTATTCTAAAAATGTTTACTTTTATATTGTTTAAAAGCATTCAGCATTCTGTTTTAATTCAGTATAAAATTGGTAAAACCTCATAATTCCTGCGGTATGATAATACAAGATATTGTTCTGAACACGTGCAGAAAACTTATCATATTTACATTAGCTTTATTTGTCATCTCACTCACAAACGGCTGCGAAAAAGTCAATGCTGAAGCAAATGACCCTTATATTGGAACAAATCCGGATACCCTTAAAGGACTAAAAGACTATTATAAAGCTTTCTTCCCTGTAGGAGTTGCAGTAGAACCGTCTTCACTAACAGGCACTTCTTCTGATCTTATACTGAAGCATTTCAATAGCATCACAGCTGAAAATGTGATGAAACCTTCATCGATACATCCTGCGGAAAACAGGTATTTCTGGGATAATGCAGACCTGATTGTGAATTATGCGAAGGCAAACGGAATGATGGTAAGGGGACATACTTTGTTGTGGCATAAACAGGTTCCTGCCTGGATGTTCAGAGATGCAGCCGGAGACACAGTTTCAAAAGAGGTTCTGCTTGCAAGGCTAAAAGAGCATATAACTCAGGTTGTATCAAGATATAAGGGGAAGGTATATGCATGGGACGTTGTTAATGAAGTTCTTGATGATAAAGATTCCAAGTTCTACAGAGAAACTCAATGGTACAAAATATGCGGGGAAGAATATATTGCAAAAGCATTTCAGTGGGCACATGAAGCTGATCCGGATGCCCTTCTTTTTTATAACGATTACAACACTGAATTTGCGGGAAGAAGGGATAAGGTATATAAACTTGTAAAACAGCTGCTTGATGCCGGGGTTCCGATTCATGGAATAGGTCTACAGGGACACTGGAATATTAATAATCCCTCGGAACAGGATCTCAGGAGTGCAATTGAGAAGTACTCATCACTGGGATTGAAGATTCAGATAACAGAACTTGATGTATCCGTCTATTCTTCATCTGAAAGGAATCCTGCAGATAATGTATTTACCACAGAAAGAGAACAGAAACAACTCGAAAAATATAAGATGATTTTCAGGGTTTTCCGGGAGTATAACAATGTGATTACAGGTGTTACATTCTGGAATTTGTCTGACAAACACAGCTGGCTGGATAATTCCCCCGTGGCAGGAAGAAAGAACTATCCGCTGCTCTTCGATCAGAACCTGAAACCAAAAAAAGCTTACTGGGAAGTTGTAAAGTTTTAATTTCATATTCCCTCTGTGTCTCTCTGTGCCTCCTCTGTGTCTCTCTGTGTCAGTTCTTTTTTGTTACACAGAGAAAATCCGGAGGAGGCACAGAGTTACACAGAGAAAACAAAAACAAGATGCGTAAATTATTGTTATTCATACTTTTATCAATACTGCCATTGATATTTATCAATGGGCAAGACAACTCTGGAAATGAGACATTTATCTCGACTGCAAAAGGGAAAAAGAATTTTGCAATATCTGCAGAGGGTAAGTCTACACCTCTGTTAATCAGCTCAAAAGAGTGGCCGGGGGTAATCAGGGCTTTCAAAGACCTTCAGTCTGACATTGGTAAAGTTACCTCAATAGCTCCTGAATTGCTTACTGATGAGTATTCCGGTAACAAAATGATAATTATAGCCGGTACTATTGGAAAAAGTCCGCTTATAGATAAGCTCGTGAGTGATAAAAAACTTGATGTCAATAGTGTAGCTGGTAACTGGGAAACATTTGTTATACAGGTTGTTAAGAAACCATTTAAAGGTGTTAAAAGAGCCCTTGTTATTGCAGGAAGCGATAAACGCGGAACTATATATGGCATTTATGAAGTTTCCAAACAGATTGGCGTCTCGCCCTGGTACTGGTGGGCTGATGTTCCGGTAATAAAGAAGAATGCACTTTATACCCTGCCGGGAAGATTTGTACAAGGTTCCCCTTCGGTAAAATACAGGGGAATATTTCTTAATGACGAGGCTCCTGATCTGACAAACTGGGTGAGGGAAAAATATGGAAGTGTGCCTGTTGGAACAAATCCTCCCATGCCCAGAGGAGTTGTCAACTACGGAAAGGAATTTTATACAAAGCTTTTTGAACTTATTCTGAGACTGAAGGGAAACTACCTGTGGCCCGCAATGTGGAATAATGCATTCAACGAGGATGATCCTGATAATCCGCGACTGGCCGACGAATACGGGATAGTAATGGGAAACTCACACCAGGAACCGATGCTAAGGGCACAAAAAGAGTGGGACCGTCGCTATCAGAAAACCATTGGTACCTGGAACTATGCCAAACATCCTGATATTCTGGAGGCTTTCTGGCGCGAAGGCATAAAAAGAAATAAAGATTATGAGAGCATAGTAACGATTGGATTAAGAGGCGCTAACGACACAGAAATGGCACCGGGCGGACCGCCGGCTAACATGACAATGCTTGAAAAAATTGTTGGTGTACAAAGAAAAATACTTACTGAAGAGATCAACCCTGATATAACCAAAATACCTCAGTTATGGTGCCTGTACAAGGAAGTGCAGGATTACTATAACGCCGGAATGAGGGTCCCTGAAGATGTGACTCTTCTCTGGGCTGAAGATAACTGGGGGAACATTCGCCGGCTACCAACAGCGGAGGAAAGGAAAAGAAGCGGAGGCGCAGGAATCTATTATCACTTCGACTATCATGGAGGTCCAAGAAGCTACCAGTGGCTGAACACCAGCCCTATAGCCAAGATCTGGGACCAGATGTCGCTGGCAAAACAGTACGGAGCCGACAGGATCTGGATAGTTAATGTCGGACACTTCAAAGGTTATGAGTTACCGATAGAATATTTTCTCGATCTGGCATGGAATACTGATAAACACACAAATAACAATATAAATGAGTTCACTCAGGAATGGGCCGGGGAGCAATTTGGAGATGAATACTCAGAAGAGATAGCAGAATTTCTTTCTGCTTATACAAAATTTAATGGCCGGCGTAAACCGGAGCTACTGTCGCCAACAACTTACAGTCAGACTAATTACAATGAAGCGGAAAGGGTAGTTGATGATTATAAAGCACTTGCAAGAAAAGCTTCTGATCTTTTCAATAAGATCCCGTCTGAGATGCAGGATGCATTTTATCAGCTTGTACTATTTCCAGTCAGAGCCTGTGCTATAGTAAATGAGTTATATCTGGCGGCCGGAAAAAATGATCTCTACTCAAGACAGGGAAGAGCAAGTACAGTAGCCCTGGCAGCCCAAACGCGAAGACTATTTGAAGCCGATACAAGTCTGATGGCATATTATAACCGCGAATTTGCCGATGGCAGATGGGCTCACTTTATGGATCAGTCTCATCTTGGATATACAAGCTGGGTAGATCCTCCAACGAATAGCCTGCGGGCAATAAAACTTAAAGAACCGGTAATACCAAAAACTGCCTCGATGGGAGTATCAGTGGAGGGATCTGAAGCTGTATGGCCAGGTGCTAAAACAAGTCCCGAATTGCCTCCTTTTGATATATTCAATAAACAAAAACATTATATCGACATCTTTAATAAAGGAAAAACAGAATTTGAGTTCAGTGCCACCTCTGCTGAACCATGGATTATAATTAGCAAATATAAAGGCCCGTTTGGATTTGATGAACGGCTATGGATATCAGTCAATTGGGAGACAGTTCCAAAAGGCAGAAACACCGGAACAATAAAAATCTCAGGTACAGGAAAAGAGGTATCTGTTAGGATCAATGCTTTTAATCCGGATGAGATAACTCCTGAAACTCTTCAGGGTTTTGTTGAGGGGGAGGGAGTTGTTTCAATTGAGGCGGAACACTATACAAAGCTCAACAATGCCGGTGAACGGAAGTGGACTGTAATTGAAGATTACGGACACACTCTGTCTGCTATGAGGGCTGAAGGTCCGGTTGAGGCTGCTCCCGCTGTTCCCGGAAACGATTCTCCATGCCTGGAATATCAGATATATTTCTTTAATACCGGTACATTTGATATAACTTCAATCTTCTCCCCTACGCTTAATTTTATGGCCGGAAGGGCGATGCAATATGCGATCTCTTTCGATAATGAAACACCTCAGGTAATTACACTCGTTCCTGAAAAATATAATGCCCAGAACCGGAATACCGACTGGGAGAAAACAGTTAGTGATAATGCCAGATTCAGTCAGTCAAAACATATAATAAACAACCCCGGTTACCATACCCTCAAAATTTTTATGGTCGATCCTGGTGTAGTATTGCAGAAAATTATCGTAAATTCCGGTGGTTTAAAACCAAGCTATCTCGGTCCGCCTGAAAGCTTCTACAAACCACTTAGCAGTAAAATATAATTGTATCACTTTAAATATCAAAGAGATGAAAAAAGAGACAAAGAATATTTCCAGAAGAAAATTCATCGATAATTCGGTAAAGGCAACTCTCCTGTCGTCAGTTGCATTTGGCGGATTTCCTACAATTATCCCTTCAAGTGTCATCGGGAAAAACCCGCCGAGTGACAAAATTAACATAGGACAGATTGGATTTGGCAGGATAGCCAGTAGTCACGATCTGACAGAAACACTTCCTTATGATGTTGCACGGGTAGTTGCGGTAGCTGACTGGGATTCGAACAGGGTGGCGAAAGGGAAACAGTATATTGAGAATTTTTATACAAAAAAAACAGGTAGTCCCGGTTATGTTGACGTTAAAACATACGAAGATTATCACGAAATAATAGCCGATAAAAGCATAGATGCAGTAATCATATCCACTCCTGACCACTGGCATTCCCAACCGGCTATTGAGGCTGCTCTTGCAGGCAAAGATATATATGTACAGAAACCCACTTCACTTACTATTAAAGAAGGACAACTTCTAAGGGATGTGGTACTCAGGAAAAAAGTCATTCTCCAGGTCGGTACGCAGCAGCGTGCAATGCCTCAGTTCAGAATTGCAGCAGAACTTGTGAGAAACGGAAGGATTGGTAAGCTTCATACAGTTAAAATAGGTCTGCCCGGCGACCCACCGGGTCCGGTAACTACAGAAATGCCAATACCAAAAAACCTTAATTACAAGGCATGGCTGGGATCAACTCCTGAGGTCTACTATACAGAAACCCGTGTACATCCTCAGAATAGTCTGACTGACAGACCGGGATGGCTAAGATGCGAACAGTTCGGAGCAGGTATGATAACTGGCTGGGGACAGCACCACTTCGATTCAGCTGCATGGGGTATGGATACAGAATTAACCGGACCGATTTCTATTGAAGCTGTTGCTGAATTTCCTAAATCAGGTATGTGGGATGTTCATGGTGACTTCATGGCAAAAGCAGAATATAAAAATGGCATCACAATGTACACAAGCGGAGGCTATCCGAATGGCATCAGGTACGAAGGTACAGAAGGCTGGATTTTTGTTACACGCGGTAACTATACAGCTTCTGCAAGCGATCCTGTTGTTGCAGGAAGAAACGCAAGATCACTAACTGCAAGCGATCCAAAAATCCTTACATCAGAAATAAAGGAGAATGAGATTCATCTTTATAAGATTGACAATCAGCACGGGAACTGGCTCGATTGTATAAAATCGAGAAAAGAGCCAATATCACCTGTCGAATTAGGCCATCGCGCATGTACAATATGCCTAATAACTCATACTGCTATGAAACTTGGAAGAAAACTTCCATGGGATCCTATTGCTGAAAAATTCGGCAATGATGCTGAAGCCAATAAGACTCTGTCGCGCCCGCAAAGGGCTCCTTACGGAACCGATTATATTAAAATGTAACTTGCTGAATAATAAGATTATGAAAAGGCTTTTTTTCTGGACACTGGTTATTGCCGGTCTGATGATTGTTTTACCAATATCGGCAGCTAAAATTACAGCCGAGAAGGTTGGCTCAAAAATTAATGTAACGATAGGGAATAAATATTTCACCAGTTACATCTTTTCAAACGATGAAAAATATCCTTTTTTCTATCCTGTGAACGGTCCTGTTTCAGGGGGTTCTGTAACATCTATGCGTAACGGTGAATACCCTCATCACAGCTCTCTGTTTTTTGGCTGCGATCTGGTAAATGGTGGAAACTACTGGCAGGAAGGACTTGAACGGGGAAGAATAATCTCAGTCAATGCACAGATTCAAAAGCAGGGTGGCGATACGGTTCTAATAACTGATGAGTGCATATGGAGCCGTCCGGGTGCAATATCCCCGGTGAAGGATACTAGAAAGATCCTGATAACCTCACCTTCGGCTACCATGAGTCAGATAGATGTTGAAATAGTAATGGAGATGCTTATTGATGTTACTATCAAAAAAACAAATCATTCGCTGTTCAGTGCCAGGATGGCGGCAGATCTCTCTGTTAAGAATGGTGGTACTATGATTAATGCTGAAGGATCAAAAAGTGAAAAAGACACTTTCGGGAAGAGCTCCCCATGGATCGATTTTTATGGAAAAAGAGGGGATGCGATTGAGGGGTTGGCTATTTTTCAGCATCCATCGAACCCGTGGTACCCATCCCCATGGTTCACGCGCGATTACGGCTTTATGTCGCCAACACCAATGTACTGGCCTGCAAATGAAACTGATACCTTTATGAAAAAGGGAACTGTACTAACACTTCGGTACAGGGTACTTGTTCATTCAGGTGATCACAATCAGGCTAAGATTGCAGAGGCATTCGAGAAATATAAAAACGAAAGATAATTCTTAACCCTTCCCTTAGACAATAAGGGAAGGAGGCTGTGATTTTCGAAATACCTGCGACACCCCTTCCCTTACTCTTAAGGGAAGGGGCCGGGGGATGGGTTACAAAAATATTAAGGATTTCATTACTTTCTCTCCTTGACTTTCCTGTAAATACAGTCCTTCATATCGCACATCCTGCATGTATACGGATTGCTTTTTACTTTTGAACCAATTCCAATAATGCCGCTAACAGACTTTACTGGATCCATCAGAGCTGATTCAGTAAGCCTTATACCACAATAATTATATGGAATAAGACTAAAGAGACTATGCTGCTCATTAACATTCCAGCCGCAATACCCGGGACTATACCTGTTTGTAATTTTCAATCCAGATTCTGAAGCTGATTTTCCAAGATCATCCTGCATCAGATCGGCTGCTGCTTCAGCTATTTCACTGCCAACAACATCATAGATATAACCACGAAGCAGGTCTCTTTCATGCATATATTTCCGGCTTCTCTTTCCTATCTCTTCACCGGCAGTGCACATAAAAAGTGCAACAGATTCAGATTTCTTAAGCTGCTGGTAAACAATGTTTTTAATATTGAAAGTGATATCATTAATCGAGATTGATTTAGATTCATTTTCAAAACTGATCCTTTCGAACAGGCAATATTGTGCCCTGACATTTGCAATCTCTGAAGATTCAGCAAGGACTTCATCTATTAGGCTGATAACAAACTCGCGGTCATCACCTTCATTAAAACCAATGACATTCTCTATCTGCGAAACACTAAGTTTCAGATCCTTAAAGTCAAATTGAAATATCTTGTTTTTCATAATTCTTTCACAATCCTCTCAACCGCTGCCTCCCAACCCAATGTCATAATATGAATACCGTTAACACCCTGTTTTCCTTTAACTGCACTGATCATTTCCAAAGCAATCCGGATGCCCTCCTCCGGTGCTGACTCTCCGGCTTTCTCCATCCGTTTCAGAATTTTTTCAGGGACCCTTACACCTGGTACCTTTGTGTTTATATATTCTGCAACCTTATAACTTTTCAGCGGTGCAATACCTATGAGAATAAATACCTTATCAAGAACACCTCTCTTATAAAGTTGTTCCAGCCATGGATCGAGTTTCTCAGGCTCAAAAACAAGGTTTGTCTGGAAAAACTGGGCCCCTGCATTTACTTTCTTATGATCCTTAATAGCCTGCAATTCAGGATCTGAAGCAAACGGTGATGCAGCAGCTCCCAGGAAAAACCGGGGAGGATTCTTCATTTGCCTTCCATCGAGGTATATGGCATCATCGCGCATTCTTCTGAGTATCCACAGCATCTGCACTGAATCAACATCTAAAATATTCATGCTAGAAGTTGGAGATGATCCAACAACAGCGTTATCTCCTGTCAGACACAGAACATTTTTAATACCAATTGCATTTAAACCTACAGCGGTTGCCTGCAGACCTGTACGGGTTATATCGCGCGAAGCAATCTGAAATACCGGCTCAACTCCATGATCCAGAGCCACTTTACAACATGCAATGGAAGACATTTTAGGACGTGCGGAAGAGGAGTCTGTAAAATTAATTGCTGTAGCATACTGTTTTACTGATTCCAGATCTCTCACAAATTTATCCGTTCCTGAACCAACCGGCGGAGAGACCTCCGTTGCCACAACAAATTCCCCTGAGCGCAACTTTTTCTCCAGCTCAGATACCGGCTCAGCATTCCTGGCAGGATGGTATTCTGAGTCGCCCTGCCACCATTCAGGCTGACGGATAGTTTTGAAAACTGATGCCCACACCTCGTCTTTCGCTATCTGATCTTTTAAAAAAAGAGATGAAACAAATTTACCGGTACCGACTTTTTTAACCTGTCGCACCACATCACCCCATGTTTCAGTACCGGTCTTATCCCAGTCGAGAGGAGGAAGAACTTCCATCAGCATCTCTTCCCTCCCGGTTTTAAGTGCTCTTTTATATATAGCATACCAGATACATTTTCTGGTTCTATCAACATAACACATTTTATCTGGAGTAATACCACCGCATGGTCCGTTTCTTATACCTTTTGGACACTCCATCGGGCAAATGAAAGCAGTCTCCTGGAGCAGACAGTTTCCGCACATACGGCAGCCAAAAAGTGGCCCCTTGACCATTAACTCCGTTTTTGCAAGTATCCTCCTGCTGAGTTTTTCCTTTTTAAACGGGTAAAAAGCCGGTTGCCATCTGCGTGCAGGTTTAATTACCGACATGCTATTTATATTGGTGAAATACTAAAATTCTCCAGACTGGAAATGTTCAACAAACCTCACTGCATAATCATCCCTGCCCATAATAAGATCTGTTGCCCTTACGGCAGCCGTGATCTTCTCCGGATTTGCAATCGGACACGTGAGCCCGTTCAGTATTGATAATGTCATGAAAGCTGAATTCAAAACTTCTCTGCCTGGCAGTCCGAAGGATATGTTACTCGATCCCATGGTGATATTCAATCCAAGTTTACTGTGTACTAATCTTATTGTCTCAAGAGTTACCATACAGGCATCAGGATCAGCACTGATTGCCATGGCAAGGGGGTCTATAACAACATCTTCCATTCTGATGCCTGCTCTAACGGCCCTTTCCATTATCTTTTCGGCAATCCGGAGTCTTTTTTCCGGATCATTTGTTATCCCGTTCTCATCCATCGTTAATCCAATAATTGCAGCTCCATACTCTTTGGCTATCGGGAGAAGTATGTTTAAAGACCTCTCTTCGCCATTCACGGAATTAATGAGGCATTTTCCTGTGGCTGCTTTTAATGCAGCCTCAATTGCTTTTGGATTTGGAGAGTCGAGACAAAGAGGGATATCAAATTTTTCATTAAGAGCCAGTACTGTTGCAGGCAGCATAGAAACATCATCCACTCCCGGAAACCCAACATTTACATCGAGAACATCAGCCCCGGCTTTAATCTGACTATCAGCAAGTTCAAGGACATATTCAAAATTATTTTCCTGTAAGGTGGAAACAAGTTTTTTCCTTCGTGTCGGGTTAATACACTCCCCTATAATTACAACCGGCCCTTTTGTATCAATGACTACTTCAACTTCTCTGCCTCTCAGGATTGTTTGCATAAATTAAACATGTTATGACACTAATTGCTTCAGGTAATTAACAGCACCCTGTGGATCGGGGGAATAAAAGTCAGCCCCGATTTTTTGACAATATTCCATTGTTACAGGAGCACCTCCTACAAGAATTTTTGAGTCAGAATGCTTCTCCTTTATTGCGGCGACTATTTTTTTCATATTCTCCATTGTGGTTGTAAGAAGCGCAGATAATCCTACTACAGCCCCCGGATGTTCGTCAAGAGCCTTCAGAAATTTCTCGGTTCCTACATCTACTCCCAGATCTATAACTTCCCATCCGCCACCCTCTATCATCATCGCAACCAGATTTTTACCTATATCATGAAGATCACCTGAAACGGTACCGACTATAAACTTACCCTTTCGTTTTGTTTCTCCTGACTGAAAAAAGGGTTTCAGATGTACCAGGGCGCTGTTCATTGCTTTGGCAGCCATAAGCATCTGCGGCACATAAATCTCCTTACGTGTAAACTTCTCCCCGACCTTTTCCATAGCCGGCACTAATGCATTTTCGAGTATCTCACCAGGGCTTACTCCTTCATCCAATGCCCTTCTGGTCAACTCATCAGCTCCATCCTGATCCTTCATATTAGGAGGATAAGGAGAAACTTTATTTATCTTCCCGAACTCAACGCAAAGCGAAATTTTATTAAGTATCTCATTCATAGTTCTTCATTTAATCAGAATCGTGGTATAAAAATTTAATCTGGTCTGACAATTCTGATACCAAAATAGTCGAATTTCTTCTTTTTACATCAAAAATCAGAGAATATATTAACGATTATATCTGATTGCAGCAGATTTTTATTGTATCTTTAATCAGCCTAAAATAGTGGAGACCAGCAGCCACATAAAACCTGGCAGCACTAAAACTAAATGAGTACTTAAAAACCAGAACTATGTATTGCAGAAACTGTGGAAACGAAGTTTCCGAAAAAGCCGTTATGTGTGTATCTTGTGGAACACCACCTAAAGCAGGTGACAGATATTGTCACAACTGCAAAGCTGAAACAAATGCCAGCTCAACAATCTGCATGAAATGCGGAGTCAGTCTCAAAGGAGAAAATCCCCAGAACGGTGAGGGAAAAGATTGGCTGACTACACTTTTGTTATGCTTTTTCCTTGGATTCATTGGCGTACACAGGTTCTACACAGGCCATACAGCAATCGGGGTAGTTCAGATATTAACTCTTGGAGGTTGTGGTATCTGGACACTTGTAGATTTCATTATTATTATTGTCGGTAACTTCAAAGATGCAAAAGGAAATCTTCTGGTTAAGAGATAGAAGTTTTTCCGGGATTCTTTTTACTACCGGAATCTTAATGGTTCCGGTGGTTTTATATTTTATACCTCTTGACTGGATAAAGGATCAGCATACGATCTGCCTGTATAAGAATATTACCGGTAATGAATGTATAGGTTGCGGAATGACAAGAGCTATTCTTTCTGTGATTCATTTTCAGTTCGAAAATGCTTTCTACTACAATAAACTGGTGGTTGTTGTTTTTCCATTACTTGTATATATTTGGTTAAAGAGTTTATTAATGCGTTTCAAAAAATATTCATCCGATTTTAAGACTTTAAAACCTGCTTAAATATGAAATCATCACTGATCCTTGTATTAAGTCTAATACTGATTTCAGTATCAGCACAGAATAATCCTGCCGGAGTCTTTCAGAACAGCAGTGATATCGGCAATCCGAAAATCGCCGGCTCTGCATTGTATAATAATGCTGAACAGGCCTATACACTGAAAGGTGCCGGATACAATATCTGGTTTGAGAGAGATGAATTTCATTATCTGTACAATAAGATTAAAGGTGATTTTATCATGACAGCAAATTTTGAATTTGTTGGCAAGGGCAAAGAACTTCACAGGAAAACAGGCTTTATGATCAGGGAATCTGCTGATGAAAAGGCAATGCATGCTACTGCTACACTACATGGTGACGGATTGACTGCTCTGCAGTGGAGAGCATCAAGTGGGGCAGCAATGAGAGACCCTCAGGATGAGATATTTGCAAAAGACTCAGCATATAATGTTATTCAGATTGAACGCACAGGAAAGCTGATTACAATGAGAGCTGCTCATTATGGTAAACCATTTGATATAATTGGTTCTCACGAAATGGAGAATCTTCCGGAAGAAGTGCTGGCAGGTCCGTTTATCTGCTCTCATAATCCAGATGTATCCGAAGAAGTGAAAATATGGAACCTGAGAATAGACAAACCTGTTCCGGATGGTTACACATCAGCAAAATTCGGTCCGGTAGGATGCAGAATGGAAACAGTTAATGTATTCGACGGGAAAAGAAAAGTAATATGGGAAAAAGACGGAACATTTGAGGCACCCAACTGGATGCCCGACGGCAAGAAACTTCTTTTCAACATGGGAGGTTCCATTTACAAGATTCCTGTTGAGGGTGGTGAATTGGAGAAACTTAACACCGGCAAAGTAGTCAGAAACAATAATGACCATGGAATATCCTTCAACGGCAAGTTACTTGCAATAAGCAGTTCAGGAGAAGGGACAGTTGGGACAGGCTCTGCTGTTTGGGTTGTTCCGATCACTGGAGGAGAGCCAACTCTGATAACCCCGGAGACACCTTCATACTGGCATGGATGGGCACCTAATAATAAAGAAGTCGTTTATGTTGCTCAGCGTAACGGGAAAAGAATCTATAACATTTACCGGAACTCGATAAAAGGTGGAAAAGAGGTTCAGTTAACCGATATCAAGGAGGGTGAACATGTTGACGGATGTGAATATTCGCCTGATGGAAAATACATCTATTATAACGGCCAGCATACCGGGACGATGCAGATCTGGCGTATAAAACCCGACGGATCAGGAAGGGAGCAGCTTACATTCGATAAGTACAACAACTGGTTTCCTCATATATCTCCTGATGGAAAATGGATAGCTATTATCTCATTCCCTCCCGACATTGAGCCGAACAGTCATCCTGCTAATAAACGGGTAATGCTCAGACTGATGCCTGTTACAGGCGGCGAACCAAAGGTAATAGCTTACCTGTACGGAGGACAGGGTACCATTAACGTACCATCGTGGTCTCCTGACAGTAAGCAGATTTCCTTTGTAAGCAATTCAGGGATAAAATAATCAGCTTGCCTGAATCTTAATCAGACGGTCGCAGAGGTCTTTCAATCCTTCGGGAGTACCACCTCCCGGCTGCTCTATTGTTGTCCAGCCTCCATAACCAATATTATCGAGGGCTTTCATAACATTTGCCCAGTTAACATCGCCTTCAAGCAGGTTCACCTTGAATCCTGCTGATTTGCCTTGCGTGTCGGCAATCTTCCGGCTGAATTCCTTAATGTGAACCTTCGCTATTCGTCTGTTAAGGATTTTTATCCATTGCTCAGGCCACCCATATATAAGAATATTACCGCAATCGAAGTAGAACCCGACGAATGTTGTTTTAAACTGATCAACAAATGATGCAGCTTCCATCGGGCTGATGAGGAAGTTGTTCCATACATTCTCAAGTGCAATTTTCACCTTAAGATCTATTGCCATCGGAACTACTTTTTTAATCTCCTCTGCTGATCGTGTCCAGCATTCATCATATGTAACTGTTTCACTAACCCGGCCGGGAACAAGTAATACTGTATCAGCACCATATGCTGCAGCATCCTCGAGGGATAACTTAAGCGAAGCCAGTCCCTGCTCCCTGATTGCAGGATCGGGATCAGAAAGCGTGAACTTCCAGTGGTTTGTTCCACAGACACTTGGGATAGTGAGTCCTGTAGCGTCGCGGGCTTTCAGGACCTCAGCCCTGTTGAGATGACTCATAACCTCAACACCGTCAAATCCGGCAGCTTTTGCAGCCTGGAACTTTTCCATTATTGTTTGTCCAAAGCCAATGCTTCCCCACATTATTCCTTTTTTCAGAGTCCGTTCAGCAGGAGAAAAGGATTTTGAGAATAGCGGTAATGAAGAAGCTGAAAGCATAGCCGAAGCCAGCATTGTATTTTTGGTAAATTGTCGTCTATTCATAGTTCAGTTTATTTATGGTGAATCGTGAATTTCGGATTTCGGATTTTCGATTTCGGATTTCATTGCTAAATTCAGCTCGTTTTCAATCCGCAATCCGCAATCCGAAATCCGCAATATTTTTAGGCTTTAGGTTCTGCTCCGATTACAGGTATTGTTTCAGGAATTCCGGGAACGGGGCCAAACGCATAGGTCTTTGGACCAAGATACATGTCGGAGTTCATAACTTCTTCCCAGGTAACATCTTTTCCTGTATATGCCGACATACGTCCCATGATAGTTATGAGTGTTGAATTTATCTGTGCCTCAGCATCACTCAGGTATTCTCCTCTTCGGATGGCAGTAACCAGATTGATATGTTCCTGAACATAAGGATCTGTAACCTTCCATGTTGGATCTGTCGAACCTTCTTCGGGTGTCGGATACTTCCATATCTCCTCCCCTTTGAGGTTATAAATCTGACCTTTTGCATTTGCAAACCCCTCTGTTCCTGTAATTAGCTGTTTTGTCAGGTTGCTGCAACCAGTAATCTGACGTGCAGCACAATGTGTGTGCATGCCGTTTTCATACAGATATTCAACACTGAAAAAATCGTACTGATCGCCTGTGATCCTTCGCTGACGTCCGCCCCAGCCCATTGCTTTTACAGGGTTTTTACCTATATACCAGTTCATTACATCAACTTCATGAATAAACTGTTCAACTATATGATCGCCCGAAAGCCAGCAGAAATTTGCCCAGTTGCGAAGCATATATTCCATATCAGACATTCCAGGTTGTCTCTTGATGACCCACAATGACCCTCCGTTGCGGATTATATGTGCACTTACAATCTCCCCTATTGCGCCGTTCTGTACTCTTCTCCATGTTTCCATGAAATCTTTCTGAACACGCCTGATTGTGCCGCTAACAATACAAAGTCCCTGCTGTTTGGCTCTCTCCGAGGAGACCATAACAGAACGGGCACCTACTGGGTCAACAGCACACGGTTTCTCCATAAATATATGTTTACCAGCTTTTACTGCAGCCTCTACATGCTGCGGCCGGAAGTGAGGAGGTGTGCATAACAAAACAATATCTACTCCTGAATCAATAACTTTTTCATAATTATCAAATCCGAGGAAGCACTTCTCGTCAGGGATCTCTACGTTTTTCTGAGTTTTTAGTTCAGCCCTGCATTTATCAAGACGGTCCTGGAAGACATCGCCCAAAGCAACTATTTCGAGGTTTGGACCGGCATCGAGAAAGTTAATTGCGGCACCTGTACCACGTCCGCCACATCCAATAAGTCCTGCTTTCAATACTTTCCCGTCGGGAGCGCTGGTAAGCAGCTCAGGCAGTTTGATCTCCTCTTTTTTAGTACCTCCATCGGTACATGAAGATAGTAATTGAGATGCTCCTATCGTCCCCAGAGTTGCTAATGCAGATGTAGAGATGAATTTACGGCGGCTGAATTCTTCATTTGTTTTCATAAGGGTATCAGTTTGGTGTTGTTATGAAAAAGATCAGGTTTATGGTTAGTTATAAAATTATGAAAAAGAGTTGAATTAAGGCTTATAATGCTATAAATCACTCTACTTATTTTTATGATAAAAAAAATAGTTATTTTCATCCGGCAATTATTAATCACATTCAATGCGTTCAAAATTCTACGCAGTTATTTCAATACTATTATTTGGAGTACTTTATTGCTACACGGCAATCGGGGTATTTATAATCTTGGTCTTTGCCTTTCTAAGAATGAAAAGGCCAATCAGGGTGCTTTCACAGTTTTGGGCCAAATCGGTCTTTATAATTATAGGGAAAAAACTGCATGTACAGGGCAGGGAGAATATCAATAAAGTCCAACGCTACATACTTGTTGCGAATCATGCAAGCCTGTTTGACATCGTGGCAATTATGTCGATCTATTCAGGAATATCCTGGTTTGGTCATGAACGGCTGTTAAAAGTGCCTCTGTTCGGTATGATACTCAGAATGACTGATTATGTTCCTTTTAAAGAGCCAACAGTCAGGAATACAAAGGAAATGCTCGAACAGCTTGTCCTGAAATCGAGGGAACATACAGTAGCAATATTTCCAGAAGGCACCAGGACTCTGGATGGAAAGATAAACGATTTCTATAAGGGATTTATATATCTGTTCCGTACGTCGGATATCGGAATATTACCTGTTACTTTAAATGGTTTTTACAAACTCAAGCCTAAGAACAGGGCATCGATAGATTTTGATTCCAGGCTGGAAGTAATTATACATGAGCCTATAAAAAGAGAAGATTTAATAGAAAAGACAGATATTGAAATTATCGAAGCAGTAAAATCGATAATTGAATCAGCTTATAAATAGAAAATATTATCAGACTAATATTGAAAATATTTAACCACAAAGGACACTAAGTGCACACAAAGAACACAAAGGAAGAATCAACTAATTAAGCTCTTCGTGCCCTTTTTGGTTAAATGATTTATATTTAAACAAAAATGGAAATAAAAAACAAAAGGTGGGCTTTCATCATCAATCCGATAGCAGGTAATGGTTTTGCTAAAACCCTTATACCCTTGCTGGAAGAGATGATAAAGAAGCATAATATTGATGCCGAATTAATGATCACCGAGAGAAGCGGACATGCCACTGAATTGTCAGAGCAATGCCTGAAAAAAGGATTCGGGCATATAATAGGCGTAGGCGGTGACGGAACATTTAATGAAATTGCCCGGCCGCTAATTAATCAGAAAGATGTGATAACCGGACTTATTCCTGCAGGCACAGGCAATGACTTTATACAGATCCCCGGATTCCACAACCGTTTTGATGAGAAAGAATGGGATATCTTCTTCAAAGCCAATGTTATTGCAATGGATGCAGGATTGTGTAACGACATGATTTTCCTTAACGGGATGGGGCTTGGTTTTGATGCCCAGGTTGCTGCCGAGAATTACACTGAACCCGGTAAGGTCAAATTGGGAGGAAAACATAAGTACATATGGCATATAATAAAAACCCTTCTCTTTTTCAGAGAAAAAAGGATGATAGTAATAACAAATGAGGGAAAACATGAGACTGACTGTTTTATTAATACCATTGCGATTGGAAGAAGGTTTGCCGGGAGTTTTTTCCTGACACCAAAAGCAGTTGCCAATGATGGATTATTGGATGTATGCATGATTAAGAAACTCTCTTTGCTCCAGCGATTCAGCATTCTGCTAAAAGTTCCTGAAGGAAAGCATGTTACCGATCCCAAAGTAAATTACTACCAGACTCCCGGAATAAACCTGGAATTCCCCGGAAAGGTGCCATTCCATGTAGATGGCGAGCTGAATTTTGCTACATCTTTTAATGTAAAAATTATACCTTCAGCGCTGAATCTAATTTATAACCCAGATGGAAACCACTTCTTCAAATGTTAGCCATTCGGGCATAAAATATATTGCATTTTTCGATCTCGATCGCACAATAATAAGTGAAAACAGCGGGAAGATCCTAATCCAGCAGGCATACAGGAATGGGCTCATATCCAAACGTTATGTTCTATGGGGCACATACCTCTCCCTGTTATACAAGTTAAAGCTTAAAGATCCTGTTATCATTATCAAAACTATTACCAGATGGCTTAAGGGAACAAAGGAATCTGAATTAAAGGAACTCGCTGCAGAGATTTTCAATTCCCGGCTTAAAAAATCAATTCGTCCTCTGATAGAGGAAAAAATCAGGCTTCATAAAAAGAACGGAGCAAGAGTTGTTATTCTATCTTCGTCTGTATTCCCGGTATGCAGCGCTGTAGCTGAGTATCTAAACATGGATGATGTAATCTGCACACAACTCGAAACTGAAAATGGAATTTTCACCGGCAGACCAGATGGTTCATTCTGTTTCAATGAAGCGAAAGTTGAACGTCTTACCAGTTACTGTGAAATAAATAACACAAGCCTAAAAACCTCCTGGTATTACGGCGATTCCACTGCTGATCTTCCTGCTCTGGGCATTGTTGGTAATCCAGTTTGTGTAGATCCTGATAAGAAACTTCGCAGAAAAGCTATTGTGAACGGGTGGGAAATAATATCATGACCCCGAAAATCAAGAGACCTATGAAACCAAAGACAATTACTTTTATTTATTTCTTTATAGGGACTGTTTACACTTTGACAGACAATCTTCTGCCATTCTGGTTGGGAGTAGGGCTGAAAGGTATGATAATCCCAACTCTTATAATTTATTATTTAATCAGCGTCAGGAAAGATATTAAAATCCCGGTTCTTGCAGCCTTGTTACTTTCATGGGCAGGCGATGTTGCAATAGATTTCTCTTTTATCCCCGGACTTGCCTTTTTTCTATTAAGCCAGATCATGTATATTGTGGCATTTAGCAGGATCCCGGGAAAAAGTGTTGTCTTCTTCAGAAAGATTTACCTTCTTCTTCCACTTCTCTTATTCGGATCTTCACTAGTTGCAATTCTATATAAAAACCTTGACGGAATGAAGGTTCCGGTAATATTATATGCTGCGGTAATATTGTCGATGGTAGCAGCCGCAATAAACCGTATGGACAGAGTTAACAAAATCAGCTATATAGCAGTCTTATGCGGAGCAATCCTCTTTGTATTGTCCGATTCTCTTATTTCAATCAATAAGTTCTATGCTCAATTCACATACTCCGGAATTGCAATTATGTCAACCTACATTCTTGCCCAGTACCTAATTATATCTGGTATTGTGAAACAAGACAACTTAGGGTCTAAGCAACCGTAGTATTTGAACGCCAGACTAGTTTACCTCGAGCCTCTGCCATTCAGGCATTTTAGGAAATTTTGCATGGGGCTCTGCCTGGTACCAGAAACATGTTGATGCAATATCAGATTGCTGTTTCAGGTATCTACCTCCCTGGTGCCAGCCCAGATCCTGGATTGTGATTTTAAGATCTGTTTCAAACCTTACCGGATCCATAATATGCCAGCGGTATAATCCGAATCTTTGCTGCGATTTGTATGTTCCATCTGGCCTGATCACCTGAGGCAGCCCGGCATATGGAGTACAGAATTCGGTATACTTTCCTTCACGGTCGAAATTATATGAGCCGCAGAAATAATCTTCTGTTCCTGTTCCGCAAATTGTTGGAAACTTAGTATCACCATCCATATAAAATTTAATTTCACCTTCTCCCCACCATCCGTTATTATTAACACCCCATGCGAGGTAAACACCTACATACTGCCCTTTTCCTTTTATCCCGTCATTAATAGTATAGACAGATGATTCATTTGGGTTTGAACGGCGGAACTGGGCATGAAAATATCCTGCATCAGACGGTACCTCAGTCAGAGTATAGTCAACCTGATAATAGAGTGTCATGGCATCAGCATCGTTGACATTCTCCATAGTTATCCTGCATTTTTTCCTGAATGGCATTACCCAGTAAGAGTTAAATGCACTTCCTGGATTTACACAAATGGCTGCTGATACCAGCGGCGAGTACTCATTCCATCCCATGCCGAAGAAATCTCCTACAGGACACTCAACAGAAGGTTCTGTTTCATCATCCCAGTAGATCCTCAGAATCGAAAAACGCCATTTGCCTGTGGGTGTCATCCAGATGTGCTGAATAGCTCCCGGGCCGGTTATATCTGCCATTGTAAAGGTCTCTCCGGGTTTAATCCTTACAAACGGATTTACCTTCCATCCCTGACCCAGGTCTCGTGCGGCATTGAATGCATTTGCTGTGTTAGGCTTATCCTTATCAGCAGGATCAGCCATTCCTGCTTGGCCCTTTTCTCCTGAGAAATTCTCAGGACTTATAGAACGTGTTTTGGCATCTGACAGCCTGTAAAGGTTTCCCATATTCATATCTAGTCCGTTAAAACGGGACTGGGAACTTGCAAGATACGGCACCAGTACTGCGATTAAGATCAACAAAAGAGTTCTTTTCATATCATAATGTGTTTGGTGAGTTAGTTAACATCTGTATTTAATTAATAAAATTAAGAAATTACTGGAAATTTATAACCTGGTCAAGATTGAAGAAATCCGCAGATTAAAGTCATCCATACTTTTCTGATTTCTTCTTTCTGCAATTATCCCGGCTCTGCGAATTCCTCCGTTGTAGGTCTTGTTTAATAATCCCAATCCAACAAAATACCCGGTAAAATAATAATGAGTATAAAATTCATATGCTGCAAATCCGAGTATTGATGCATTCATCAGAAAATTAAATGATCCCTCGCCGACTGCTCCTGAATAAACCTGTCCTGAACCGGGAATGAATCTTGAAAGGTTTTCTGCTTTAGAAGGCTTTTTGAATTTAGGGAGTTTATTATCAATGTAAATCTCATCAATTTCTTCTGCTAATTTTTTCTTTTCCGGTTCTGTGATATCAGAATTAACTATCAGGTAATCTAACAGATTGTGAGCATCTTCCCATTTCCGTATTGAATTCAGGCATAAAACATTAAGAGGTAAAATGTTTAGAATTTCGGAAGTATCCCGGTTACTAAGCCTGAGTTCATCAAGAAGCCAGATTGCCTTTTCGGGATCGCCGATAAGATAATTGCACAAGGCTCCTTCATAGCGTATTAATAACATAAGAGAATCAGGCAGGTTAAACAGGTTTATGCCGTTGAGTTCATCAAGAGCTTTTGATACTTCATCAGCCTTTCTGTAGCACAATGATTTGTAGTATTTACAGGTGGCAATTTTGCTATTGTCGGTTTCATAAAAGAGGGCTCTTTCAAATTCAATAGAAGCAACAAAGTACTTACCCTCATTATAATATCGGAGAGCGTCCCTGAAATAGTCTGATGCATCTAACCTACCGGTCGAAACTATTCCTGATAGGAATATGCAGATTAAAAAGTATCGAGTTCTTAACATTGTCGTTATATTCTGTTTCAATAATGTTAACTGTCATTACAGCTCCATAAATATTGGCTGCATATGAGAATGCAAAGGCAGTACCAAAAGCAATTGTTCTGAAACTCTTCAGTCCCTTCTTCCTTATTGATTCTGCTGTTACAAGTCCAAGCCCGGTTGTGGAAATAAAAGTCGTAATTGCCTCACCTCTCTTCCCGGCATAGAACTTGCCTGACCCCGGTATTATTCCTGACAATAATCCGGCAACAAATGGTGACTTTCTTTTATGGCTCTTTAGATTTTCAGATATTTTATAAAGATTATCAAACGATTCAGAGATCTCGTACTGACTTCTGTTTACCAGGCCTGCTGATTCATCATACTTTATATAATTACCCTGGAGAAGGAAGAGTCCTGCCAATTCAAAGTTTCTGAGAGAAAGTTCCCTGGTTTGAGTAATCTGAATATCTGATAATGTCTTAAACGCCAGGTCATAATTGCCGGCATGCAAATAGTTGTATCCGGCAAAAAAATGTGATTTCAGGTAGAATTCAGATGAAGGGTCAACTTTAATGAGGTTTTCTGATGATCTCAATAATTGCTTCAATGAATAAAGGCTCCAGCCTCTGAGATAAAAAACAGTATCATTCGACTGATTAAGGGAGCAATCTGTTGAATCGAGCAAAAATATTGCTTCCTTATAGTATCCCCTGTTTACGAGATGATTAATGAACTGCAGGTCGCAGCCGGCAGAATTCTGGGATAAGCTTATTGCCTCAAATGAAATAAACCAGCTTAACAGAGCATATTTAATCAGTGAATTATTTTTGATCATCATGATCATTTGACTTTCTGATATGTCTGGAAACAGGATCTGGATACTTATTGGAGACCGGATCCAGGGTCTGATTTTTCAGATCATGTGCTGCAATCCTGTTGCACCTGCTTAGACGGTCCATCGTAAGAAGAGTACCTCGTATCAGTCCGGTTTCTCTGATTGCCTCTTTGCTAAAATCTGAACAGCTGGGGAAGAAAAGACAATCTGCTGAAATGTGTTTTGAAAGAACATTCTGGTAGAAGTATAAAGTGCCTCCAAACACCCACCCTATCGGATTCAGTTTCTTTATTAAGGGTTCATCCTTATAGATATATGATCTTCTTGATTTCTCCGGTTTTGAAAACAATAAACTAACCCTTACTACGTCTATATCGGAAATAAACAAACTATCCTGTCCATATATAAATCCTGAAAATGAAATAAGGAATACGATCAGAATAACTTTAGTTACCGATTTTTGCATTTTCCGGAATTTTAAAATTAAAATAATTGTTCTCCGGAAAGTCCTTTGTACGAACATTTGAGAAAACAGATAGTCTTATCGTCGAGTCTTTTTTATCATCGAAGGTTATCTCCGTAACGCGGAGAGGAATTCTAAAGGACTGATAATCTGTGTATCTACTGTAAAATATCTTTTTAAGTATATTCCCATCCGGGCCACGATACTCGGCATATATAGGAAGAATATCTTTAAAGACTATTTTAATCATATTAATAACTTTAAGAGACGCAGGTGCCTGCCAGTAAGTAACCACCATACCTTCTTCCCTTGCAGTATTTGCCAGTTTAAATCCTTCTTTTGATAGCCCCAGATCGGATAGCTTATTATTAATGAAGTAATACAATAATTCATTTGTTGTTGATAATGACTGATTTTGCTCAATTGTAACTTTATTGGTTTCAGGAAAATAAATTTTCATCTCCCCTAACCTGTTTGACATCTTCACAAACTCTACAGGGTAGTAATGATGCGTTACAATTGCATCCTTTTCTTTGTTATAGAAAATATCACATCTGAAAACACTTTTGGTACCCTTTGTAAGCACCTGTGTTTCCTGACTCACACTTACACAATCCTTATATTGTGAGAATAGAAAACAACCAGGAAATAGTGTTAAGACAATAACAGTGAATATCTTATTCATAGTCAGCAAGCCAGCATTCTTAAATACGGATAAGAACTAAGTATCATAAATACCAGATACTTAATTCTTATCCTCTATTGATAAATATTCGTTATTCCTGAATTACCACATGAAGAACTTTGGATTATCAACATATTTCGAAATATCTTCAATATTGATAATAATTACAACAAAATCAATAAGGGGCATAACGCCGAAGAATCCACCGCAGGTAAGAATATACCCTATTCCTGTGAACACTTCAGTTCCAAGGTAAAAACGATGAACTCCCAGTCCACCTAAAAAGAAATCAAGAAGTAAAGCTACAGGTGCACTTTTGTCACTGGAGGCAAAGGAAGCTGCTGAGAGTCCCCCGGATGTCAGGTCATTAAAAAGGACACCAGTACTTTCAGGAGCCTGTGTCAACATCTGGTCGATCAGGTTATCATCGGCAGTATAACCTGAAGCATTCACTGCTGTACCGCAAATTGCAGTAAATGCAATGAGTAATGAGAGGAAAAGAATCTTTTTCATAAGCATTTCATTTGTTGGTTAATAATTGAGAGAAAATTAAATTCCTTGGATATTGTGCATTCAGTTCAGTTATGTAGGCTAATGCCTTTGACTTGTTATTTTCAATGTCAAGATAATACTTCATAAGAAAATACTTACCTATTGCGCGGTTGGAATATGAACCATTGCTAATTATGGATTCAATATCCCCGATTAATCGGTTATTAATATCATGTCCTGAAAACAAACAACTAACTGAATAGCTGTTTTGAACAAGTTCCAACAATGATTTATAAAGCACAAACAGCTCTTTTTCTTCGGTGCATGAAGATATAAGTATTTCCTTTTCTGCGCTACCGACCTGTCTGTGGACTTTAAGAAATAACCCGGGAATCATATACACTTTGTTTGTGCAGGCATAGTATCTCATTCTGTACGTTGAAGAAATGATGAGAGATAATTCAGATGGGTTATATTTTTCAAACCTGTCAAGTGTTTTCAGAAACTCTGAGAAACGGTCTTTATCCTGTCGCTCCATAGCCATCCACCATTTTACTTCAAGATTAAGAGTCTGGTATTTTAAAGGTTCATTTTCACTTAACAACAATAACTTCTCATTTGCTTTTAGAAAATCAAAATTATATATGTTGTCTATAATTGAAGTGGTATCAGCAGATGAGGAATGCAGTATGAAATTAACAGGAAATGAGAGTATTGCCAGTATCAGATACTTCCTAATTTTCATACCAGTTGTTACAATAATAAGGTTATAAAACAAAGTATGTTATAAATATACTAAATTACGATTCAATGTCGCAAAAGACACATAAAAAAAATAAGGGCGCCGAAGCACCCTTATTTCCTTTTAAATATTTATATGTCCTGGCTTAGAAAATATATCTGATAGATAAGGCACCACCATCAGCCCAGAATCCTGAATATCCAACAAGGTTAATAGCTGGTTTCCAGTCGAGTCCGATATTGATCGGAGCCTCACTGAAACTATATTCAATGCCGAGGATTCCATCAATACCAATTACAGTATAGGATGTACCAAGCGTACCCCATGAACTGTTTCCATCCCAAAAACCGATATGTGCCCCAGCACCATAATACCATTTAAGGCGATCTACATCAAAAGCAGTATTATGAATTTCATAGAGACCTGTTATCTCAAAACCGCCCCATCTGGTTGTTAAAAGTCCTTCAACAGCAGCTTTATCTCCAAGAAAATGTTTGATTGTTAATCCCTGTGAAAATCCGCCTCTGAGACCAACACCTGTTTTATATTCCTGTGCAGATGCAAGTGAAACAATACTGAATGCCAATACCAATGTCAAAATAGTTTTTCTCATGTCTTTTCAATTTTTAATGATTTGATGCGCAAATTTAATTAATAATCTTTCTAAATGAAATCTCATTAGTCCATCAAATCATTAAACAAACAAAAGCACTTAAGGGTTCACTACCTTTCTGTATCTGGCATTCTCATTTTTCCTTGCCTGGTTACGTTCCCTTATTATAGGAATAAGTTCTTCCCCAACAAGTTTAAAATTCTCCGCATCTTCCGGCGCTATAACGTATAATGAACGTCCCGGCTCAACTCCCTTCTCAATTATAACATTCTTTTCATTCGATTCTCCCAGCACGACTATATGCTTTGTTCTATTCTTCTCATAAACAAATGGCAGACTGTCTGCTCCTGCCATTACACATTCTGTAGGAACAGAGATCACATTATCAAATGTTTTGATAATTATCTTATTGTCAGTTGTCATTGTTGGTCTGAGATCGGGATCCGAGCCATCAAGTT
This sequence comes from Bacteroidales bacterium, assembly GCA_016709865.1. Classification (NCBI taxonomy): domain Bacteria; kingdom Pseudomonadati; phylum Bacteroidota; class Bacteroidia; order Bacteroidales; species Bacteroidales bacterium. Next base: position 1,820,384 of record JADJLX010000005.1, read on the forward strand.
TAATAAGCACTTCAAACATTTTTGCATCGGAGTTCGGAAGAACCTCTCCGATATTTGCAATTGTAGTTACGGTTCCGGTATATGATTTTTTTGGAAATGCGTCTACCCTAACATCGACTTTCTGGCCAGGTTTGATTTTGCTGACCTCAATCTCATTTACATAGACTTTTGAAATCATAGCGGTAAGATCGGGAAGTGTGGCAATCACACGGTCAAACGGATTTACCTGTGAACCTGCTTTTCTTTTTGACCCGTTTCTCTCTTTCTTGTAAATTACCATTCCGTCGGTAGGAGCAGTGATCGTGAATTGAGAAAGATATTCCTCAAGATCTTGAACGAGTCTTTCCTGCCTGCTGAGTCGAATTTTCTGGTAATTGAGTTCAGAGGCTGTCTGTGCGACGCGTAAATCATATCCTCTGATTTTTTGGTGAAGATTTCTCTGAGCTTTATCAAGAGCTATCTCTGCCTGACGAATAGTGGCAGGAGGTTCATATTTTGACTGTGCCAGAGTAATAGTGGCCTCTTCCACAACATATCGTTGATTCTTTATGTCATCCCTAAGATTGGTAAGAACAACTGCAGTATCAAGAATCTTCATATCAACATTATTCTGGTATGTTTTCAGAAGGTCCTGTGCATCCTTCAAAGTATTGGAATAACTCGACCTGTCTAGCTGAGCAATGAAATCGCCCTTCTTAACAACTGTCCCTTCAGGAACAATGTCCTGGATCTTTAATTCCATCATACGCATATCCATACCGCCACCCTGTCTTTGTCCTCCATGATCACCCCCACCTTGCTGATTACCGCCTTGCCCGATAGATGGACCAAAAATATCAACAGATTTCTCTGCAAGAAGCTCTCCTGAGTTAGAAACTGATATTTCAAAAGGGCCCTCAAATACCTCTGCATATACAACAACATCACCTTTTTTAGTGGTCATCATGTTAAAAGCAACAAGTGCTGCCACCGCAAGCAAAACCCCACCGATAATTAAAAAACGTTTCATAATATGATTATATATTTTTAATAGATTCTTTAAAACTAGACTTCGAAATTATTTAAAAAACTGATCAACAGGTCCCTAAACTTAAACATTTAACAACTATTAACATCAGCAGGCAGATATAAGCACACCAATGCAGTTAATAGACAATCATATCTGTAGTTTTATTCCTTTAACAGGAAATATTTATAACTTTAAATTGTCAAAACAAAATAATAAACAAATTATCAGGTTTTAATGTTAGACTTGATCAGTGCAGATTTGAACATGAATAATTATCAAAAATATATTGAAAATTTCAGTCTGATAATCCTGATAATGGTGATCCTCTCCGCTTGTGTCAAAGAAGAGTTTGATCCCGCAAAATTTGATGCCTCCCTGAACCTCAAACCAGGACTGGCAGTGCCCGTCGGTTACTCGCATTTGGAAATAGAAAAATACCTCACCGACTCGGCATACAGCGATCAGCTTCACATTGCCAATGATGGGTTCCTTAGCCTGTACTACTCAACCAGTGTTGTTTCAGGAACAATGCGCGATCTTCTCTCCTTCACGCCAATAAGTGTTAATAATACACTAATAAATACTACAGGCTCGGCAATTAATCTCATAATTCCGGGAGCCTCTCTCGACATTACTGATACAGTATCAGTGCCTATAACACTTGTTCAGACTACAGCCCGCCTCGACAGTATTCATCTGTTGACAGGGAACCTTACCGTTGACATTAATTCAGCAAACATCTCCGGGACAGTCACTTACCTTTTGCCAGGACTTCAGCTTAATGGCCAGCCATACACAATAACCCGAAATTTCTCCAATCCCGATTTTACAATAAACCTTGCAGGTTATTCGATTATTCCCGGACATGATTCCGGAGGCAACAATATTCTGAAATGCATTCTTTCAATTCATCTTCAGAATCCCTCAGGTCCTGTTAATGCAGGCTCCTCAATATTAAGCACTCAGGTAGATATGACAGGTTTAAGTTATGAGACTATTTATGGCGACTTCAGCGGATATAGTATTAGTCTTCCCGCTTTTAACTTTGCAACTGACTTTTTCAGCAAGATCGACGGCGGACAATTTGAATTTTATGATCCGAAACTTAAACTCCTCTTTTCAAACTCAGTCGGAGTTCCTTTATCATTGTCTTTCAGCAGGTTTGAGGCTGTAGACCGAAACAATAACCACATTTCATTAACAGGCACAGGTGTCCCTTCACTAACCAATCCGAGAACAATCGGATACCCTTTGCTTAGCCAGGCAGGACAGACAATAAACGATAGTATCGTAATTGACCGGACAAATTCAAATCTGCCGGTGCTTCTTGCCTCAAATCCCGATTCAATAAGTATGTCAGCCTCAGCAGGAATAATGCCTGCTGCAGGGAACAGCACAACATTTATCAATCACGATTCAAACTATGAGGTGACTGCTGCAGTTGAATTGCCCCTCTGGGGAAAAGGTGAGTTTCTTGTTTTGTTCGATACCATGTCATTCGATTATTTAAGCACGACTCTTCCGGCTCCTGAAGAACTGGAGAGAGTGATTGTACGGTTAAATATTACCAATTCATTTCCGGTTGCCATGAGTTCTCAGATCTACCTGCTTGATCAGAACCACATGCTGCTTGACAGCCTGTTCACTCAGGAGATAAAAATTGAAGGAGCATCGGATACCAATAACGACGGAATTGCCGACCCCCACCAGCAGGATATGATAGATGTTGATTTGCCAAGGTCTAAAATAGATGTCCTTAACAATACCTACTTCATTGTTACAAGAGGCAGAATAACGACAACGGATTTCCCGGTAAAAGATGTCAAATTCTATCTTTCATACTATATGGATTATAATATAGGTCTTATCGCCCAGTTAAAAATCAATACCGGGAAGTGATGAAAAGACTGAAAATAGTATATAAAATCCTGGTTACATTCATTATTCTTATACAGATAACGTTCAGCACAAAAGCACAGGACAATACTCTTTATATGATGCCGGGGATCCCGCAGGCGAATCAACTAAATCCTGCCTATATGCATCCCTGCCGTATTTACATTGGACTGCCGGTAATATCCGCGCTGAAAGTAAATGTGAGAAACACCGGATTTGGTTTTCATGATGCCATTCATACAGGAACCGGTGCCCAATCGGGTACTTATTATCTCGATCTGGAAAACCTTGACAGGAAGCTTAAGAGGATGAACTATTTCCGTACCGACCTCGACATCGATCTGTTAGGATTCGGTTTTAACCTGAAGGACTGGTATTTCACTTTTGGAATTAGAAATCATACTGAATTAAGGGTTGCTTACAGTGATGATGTTGCTTCATTGAAAGATGGGAACTGGGACGTTGCAGGAAACACAGCAATACCTGTTAAACTAAGTGGTACGGGTGCAGATCTTACTGTATGGAATTCAATTGGATTCAGTGCTGCCAGGGAATTATTTGACGGACTGAAGGTTGGTGCCAGAATTAAGTATCTGCAGGGGATGGCAAACATAAACACAAAGCAGGCGCGACTTGAACTAAATACCACAAACAATCCTATATCTCTTGAGGCAATAATGAACTACAGGCTTAATGCTTCATTTCCTGTTAATCTGGGATATGATGCCAACGGTTTGGTAAACAGGGTGGATTTTGATAATGCTCTCGATAATATCGTTGGTGATTATATATTTAATGGTAACCGGGGAATATCAATCGACGGAGGTATTGTTTATGATCTGGATGAGTCAACGCAACTTACTGCTAGTTTTACAGATCTGGGGTTTATCAGGTGGAAGAAAAATGTTAATAATTTTAAAGCAAGCGGGACCTATACTTTCAACGGCATTGATCTTGATCAGTATCAGGCCAATCCCGGCCAGAAACATCTGCTTGAGGCTTTACAGGATACTCTTCTGCAAGCATTCACAGCAGCCGGAACTACTCAAAAATATTTTACTGCCACCTCTTTAAAGATTTATGGAGGAGTTACCAGGGTTCTCCTTCCAAAGCTGAAGGCAGGCGCAATGACCAGAATTGAAATCTATGATTTACGATTGAGACCATCACTTACATTGTCAATGAATTATACACCAATTCCTTCTGTGGGAACAGCGCTTACCTACACTATAATGAATAATAAAATCAATCAGGTGGGTGCAGGAGTGGCATTCGGAAACAAAGGAGCACAGTTTTATCTCATAACCGATAATATTCCGGTTAGGTTTACAAGAGAAACCGGATCAGGACTAATGTGGCCATATAATGCACGCATGCTTAGCCTCAGGTTAGGATTTAATCTGCTATTCGGATGTAATGAGAAGGAGGTTAAGAAAAGTCCCCGGAAACCCGGGAAGAACGAACTTTGTCCTGCTTACTGGTAATCTCAGAGTTTTATTCTTTTTCCGGAAGCCAACCCGGCATAAAAAATTCCGTCCTTATAGATCAGCATCTGTCCGGGCTCATTGTCTGTTGAGATACCCGCGTCTATTCCGAATATCTTATTCTTAAAAATCGGGTTAATTCCCTCACAATGAGTATGTCCTACAACTATATGACCTGTCCCGTAAAATGAAAGTATCGAATCAAGCTGATTCTCGCTGAAATCTTGTTCTCTGAAGTACCCTCTATACCAGATCGGACCATTATCGTCATTTAGAAAAATAAGTTTTTCATATTCTGCATCCGACTGAATTTCCTTACCTGCAAGCATATCAGAAAATCCCCTGTTTATCTGTTCAATCTTAAGCTTTCTGTCTACCATTTCAATTGATATGCCGGCATGAACAAATAGAATATCATTTATAGTTATCACTATTGGTTTTGAACGTAACCATTTTCCAAGTACCGAATTTGCAGCAAAGAGATCTGAATATTTCACCTGTAATAATTCTTCAACTTTCCTGTACTTATCATTCAGGTAAGTCTCATCTTTGCCAAAAATCATCAATTCATGATTCCCGAGGATGACATGAACCATACCACCTGCCTCCAGAGCCTGTTTCTCGAGACCAAAAAGATGCCAGAGAATCTGAGTAACCTTGTCTCCCCTGTCGAAGGCATCGCCGAGAACAACCAGATGACCTTTCCCGTATTTCCAGTTAAGGTTTTCGTCAATTATTCCTGAAGCCTTGAGAAGGTTAATATATTTGTCGTATTCTCCATGTATATCTGAAATTGCACTCAGACTGTCAACTGAGGTATAAACCTGAGCATAATCCGGTTTTGAAGGTGAAGATTCCTTTAAATCAATATAGTCAAATGAAAGATTGAATTTTTTCTTAAACTCAGAATAATTTTCGGCAGTTAAAACATCAGATTTGATCCGGCCTTTATCAATCCAGCGTGCTTTGATTTTATTGTTTTCCCTGAAAATATACGGACCGGCAGAAAGTGTATCTGTATAATACTCTGCATCCAGTACTATTGCTGAAGAACTAAAACTTAAGAAGATACCAATAATTAGAAAAAAAGTATTTCTATACATAGGCTTTCTATAATATCATAGTAACACAAAGAATTGTAAATTGTTTTAAAATTTTATCAAAACTTTAACAATAATAAATATTTTGTTAATTCATCCCGGCAAAAGTGATAAAAACAACTAACATAATAACAGATCTGCCTTTTCCATTTAGTCGAACAAAAAAATAATAATATTTGTTTCTTATTTTTAAATAGCATAATATCTGATTGCCAGAATATATTGAAAAACCATGAAAAAAGCACTATTTATAACTTTACTATTTTTTACAACACACTCATTGTCAGCAAGTGAACCAGACACATTGTTCCGATCTGACAAAGTTCTCAGGATGGAATTAAGGGCTGACTTTACAGCAATACAAAATGACAGAGGAGAAACACCGGCATATCATAATGCAGAATTATCATACAAAGATGCTAAACGTAAAATAGTGACTCTTCCACTAAGAATTATGGTAAGAGGAAATTTCCGTCGTAATCCTGATAACTGTAACTTTCCTCCCTTGTATTTTAATTTCAAAAAAAGTGATGTACATAATACGCTCTTTGAGGATCAGGACAAAATAAAACTTGTTACTCCCTGTAAGTCTGATGAATATGTTATTGAGGAGTATGTTATCTATAAAATGTACAACAGGGTCACTGACCTCAGCCTGCATGTGAGGCTTGTAAAGATAGAATATTATGATACCGGACTTAAAAAAACTCTCTTTGAGAAATACAGTTTCTTTATTGAAGATAAAGATCATGCAGCCAAAAGGAATAATGCTGTTGTAAAGGATAATTTCTTAACCCCGTTTGATCTTGAGAGGGAAAATTTTAAAAGAATGGCAATGTTTCAGTTTCTGATCGGGAATAAAGACTGGTTTGTTTCCTCAAGAAAGAACATAATAATTTTCCAGCCAAAAGATACTACTCTGGCACCTTATGCTGTACCATATGACTTTGATTTTTCAGCTTTCGTAAACGCCGATTATACAAAGCCCAGAGACAGAGTTGACATATTCCCCGAAAGCAGAAGGACGTATAAAGGATTATGCTATTCAGATGCTGAGTATAAAGATGTATTTGACTATTATCGTGAACTGCGAACCGATTTTTATTATATAATCAGAAAGCATGGATATATCTCTGCAGAAATAAACAATCAGATAATTGATTATATAAATCAGTTTTATAACGGTATCAAAGACAAGGAGTATGTAACGAGGGAGTTTATTGATAAATGTGAAACAAAAAAAATGTATAATATCCCTGAGATATAATAATTTAGGAAGTAAAGAGTATGAAAAAACAAGATAGGATAAAGATAGTAATCTCTGCGACTGTAAAATCGCCGGTTGCCAGAGTATGGGATCTCTGGACAAAACCCTTTCATATTATGCACTGGAATGCTGCCTCTGCCGACTGGCATACAACTTATGCTGAAACTGATTTAAGAAAAGGAGGTAAGTTCCTGTCCAGAATGGAAGCAAAAGATGGATCATTTGGCTTTGATTTCTCAGGCAAATTCACCAAAATTGAGCTGAATAAGTGTATTGAGTACACTTTAGATGACGAAAGAGTTGTTGAAGTATTGTTCATCCCGGAAGGTAAAAATACTATTATCAAAGAAACCTTCGAAGCGGAACAGGAAAATTCTGCTGAACTGCAAAAGACCGGATGGCAGGCAATACTTGATAATTTTAAAAAATATGTAGAAACCACCATAAATTAATATACTACCATGGCACAAGTTAGTACATATCTGAATTTTGAACGGAATACTGAAGAAGCATTCAACTTTTACAAATCAGTATTCGGAGGTGAGTTTGACGGAGGAATTAACAGGTTTAAAGATATTCCACCATCTGAAAATATGCCACCTCTGCCGGAGGCTGACAAAAATCTGGTTATGCATGTTGCATTACCAATTGTTGGCGGACACAGATTAATGGGAACTGATGCTCCCGAATCGATGGGGTTCAAAGTTAACCCGGGAAACAATGTTTATATCATGCTTCAAATCGACACGCGGTCTGAAACGAAACGTCTTTTTGATGCTCTTTCAAAGGGAGGTATAATTGAACAGGAGCTGCAGGAAATGTTCTGGGGCGATTACTACGGAAGCTGTAAGGACAAATTCGGCATACAATGGATGTTTGCCTGTTCTGAGAGTGTAACTAAGAAATAAAGGGCATCAGGCAACAGGCCCCTGACTTCCGTCTCCCGTCTTCGGTCTTCCGACTTATTTATAGCTGTCACGGTGTCAGGATTAAATGACTTCATTATATTTACCAAAAATGAAGTCAAATGCATAAAAACAGATCAGTCGTTGTCACCGGGATAGGTGTATTTACATCAATTGGATGTAACCGTGATGAATTCTGGAATTCTCTCATTACAGGTAAATCAGGCATTAAAACAATACAATCCTTCAATCCTGATGGTCATAAAAGCAGGATTGCTTCTGAGGTTTTGTCTTATAATCCTGAGAATTACTTTGACCGTAAAGAATCACGTAAAATGGCCAGAGTATCACAAATGGCTTCAAGTGCGGCAATTGAGGCAGTTAAGGATGCAGGGCTCGATCTGAATAATGAAGACAGAAGCAGAATCGGTTGTGTAATAGGTTCTGCAGCAGGCGATCCTATTCATCTTGAGGATCAGCATGAACGGTTTCTGAAGATGGGACCAGGATCGGTCAATCCTCTTACTGTACCAAGAGTTATCTCTAACATGCCGGTCTGCAATGCTGCAATGGTACTTGGAATTCACGGACCAAGTCTGGGAATTGCAGCTGCCTGCACAACAGGAACCCATTCTATTGGTGTTGCCCTTGGATTACTCAGGGGCGGTATGGCTGATGTGATACTTGCCGGCGGAGCTGAATCAACAATCACCCCCTATGTTCTTGATGGGTACGCCAGTATGGGTGTGCTTTCAACAAACAACGATATTCCCGAAAAGGCGAGCCGCCCTTTCGATCTGAACCGCGAGGGATTTGTTATTGGCGAAGGAGCTTGCGTTCTTGTGCTGGAAACTCTGGAACATGCTGAAAAGAGAGGGGCTAAACCACTTGCATTATTGAGCGGATTCGGCATGACATCTGATGCATATGGGATAGCAGCACCTGAACCAAATGGATTGTGGGCAGCCGAGGCAATGCTTATTGCTGTGAGAGATGCAGGCCTTAATCCTGATGACATCGGATATATTAATGCACACGGGACTTCGACAAAAATGAATGACAAGACGGAGACGCTGGCGATTAAAAAGGCTTTTGGAAACCTGAACATCCCCGTAAGTTCAAGTAAATCTATGATAGGTCATCTGCTTGGTGCTGCAGGTGCTGTGGAAGCAGCAGCAACAGTACTGGCTGTTCATCATGACATTTTGCCTCCAACAATAAATTATGAAACCAAAGACCCGGAATGCGATATAGATGTTGTACCTAACAAGGCCAGAAATGCGAAAATTGAAGCAGCAGTTTCCAACTCATTCGGCTTTGGAGGACAAAACGGGGTGCTTGTATTCTCAAAGGCCTGACAATTCTACCAGCTTCCCGTTAATAGAGGTTTCCTGAAATCTGAGTCCCTCTACCCTGCCTTTAATCCGGTTGTCATCTTTTACACCGGTCCACACGCAATTTAACAGATTGATATTGGATATATTAGTCAGATCCTCATAACCGGTTATATTAACACCGTAGCGACTTTTTTTACATGTAACATTGTCGAGATAGACATTTCTCACATATGGAGGAAAATCTCTTTTGCATTTTTCGTTCGGCTCATAGACAAGATCTATAAGCAACACAGCTTCATTGCACTGTCCCACATTTACATTTCTGACAAACACATTTTCGATTACACCTCCGCGGCAATTGTTGGTTTTGATTCTTATCACCCTGTCAAGAGTGGGACTATCCATTTCACAATTTTCGACAAAGAGATTCCTGTAACCGCCGGATATTTCGCTGCCGATTACAACACCGCCATGACCATTCTGCATGCGGCAGTTGCGGACTATTATGTTTTCACTGGGAGTATTCCATTTGCGGCCATCATTATTTCGGCCCGATTTTATTGCAATACAGTCATCACCCGTATTGAAAAAACAGCCTTCGATAAGAACATTTTTGCACGATTCAGGGTCACAGCCATCTCCATTTGGTGCGCCTTCTGTTGTTATTGTTACACCTTTCACAGTAACGTTTTCGCACATCAAAGGATGGATTGTCCAGAAGGCAGGGCGAATAAGGTTGAGGTCCTGAATCAGAATGTTTTTACATTTATAAAGGTTTATAAGTTGTGGTCTGAGATTATCAGCCGGTCCCATTATCCGTTTTTCTACCGGAGTGCTGCTTTCGCTCCATTCCATTAACAATGGCCTGCCTCTGAGCTCTTTCCCGGCGACCGCTGTGAGTCGTGGCATCCCCCACCAGTTGTCTCTTGAGGAACCACCATCGATTGTTCCTTTGCCGGTAATTGCTATGTTTTCCTGACCATAAGCATAAATCATTGGTGATGTGTTATAGCAGTCCATCCCTTCCCAGCGCGTAAGGACAATCGGGTACTGGGTTACATCAGAGGTAAACAATAAAACGGCCCCCTCAGATATTTGAAGATTCACATTGCTTTTTAATACAACAGGGCCGGTATGCCAGGTCCCTTTCGGAATTACCACCATCCCCCCACCCTTGCTGCTGCAGAGGTCAATAGTTGAATTGATTATTTTTGTATTCAGGAAATCCGGTTTATCAGCTACAGCCCCATATTCTGTTATGTTGTACGTAACAGCTTTAAATGTGGGTGCAACAATCTGCTTAAGGATCTGCGGATAGAGTTTCTTCCAGGCAGTTTTGTTGTTATACTCACTGTTTGCGAAACTGGTTAATCCCATTATTGCCAATGCAAATGCTAATATTTTAAGACTTTTCATCGCTTCCGGTTTTTGAGTCGGTTTAAATCATAATATTAGCAATTATTTCTATTCATTACACTTCAATCACATCTCCTGTGTTAATAGTTTTAATCCTCCTTCCCATCCATTCTTTAATTTGAAGGAAGTTTGTTTCTCCGGTACAATGCCCGGTATAAAACACCGGATCAGTTTCACCCAGAGCGGCAGTCAATTCAACTATATAATCCTCATTCTCATTCCTTCTATTTATAGGATTATATATATGGAAACCGCCAAAAGTGGCCTTTATTTTCATAGTTTTAGAAAAGAGCTTCACCTCTTCTATGATATTGATAATCCCGGAATGCGAACATCCGGAGAATAATACCGCTTCATCATTTTCAATCAGCAGCATCGCAATTTCATGGTTGAATTTATCAGGAACAAAACCGTTTTTCGTCTTTTCAAATAATGCATTGTTTGCTGCAGGCTGAGGAAAAACTTCAGTAAAACCTTCAATGAGAATAATTTTATCTTCGATTTGTGTGTCTTCATCAATGAAATATACCCTGCTGTTTTGAGCAATCAACTTCTGATCGAGACCCACATAATATGGTATGAATCCAAAAATTCTGGCATAATATTTTTTTGCAGCATTTATGTGCAAAAACACTCTTGCCTTTTTATTAATCTTCTGAAAGTGCTTCAGTCCGCCTCCATGATCAAAATGACCGTGAGAGATAATCAGATAATCCACCTGAGTCAGATCGATACCCATTTTCTGTGCATTATGAATGAACATATCCGACTGGCCTGTATCAAATAAAATTTTTCGCTTATCAAATTCTATAAAGAGACTTAATCCATTTTCCGGCTTCAGATTCAGGGTATTTGATTTACTAACAGAATTCTCTGCAAGTACTGTAATTTTCATTTACTTATGTTCTGGTTGATAGTAAGTTAATTGAACGGCAGGCTTTATAACTCCTGCATCCACTTTATAATAATTTCTTCTCCGATTAGAACTGTTGATTTTCCATGTGAACCACCCTGAATAATTTCATATCTCTTATTCCTGTCTTTCCATGCTTCAAAGATCTCATCACACCCCGTTTTATCAACAATCAAATCATTTTCGCCATATAACAGCAGCAAGGGACAATCTGACCCATGTGCGTTTTCAACAATAGCATTCATCAATTTCTTCGATCCCATCATAGATCGCATGCTGAAATACTTTACAAGCAATGGGTCATTATTCCTGGCTTCTGACTCTAACCGGTCAGTTTCATTTTCTATCACTGACGGGTCGCCAGCCATGTTTACAACAGGCACGCGTGGGGCAAAAATATAATAGCCAATATATTTCAGATAATCACTGAATCCTGGACTCATCCCTTTTGCTGATTTTAATTTATATGCAGGGTTCACAAGGATTATACCGTCGGTTTCTTTCAGTTCAACTGCGATTTTTAATGCAATTGCACATGACATGCTATGCCCGAATAAGATTGTCTTCCTGTTAACATCATTATAAAACTTGTCAATTGTAATTATCCCGACATAATCTGCAATGAAATCTGAAATGTCAGCCATATCCCCTCTTGTTCCCTCAGAGTATCCTGTGCCTCGAGGATGAATAACAACAATACGGTTTTCATTATTACTTAATAAATCAATAATGTCTTTTTCGCTATTGTGATTTATGCCGGTAATTCCCGATATGATATATATTGTTTTTTTAAAATCATTTACCGGAACGTACTCATATACAAAGATTTTGATTCCATCTCGTGCAGTTACAAAGAAGCCTTTTTCATTAATTCCGGGTTTGGGACTTTCAGGGTTCTTCATTACGGTACAGCGGTTACAAATTATTAGCATTGATCCAAGTGTAACTGTTAACAATACCAGTTTTAAAGCTTTTTTTATTTTGCTATAAGACATGATCAGTAGGTTCATTATTAATCGATCGGTTTAAATAATTGTATTACCAGTCAATAATTGTATGCTTAAGACTATCAATCACACTATCTATTCTAACCCAGTATACAGCAACATCTGAATAGTCCGGTTTTGTTCCGGTAGAATAAAACAGGTACTTATTGTCAGGAGTAACCCAGGGTCCCCAACTGCCCAATCCGAAGTTAATGTCTTTGCCAAAATTTTGAGGGTTTGTCCAGGTGCCATCATTTTTCCTGAAGCTAACTGCCAGTTGTGGCCGGTTCGTTACGATCATATATGATTCATCTCCGGAGACAAAGAAATCGAGATTGTCACCTTCGGTATTCAGAGGTCTTCCCAGGCTTGATGCTGAAGTATCTGCTCCGGATATTACAATCTGACACCAGTCATTGAATCCGGCTCCATTTCCGGTCAGTGACGAGATATAGAGATTACCCTTTTTTGTAATCTGGAAATAATGAGCCTTATTGAGTTTGCTTAAAATCTTTTTAGGGTCAGACCATACTGTTCCACTTTTGACCGACATATACACCTCTGATTTTACTTCAAGATCATTTCTTTGAAAATACAATGTATCGCCGGTAACTGATAATGCCGGAGCATACCCGTCAAACAAATTGAATGGGCCGTTCCATTTTCCGCCAGCAAAAGTGTATCTTTTGATGTTTTCGCCTCTGATTGGATAGTATCCTTTTATCTCCGAATAATAAATCTCCCTGCCGTCATTTGAAATTGCTATCCTCTCGGCGGCGAAGTATCCCGGATTTACAAACAATGGGAGTGCTTTAGGCTTGTTCCCCGGAGGAGTCTGCCCCAGGTGACGGTCTCCCAATGGTAATGACTGAGAATAACAGTTATTTGCGAGCAGAGCAATGAGGAAAGACAAAAGTATTGATCTTGATCGTGTATCAAACAGAAGATTATTTGTTTTCATAGTATGCCCATTATTTCTGAACTACATAAACATCTGCTGTCTTATATTTGGTATTAATATGAATCTCTTTCGGATTTTCAGACAGAGATAACGTGCTCATTTTCATCTCCAGATCATAAGATTTTCTACCGTATTTAACCAATGATCCTGTAGCAGCATCAACAGCCCAGCCAAACAAACTTCCAAGATTTAATACGCTTACAACATTGAATTGTTTATCGAGAGTAAACATCCTGGTCTCATAACCATCAAGTTTGTATTCAATATCTTCACTGTTTAGTGTTCGCTTTACCGGCACATTACACGGGGTCCTGCATATTTCAACTCCGTCCTTATACACAATGGCACCGCGTGGATTGGAATTAAAACTAATGGTGTCTTTAGTTCCTGTTAAAATTGTTGCACAACCTGATGTCAGGAGGACAACTGCTAGAAATAAATAAATCGTTTTCATTCTTTATGAGTTTAAACATTTTAAATTATGATAATTACTTCAAAGGAAGGAATGCAACAAGCTCAATCAAAGGGAAATATGATTAGCGGTCAGATAAAGTGATGAACAGGCTGTTATTGTCTGACTTCCTTATATAATCTAGATCCGACAATTCCTCCAATAATTAATTCTCCAAGCCCCCAAATAATACCAATTACAGTCAGACGGACTGGCATAAAACCGTATACAGCCAGAGAAACATTGCTTAAAAAATATGTCAGGAACCAGAACACCACAGAAACAATGACAGCTGTTTTTATTCCTGCCCCAAGACGTTCTTTTACAAGCACATACAGCAAAATCAGAAAAATGCCACGTATGAAACTTAACACAACAAAATAAAGCATTGCCAATGTGCTTAAAGGAGGAAGGCCCCTGCTTTCGAGAACCTGATCCATTTCGTTCCCAGCTACCGGGACCATTGTGATTGCGCTAAGGCTGATTAATAGACCGGCAATCAATCCACTCGTGATAACACTTTTCACATTTATTTTCATTTTTTACTCCTTTCTTTTATAACATGATTTCTACTACCACACCACCTCTCTTGTGTCCTTTCTCAACATAACGATGAGCTTCTGCAATATCCTCCAATCTATAAACCCTGTCGATAAATGGTTTTAGATATCCGGCTTCAGCAAGCTCCTTGATTCTGTTCAGCCGGTTTGAGTCGAGTTGCAATGCCTCATCATCAATTGTCACATATCTGCCATCAGCAGCAAGAGCTCTTTTACAGCTTTCTTTCAGTTTTGACGTTTTGCTTTTTCCAACGGCATCAAGGATAAAATCGTATTTTGCACCCGGCCTCAGATTATCTTCTTTGGTGTAATCAATTACTTCATTGGCTCCCAGCGATTTTACCATTTCCAAATTTGTTGTGCTGCATACACAGGTTATTTTAGCTCCCAGATACCTGGCATACTGAATTGCCGTAGTTCCTGTAGTTCCGGAGGCTCCATAAATCAGTATATTTTGTCCTCGCTGAATGTTTCCTTTTTCCATGGATTGAAATGCAAGAAGTCCCCCATAAGCTGCAACAGTTGCTTCTTCAAAAGTCAGGTTTGCTGGTTTTAATGCAAGGCACCCATACTTTGATTCTGTTTCTTTCATGCATTTATACTCAGCATAGGCGCCAAGTCCGAATCCGGTAAGTCCAAATACCTGATCACCTGGTTTAAACTGTTTGATTTTGCTGCCAGCCGATTCTATCTCTCCTGCCAATACTAGCCCGATTATTGGTTTTCTGGGTTTTGTTATTCCCATCATTATCCGCATCGGGATTCTGAACTTCAGAGGTATTTTAACCCCCCTGATGAAGGTATCACTTGCTGTTACAGCAGTAGCATGTATCCTGATAAGAATCTCATCATCTTTCGGGGTTGGTTTTTGAACTTCTCGTAGCTGAAGAACTTCAGGTGGTCCGTATTTTGTGCATACAGCTGCTTTCATTTTGTCAGTATTAATTTTGTGAATTAGAAATTGTTTAAAAATTTATCCCGATATATAAATTAGGCTCAAAAAGCATATAATTATTCCATTTGTTTTCTTCTGCCTGAAAACTTTGAGGAGCATTTGTATCAATTGGCCAATAATTACAATGAACCTGTGGTTCTATATACATTCTGTTTTTAAATAATGGAATATGGTAGCCTAGATGATAAGTAGTATATAATTTAAATCCATTACCTATCTTTTTATTATTAACGTCAAAATATGTTTTCTTTAAAGGCATAATTTCAATTGCTGCAAATAGCCCTTTCCACAGCATACGCTGATAAATGACACCTATACCTTTTTCGTGGAGTTTACCAGGGAAGAAAGTACTTTCTTTCATCTGAACTGCATCTACAATTGGTATTCCCATTGGTGCGAATAGCTCCCAGGTGGTCGTTTTTATCCCAATCTTGTCTTTAGGAGTAAGTTTGTATCCCAGATGAATCTCGTAGTGATGGGTATTTGTTTTCTCCGGACCAAAATTGGCAAATGAGAGCCACGTAGTGTTAACTGAAAATTTATAAGATGAAGCCTTATCCTTTGCATTGTTTCCGGTTTCCTGTGAGGAGGATTGACTAAATGCAAGTGTTGAGAATATAGCTATCATTAATGATGTTGATACGATTTTTTTCATTGCTGTTGTTTTCATAATATTCTTAAAAATTGATTAATAACAACAAAGAAAATAATACAACATGCTCAATCAAAGGAATATGTGATTAGTGGTCAGATTAGGTGATGAGTGGTTAGAGTGGCGAAGACATTGTTAAACCGCTGCGCGGTAAAAACTAACCTATTGGATTCATTTTCTACAATGCCATATCGGCTACGGCGAATAGAAATGTGTAGAGGTTAAAGAATTAAGTCAGGAATTTTGAAGCCTATTGGCGATTTGAGTAGTGTTTTCATCTCCACATAATTCCAGACTTATTTTCCAGAGTCTAGAC
Organism: Bacteroidales bacterium; assembly: GCA_016709865.1. Classification (NCBI taxonomy): domain Bacteria; kingdom Pseudomonadati; phylum Bacteroidota; class Bacteroidia; order Bacteroidales; species Bacteroidales bacterium. The sequence continues at coordinate 1,836,592 of JADJLX010000005.1, forward strand.
TGCATTTCATTATCAAATACTATTTTATCTTCAACCAGTTCAACAAAATTATTCTTCTTCCATGTGATAAATTTTCCTGATCTTTTCAGGCTTTCTTCCTGGTTTTCTGTGAATAACGGAGCCATTATCTTTCCGCATTCTTCTATTGTGATAAATGTCCCGAAAAACTTCATTACAGTCGCCATGGTTTTCATTAAAACCGGGATAATATTTATCTGATTGCTCCAAACAGTTTTGGCTATTTCAAAGCCGATAAAGGATACTTTTGATCCCTCTGTTTTTCTGTAAAGATCATTTAATTTAACCAGGAACATTCTTTTGGCAAGCATTGCCTGATGGATCCCGTTTTCGAAACCCCAGTTTCTTTTCATTTGTATGTCGTCCCAGAATATTTTGCCGCCCCTGGTAACATTGAATATTACCCTTCCGCCATTCTCAGAGTTTTCAAGGAGACTCAATAAATTTAAAGTCAGCATAAACTGAGATAAGTAATTTACCTGGAAATGAGGATCCATTCCATCTTCAGTCTCTACACGTTTCGGAGCATAACCTAAACCGGCATTTATGAAAATACAATCGAGAAACTTATGTTTACTCTGAATCTCATCTATTGCAGTTCTTACATCAGTCAGTCTGGTCAGGTCGCACAGGATGATTGTTGTTTTTTTATTCCTGGTATCGGTTTCAACTTCTTTAATTGTCGCTTCCCCGAGCTCCCTGGATCTGCACAAAATTATTATTTCATGAATCTGATTATCCAGGCCAGCCAATACCTTAGCCACTCCTTTTCCCATTCCGTTTGTGCCGCCGGTTACCAGTATTTTCATTTATAATTCGTTATTAAATATACTTATAACTACATTCCCTTTTTTATGACCCTGCTCAACATACTCAAATGCCTCTGCTGTCTTTTCCAATGGATATACTTTGTCAATAACCGGTACTAATTTCCCTGATTCAATCAGCTCAACAAAATAATTCAGATTAGCAGCACGCTCTGTTGATACACCTCCCTTAATTTTCTTACCGCCTGATATTGATGTCCACAATACTTTCAGGAAATCCTTGACTTCCATCATGTTTTCAAGATAGATTCCATCGGGTTTTAATAACCCCTTGCATTGAGCAAAAGTAGACTTGCCTACTACCCCAAAAACAAAATCATATCTCTCATCACTTTTTGTAAAATCCTCCCTGGTATAATCTATTACCTTATCTGCTCCTAAGGATTTCACCAGAGCTGCATTCGTGCCACTACAGACACCTGTAACCACTGCTCCATAGTACTTTGCAAGCTGAACTGCATAAGTACCTATCGCTCCGGAAGCTCCATGGATAAGGATTGTCTGTCCCGGCTGAATCTTTGCCAAATCTCTGATATAGAACAATGCAGTATTTCCTGCTAAAGAAATGGCGGCAGCTTTCTCCCAGCTCAAATCAGCTGGCTTTATAGCCAGTGCTCCGTTTTCAGGAACACAGACATATTCTGCATGACCACCAAATTTGGTTCCCGGTGATCCAAAAACATGCTCTCCGACCTTAAACAGTTTTACATCTTTCCCGATGGCTTCAATTTCTCCTGCCAAGTCAATCCCCAGTATTTTAATTCTTGGCTCTTTGAAACCAAACATCAACCGTGCAAAAAACATAAACGATTTTGGCACGAATGTTAAGTTACGGGCATTGCAATCTGTAGTTGTTACTGTTGTCGCATGTATTTTTATTAATACATCGCTATTTCCCGGGACCGGTTTTTCAACTTCTTTAAGCTGAAGCTCATCCGGTGATCCATACTTTGAGTGAACTATTGCCTTCATCTTTTCCATTTTATTATAATACTGTTAATCAATCCTAAATTTATCAAAATTGTATTTTGTCGAGCTATGGTATGAGATTTTTAAAATTTAAATCCAAAGTGTAGACCCGGCTCAAACAACAGGTACCTTGGCCATTTATCTTCTACTATCTCAAATGACTCCGGAACATTTGTGTTAACGGGCCAGTGTGTCATAGCCACTGAAGGCTCAATAAAAAACCGGTCTTTGAAGAATTGGAACTGGTAACCCAAACGATAGGTCATAAACAACTGATAACCATTTTGAATGTGTCTCTTATCTTCATCCATATACTTTTGTAACATATTGCCTGCATCAATGGATGTATAAGCTCCTTTCCACCAAAATCTTTGATAAACTAACCCAATGCCATAAGCCTTTACATATCCGGGATAATTTTCTCCCGGAGCCTGAAACGACTCCCCATAGGGTATCCCTAATGGCCAGCCGTATCTCCATGTTTTAAATTCTACAGAAACAACATCTTTCGGAGTTATGTGATAACCAAAGTGCAACTGAATTAATTCAGGTGGATTGGGATCGTCAGGGATAAAATTTCCCAGCAACCAAAATGTACTTCCAATAAAAAACTTTCGGGAGGTTGAGTCCTGTTCTGTTTTTTGACTGTAAGCAAGTGAAGTACACATTGCTAATATCAACGAGGCCAAAGTAATTTTTTTCATTTTAAAGAGTTTTTGATTTAATTAAGTTTAATCCATCTGATAATATTGAGCCTGATTGTTTCGAATTCGCTGATAACTGTCTTACTTATACAGTTTTTATCCTTTCTGAAAATAAAAGCCCGGATGGAAAGGATTCCAATTATTATCCACATGATAATTTACATTTGAAGTTTTTGTCGCTTTTTGTATCGTATATAGGGCAAGCCGTAGATGAGCATTTCATTCTGCCCTGAAGGATTCTTACACCCCATGGAATGTAACCGGCACACATTAATAATGCACCAGTTGCACTTACTAATTCTATATCAGGATTATTGAGTAACAGGAGCCCGGTAACCAGGCAAACTGTCTGCCATCTGCTGATAAACCTTTCTTTATACAGACCAAGTGCCTGTATTGCAGCACCTACAGGTAATAATGGCAGTAACCATACCACCCAGAGAAGTCCTTCCTTGTTTACAATAACACGAAGAAAAGGGACAAACTCCTGAAACTGATCCTCAGGTAAAGTGTCGAAGGCTGACAGCACCAGACATAAAGCTCCTTTATCAACGGCCAGAATGAAAGCTCCGAATAAACCTATTATACCTCCCCAAAAACCTAATCGTTTGCCTTCTCCCTGCAATACATTCATTATACTGATAAGAGATATCATTATTACCGGTACGGCAAACATTACAATTAAGTGCCCTATATGGAATACCGGATGATTATGAAACCTGCCAACCAGTTGTTCCACAGTCTGAAGCGCCTCAAGTTTTAAGATATTAGGGTGCATTAAAAAGCCAACAAGCAGCATCACCGGGAATGCAATAACTGAGACTCCAAATCCTATCTTTTTTATTGATTCTGTTTTCATAATAGTTTTATTTTATTAGTAATAAGTAATAAATATTACTACAAAGAAACTATTACAACTAGCTCATTCAAAAGGAAATATGATAAGCGGTTTTAAAAAAGGATAAGTGGTAATTCCGGATTAAAAGACCAGGATTTTTAAGCTTTATCATTCAATCGGATGAAAAACTGAAATAGTATTGTTGCTTTACTCGTTTCTTAAGGCTTCCACCGGGTTTCTTGTTGCTGCCTTCCAACTCTGCAAGCTTACTGTGCAAATAACTATAACTAATGCTATTAAGCCTGCCAGCAGGAAAATCCAGATATTTATCTCAGTTCTGTATGAAAAGTTTTGCAGCCATTCTTTCATTGCATATAAAGCAACCGGACAGGCAATTATAAAAGCAACTAATACCGGGATAATAACACTTTTATTTAATAATACTACGATCTCAAGTGCTCTGGCTCCATTAACTTTTCTTATTCCGATTTCTTTGATCCGCTGTTCTATTGAGAATGAGACCAATCCGAACAATCCAAGACAGGCAATAAAAATTGCCAGAATTGAGAAATATGCGATTAATAAATTGAATTTTTTTTCTGAATTATATAATGAGTCATATTCGTCATCAAGAAAATGATATTCAAAGGGAATGTCAGGAGAGAATTCATCCCAGGTCTTTTTTATATACTCAATACTCTTATCCTTATTTATTGCGTCTATCCTGAGATTAATGGCTCCATTCCATGGTGCAACCCATAATGCAGATGGAGGTATCTTCTGATGAAATGACGATGCATGAAAATCTTTCATTACCCCGATGATAACAACTTTGTGTCCAAACATTTCCAATTCAGTTCCGATTGGCTGAGTTAATTCAAATTCTTTTACAGCCGTTTCGTTTATTATCATTGCCCCATATTCATCAGTTCTGATATCCCATGAAAAATCTCTCCCTTCAATTATCTTCAATCCTAAAGTTTGCACAAAATCCTGGTCAACGGTCATTGTATAGAAGCTCCGTTCCTTATCATTAATTACACAACTATTTGTCATTGGAAAATTTTGAGCCAGCGATGTGTTCGAGGAAGCTATTTTAAAAATATTTGGATTTTGTAATAGCTTTTGTTTAAACGCGTCATAATTCTTATAAACTTTTGATCGGGCACTGGTATAAATAATATTTTCCTTGTCGAATCCGACATCTTTAGTTCTTAAATATCTTACCTGCTTTGTAATAATAATTGTACATATTATAAGAGCAATCGAAATGACAAACTGAAATACCATTAAGAACCTTTTAAAAAATTTTCCTTTGTTTCCTGATGTGGTTTCTTTTTTTAATGTTCTTAACGGGTTGAAGGATGAAAGCATTATAGCAGGGTATAATCCTGCTGTCAATCCAATTATCAAAGATCCGGATAGTAGTATTGCACTGATATAAAAATAGTCTTCCTGTCCGAATGATACTTTCCATCCAGATATTTTTTCAAACACAGGGCTTACCATTCCAACAATAAAAAGAGCCAGAAAGGTCGAAAGAAAGGATAATGCAACTGACTCGAAAAGCAATTGAAATACTAAATCTTTCCTTCCTGATCCGTAAACCTTCTTTATGCCAATTTCTATTGATCTGGATGATGACTTAGCTATGGAAAGATTAATAAAATTTACAATTGCTATGGTTATAACAATAACACCAATCACAAGTATCAAGAAGATGAACTGGCGTTTGCTGTTCCCGAAAAAAGGGACATCTCTTAATGGAATAAATTTCAGGTAATTTCCTATCTCAGCAACGTCAAAGGCTTCTGTAATAAGTAGTTTATCCTTTGCAATTTCAAGCCATGAAGGAATTACCTTTAATTTGAAATCATTGATTTTTGTATTTTTATTTAACTTGATGTATGTTGGATATCCCCAGTTCCCCCAATCTTCTTCCAGTTTTGGGGAACTAGAATATCTTGTGGCAAATGAAATTATTCCATTACATTTAATAGAAGAATTAGCCGGTGGGTCTTCTATTAAGGCTGTGATTATCAGATCAAGTTTTATAGCTCTGGTCTTACTAAAGAATTTTATAGTTTTTCCCATCGGGTTTTCTGTTCCAAAAATCTTTTCAGAAACGCTCTTTGTAAGCACAATACTGTTTGGATCTGCCAGCGCCTTCTTTTTATCTCCCAGTAATAAATTGAAGCTAAACATGTCAAAAAATGTACTGTCAGCATAAATTATATCTGTAACATCTATGCTTTTTTGTTGATTTTCTTCTGAATATTTCAGGATAGTGGCTGCCCCTCCACCAAACTCTTTATCCAATCTGACTATGTTTTCAATTTCGGGATATTTGTTTTGCAGCCATGCTGCAATCGGAGCACAGATATTAAATTCATCGCCTATATTGATTTCATAAATGCTCTCACGATTATTATGAAATCTATCATAACTAAGTTCGTTAAAGACATATATACCAGTTAGCATAAAAGTGGCAATCCCTGTTGCAAGACCAGCGATATTAATAAAAGATGAAAGTCTGTTCCTTTTAATATTACGCCATACGATAATTAGGTATTTCCAATTCATTCGCCAGAGATTTAATTATCTTATAACAATGTGTTCAACATTAATAAGTTCTAACATCTATTCATACCTGAGAGCATCTACGGGATTCCTGGTGGCACCCCTCCAGCTCTGCAAGCAAACTGTCAGCATAGCAATCCCAATTGCAATAATACCTGATAAAACAAAAATCCACCAGCTCAAATCTGTCTTGTAAGCAAAATTCTCAAGCCATTTATTGATTGAATAATAAGAAACAGGAATGGCAATTATAAAAGCAATTGCTACCCATACAAAGAAGTCTTTGGTAAGCATTAAAATCACTTCTGATACATGAGCCCCGTTTATCTTGCGGATACCAATCTCTTTGGTACGAAGTTTTGTGAGAAATACTGAAGTTGCTATTAATCCAAGACAAGTTATTATCATAGCAAGAAAAGAAAAGAGCAAAATTATATGTGCCTGCCTTCTGTCATTTGCATAATTTAGTTGTACTGCCTGATCTAAAAACTGGTATTCAAAAGGATTTCCCGGATTAGTACTTTCCCATTCAGACTTGATAAAGCTAAGGCTTGATTCAAAATCATTACTGCTCAGTTTAACTCCCATCTTATACAAATCCTGCTTCAAACTTATATTTAATACAACTGGTTCAATTTTCTCGTGGAATGATTTAAAATAAAAATTTTCAACCACTCCAATCACAATCTGGTCTTTCTGGTTCCATCCATTTTTGATGTGCTTCCCTACTGATGACTTCCAACCCATCTTTTCGGCAAATGCCCTGTTTATAATTGCCCCCTGATCTTCATCTGTACTAAAATCGACTGAGAAATTACGACCTTCGATGATTTTTATTTTCATAAAATCAATAAAATTGAAATCAACGAAAAAGTATTTCGTCTGAATGCTACCGATTTCCGGGTCATCAGGTGAACCGGCTGATGAAAAATGGTATTTATTTGGGGGGAAAGAGGATGCAAATGTAATATCTGCAATCTGAGGATTTCTTAATAACCTATCCCTCAGAGATCTGGCCGTTTCAAATGTTTTATCAACAGGTATGGTTATAATACGATCGGCGTTATAACCCAGATCAGATTGTTGAATGAACCTCATCTGTTTGAAAATAAATCCCGAGCCTATAATTAAAATTATCGAAATGGTAAACTGAACGGATAAATAGATATATGATTTGGAAATTCCGGCAAACTTCGACAATTCATGTCCTCTTATCAGGCTTAAAGCACTGTATTTTAAGACATTATTAGAAATATATAATCCTGATAAGACAGATATTGATAAGGCTGTGGTACTTGAGATAAGCAGGAAATGAATACCTGAAAGATCCTTAATATCGAATTGCAATTTGATAAATTGATCCAATACAGGTTGTAATAATCCTACGAAAAATATAGCAAAAACCAATGAAATCATACATATGATGATAGATTCAGCTATATACAAAGCTTTGATACTGGACGATCGTGCTCCAAATATTTTACGTACACCGACATCTCTTACCCTTTTTCTGACAATTGAAATACTCAGACTGATATAGTTTATGCAGGCTATGACCAGTATGCAAACTGCAATGCTTAAGAAAATCACAACGGTACTTATATCGCCTGTTGGTTCAGGATTATCGCTGATAGATTTTGAATACAAATGGATTTCTGAAAGACTCTGAAGTTTTGTATTTAAAATATTTTTTCTGTTCTTTTCATCGACATATTTTTGAGCGTAACTTTTAAATTCATTTGTAAACTGATTCAACGGAAGTTCTTTAGAAAGTAGCACATATGTATTAAAACTGTTCAAATCCCAGGCTTGCTTGATCCAGTCACCCCAGCTTTCAAGCCGGGCAGGGTCATAAACAAGATACTCAAAATGGAAATGTGAATTAACAGGAAAGTCTCTAACAACTCCGGTAATTGTAAGGTTGGTCATATTATCAAGAACAATTACTTTCCCCAATAGATTTTCCTCTTTGAAATATTTTTCAGAAACCGTCTTGGTTAATATTACTGATCCTGGTGCCCTTAAGGCATTGCTTTTATCTCCTGCAATAAAATCAAAACTGAAAATATCTAAAATGGACGGATCTGTATAAAACAGGTTGTTAGCTTTGACGGCTGTTTTATCGAAAGAGATGACATTTGGACTCCATAAATTATATAGTCTTGCAGTTTTCTCTACTCCGTTAATGAACTCTGCGCAATCCGGGCCCAGTCGGTAAGTGACATTTGCACTGTATTGCCCGTTTTCATCATTATAAGACAGCAGCCGGTAGATTCGATCCTTCTTATCATGAAAGTCATCATAACTGATTTCTGTATTTATAAATAGTCCAATAATTATGCAGCAGGAAAAGCCTAAAGTCATGCCAATAATATTGACAGAAGTTGAAAACTTTTGTCTCAATAGCATCCTTACCTGTTGCTTAAATATTTTCATTTGATATTCTTTTATATATATCAGAATGCTTAAACTATTCCCTGGGGGGGGGGAAAACAATTGCGGGTAATTATCCTATAGCCATTTAGTATTTTATTCATAGCGCAAAGCATCCACAGGATTCTTTGTTGCAGCTCTCCAGCTCTGCCAGCTCACAGTTATTAAAGTTATTGACAGAACGATAATTCCGGATATGGCAAAAATCCACCAGCTCAGATCTGTTTTGTATGCAAAAGTCTGTAACCATCTGTTCATTGCGAACCATGCAAAAGGAATTGCTATTAAAAAAGCAATGAAAACCCATTTTAAGAAAGTCATGTTTAACATTGCCATTATTTCTGGAATAGTGGCACCGTTAACTTTCCTTACTCCAATCTCTTTTGTCCTTAGTTCAGAGAAGAAAGCTGCCAGCCCGAAAAGTCCCATGCAGGCAATTAGAATTGCTATTGCTGAGAAAATAAAAATGACCTTACCGAACAGGCTCTCCTTTTTATAAAGCTGATTATAGTAATCATCGTAGAAAAAGTATTCAAAAGGGCTATCCGGAACCATTTTGTTCCAGAGATTCTTCGTAAAATCCACTGATGAGGAAATTTGGTTTGTGTTCAATTTAACAGCTATGAATTTTGGATCGCTTTCACGCTCAAAGAGAAAGAGCGGTTCAACTTTTTCCCTTAATGATTTAAAGTTGAAATCTCTTATAATACCTGTTACGAATCCATCTTTCCCGTTATATGATGAAAACTTTTTTCCGATAGGGTCTTCCCATCCCAGTTTCGTTACAGCAGACTCATTTAAAAGATAATGTGTACCTGTGTAAGGGCATGCTGTATCGCCAGGCAGATATCCTTCTTTAAGATGAACTCCAAAGGTGCTGAAGAAATCCTTATCAATTGCAAGATATCCCATAGGCACTGCACCTTTTACATTACCCTCATAATCGATTGAAGCGACCCATTTCATTTCTCCCGGCAGATCGGAGGTCACTCCCGCTGAAAGTATATTTGGGTTCCGTATGAGTTCATTTTTGAATGAAATGATCCTGCTGCGCATAGTGTTGTCGTTTATAGGGATGATCATCAGCTGTTCTTTTGAAAAACCAAGATTCAGATTCTGAATGAATTTCATCTGCCTGTAAACAACAAGAGAAGAAGCAATAAGAACAATTGATATCCCAAACTGGAAAAGAACAAGCAGGCCCTGTATCCCGATACGATTTTTTGTCTTTGTAAATGGCTTTTTAAAAGTGTCCATCGGACTAATCCGTGATGATATCCAGCCCGAAGCCAGACCAGTTATAAAGGTAATCAGTAGGAATAGTAAAATATATGCCGGCAGCAGGCTTTTGACTGAATAATTCTTTGAAAGATCAGAACCTACAAGCCGTGAGAACCATGGCAGATAGTCGCTTATTGTTAAAGCAGCAGTTATAATTGAAATACCAACGAGAACCGATGCGTCTGAAATATATAAGAAAATTAATTGTGCCCTTCTTGCTCCCATTATCTTACGAATACCAAGTTCTTTAGTCCGCCGGTTATTCATTGAGAATGACAGATTTATATAATTTATACAGGCAATTGAGAGTATAAGAAAGGCAATGGTGCTTAATATGTAAATACTTTTAATATCGCTGTTGGCAGCAAATTCTCCTCCCATATTTGAGTGAAGATGTATAGATGTCAGCTCTTGAACATGATACTTTTTATTATCCCCGAAATCGGCACCATCATCGTATTCCTTAGTTGACTGGCTGACATATTTTTCCAAACTGTCGGCATTGACTGTCTGATTTGCCATAAGGTAAAGATTTGTTACAGTACTCATACGGTCTTCCAGAAAATCTTTTCTGAAGAGTGTGGTTGCTGTTGGCATCGAGACCATCATGTCGAATTGAAGATGAGTATTACCCGGTATATCTTTCATAATACCTGTCACGGTAAAGTCGATGGTACGGTTATAACGAATTGTTTTTCCTACCGGATCTGATTCCCCGAAATACTTTTCAGCTGCTGACTCTGTTAATACGACACTATTTGGCTGTGAGAGTACTGATTTGGGATTTCCAATAAGCAAGGGGAAGGTGAAAATGTCAAATACTGTAGAATCGGCTAAAACTATTCTGTCTTCAAAAAATGATATATCGCCCGACGAAACAAGTCCTTTTGATAAACGGGTTATCCTTACCGTCTTTTCTATCTCAGGAAATTTATTCTGAAGAAATGGCCCAAGCGGATTTGGAGTCTGGACCCAGGCCTCATTTTTTCCTCCAAAATTAAATGTGCCATAGACTCTGAATATCTGATCAGAATTTTTATGAAACCGGTCGAAACTAAGTTCATAGCTTATATAAATCAATATGAGGCTGGCTGCAATTATTCCGATTGTCAGACCGGCAACGTTAACAAAAGTGAAGAGTTTCTGATTCTTGAAATTCCTTATAGTGTATTGTAAATTTTTAAAGATCATGATTAATTAATTATTTAAAACTCTATGATTCCAAAAACATGCCAGTAATTTATATGTCTGATATAGAGTCATTTATGTAATTTTTGAAATTTGTATAAGTTAATATATTTTACAGTTATGTGTAAATTTATTTTACGTGTTGGAAGTTTAGTATTTACACTAATGTTATTGACTGTAATCTAATAAGGTAAATATGTTTTATTCGTATCTTAAGGCTTCAACCGGATTTTTTGTTGCGGCCCTCCAGGTTTGAAGGCTTACTGTTAGTATTGCTATTCCCAGTGCGATGATCCCTGATAAGCCAAATATCCACCAGCTGAGTTCAGTTTTATATGCAAAGTTCTGTAACCATTTATGCACTATGTACCAGCCTACAGGGCAGGAGATAACAAAAGCTATTGCCACAAGCTTAATAAATTCACTGCTTAGCAGATACATCACTTCTACGATTCCGGCACCATTAATTTTACGTATTCCAATCTCTTTGGTACGTTGAATTGACAACCAGTTAATCAGAGCAAATAAGCCCAGACATGAGAGGAAAACAGCCAGGATTGTAAAGGTACCTACTATATTGGCCAGCCTCTCTTCATCCTGGTATCTGGCATTGTATTTATCTTTTATAAAAAAATATTGAAATGGTACCCCCGGAGCCAACTCCTCCCAGGTTTCACTGATGAATTTGATAGTCCGCTGATAATGCTTCTTATCAATTCTGAGGGTCACATAGCCTGCCAGCCAGTTGGAACCTGTAAAACGGTAAATAACAGGTTCAATCTGAGTCTGCATCGACCGGATATTCATATCTTTTATAACACCAATAACTGTTAATGATTCCTCTTCATGCTTAAAACGGAGCTTTTTCCCGACAGGATTGTCCCACCCCAGTTTCCTGGCTGCTGTTTCGTTAATAATCACATTACTGAATCTGTCAGATGCTATTGTATCTGTCAGGGCCCTTCCGCTGACAATGGGAATCTGAAATACATCTGAAAAGTTTTCATCTATTGATGTTACGACCATTTCTCTGGAGTCTTCGGCTGAAGATCCCTCAGGAATTACTGCAAATCTGTTAGGAAAATTGTTCCCCGGAATATTCTCTGTTATAGAGACTCCTTTCATTTCGTATGCCTGTGCCTCTCTCTCCATAACTGAGGCAAATAGCTTTGCAAATTCCAAACGATTGCTTTCATCTTTTACCCTAAGCTGAACAGAAAGAAGGTCCTCTTCATTGAATCCAAGATCATGATTCTTCATAAATGAAATCTGTCTGGAGATAAATAATTGTGTAATAATCATTACTATAGTTATCAGAAACTGGGTGATTATAAATCCTTTACGAATCCCGGGTTTATTACCCCGGGAAGCAATCTTTGCACGAAGGATCTGAACCGGCTGATACCTGGAAAAAATGAGTGCAGGCCAGATACCCGACAAGAAACCGGTCAGGATTCCGAAGGCCAGAAGAGCTAAAATAATTTTTCCGTTTGCAAAATTGATACTTATATTCCTTTGAGATAATTCGTTAAACCACGGTAAAAACATATCAGACAGATATACTGCGATTACGACTGCTATTAAGGAAAGTGTAACAGATTCTCCGAGAAACAGGCTTGAAATCTGAAATCTTCCGCCGCCTGCTAGCTTTCGCAGTCCGGTTTCTCTGGCCCGTTTCCCCGATTGGCTGGTTGAGAGGTTAACAAAGCTGGCACAGGCAATAAACAGAACTGCAATGGCAATGGCCAGAAGTATGTAAAGATACTCTTGTGAAACCGGGGGCAAAATATCACCAGACACCCTATTGTCTGTATGGATACTTGCGAGAGACTGAATGTCATAGCTTTCTCTTCCTTTAAGATAATCAGGAAAATATTTCTCAGGAATTAAATCAAGATCTGCTTTTAAAGAAGAAACATTCTGATCTGTGAAAGTCTTTACAAAAGTTACAGCTCCCCCTCCCCACCACATATTTTGCAGATCGGGATACATTTTTTTCAGAACAAGGTGAGAGACAAGCAGGTCGAACTTAAATATCGAATTCTCTGGCAGATCTTTCAGAATCCCCTCCACTCTGAAACTGAAATCACCTATTATCAGCTCTTTTCCCAGTGGATTTTCATCTCCAAATAATTTCTTCGCAGTTTTGTCTGCAAGAACAACTGATCCGGTATTCTCAAAAATTGTTTTTGGATTGCCAGTTAACAGCGGGAAGTTAAACATTTTTAAAAAACATGAGTCGGCAGTGTATCCGGTCAGATTGAAAAAAGTTTTGCCGGCAATCATAACCGGTTCATCATCACTCAGGAAGAGAGATAATCCGGTAACCATCTCAATATCTTTGATATCTGCTCTTACCGCTTCAGGTAAAGGCAATGGAGTGGTCGCTCTGAAATCGGTTCCTCCTGTACCTTTATTAACCGATATGATCCTGTATATCTGGCTACTATTCCTGTGAAAATTATCATAATTCATTTCAAAATTCACAAAATAGAAAATGAGTATAGTTACAGTCATTCCTATTGAGAGTCCGAGAAGATTCATCAACGAAATATTTTTCTGTCTCACCAGGTACCTTAACCCAATTCTAATGTTATACCAGATCATACCTTTGTTGATTTTAAGATAGTTTTATACGTACCATATTCAAAGATAATTTGTTATACACAACTCTTCGTTTCGCATTTCAGTTTGAATGTTAAGTTTCATTACCATCTCTACAGCTTCTTTTAACCTTTCTGGATTTACAGGTTTTGAAAGGTAGTCAATGCTTTCTGCCTCAATATGATTTATTGCATTCTTCTCATATGCTGTTACAAAGATTATGCTTATTGGTTTGTCCAGGTATTCAAGCAAATCGAATCCTGTTTCTCCCCTTAACTGAATATCCAGAAAAACCACCTGAGGGTTGTTTTGGTTGATCAGCTTAATTGCACTTTCACAGGAATCGGCTTCTCCTGCAATTTCAATTTCAGGATATTCTCCCAGTAATCTTCTCAGATTTACCCTGGCCAGTCTTTCTTCGTCTACTATTACTGCTTTTAAGTGTGTCATCGCGAAAATCATTTGATGACAACAATTGCAACCCGTATACCAAATTTGCATATATCTGATTTACTGTCATATAGATTATTGGCAAGATTGTTATACGTCAAATATTTTTACAGATAAGTGTAAAATATTTGTACTAATCTATTTGCTTAATTAATACTTCATCTGGCTGCTGAAATAATAATGGTATCTCTGCTGACAGTATATGCGCCAAAATAACCGAGTGCACCATCACTTAAATTGGTATTCGGATTAGCCGGCGTTGTAAATGACATCATCTCTGAGCCACCGGAAATTGGGAATAACGTCTTATAATATTCGTATGTATTCTCATCGAGTGAGTATAGCTCAACTACAACAGTATCATTCTGTTGATATACGTTATTGCTCCATTTTAATTCAACATTATTTCCATTATAAACATCATCATCATAAAGTTCTTTGCTAATCCTGGCTTTTGTTTTATCGTTAATGTTGTAAGTTTTTAACCTGTAAAAATTGCGATTCTCCTCCGGATCGGAAAAGTGACAGCTTACCACATAACCAACCTCATAAATAATGCTTTTTGGATTATACCTGCAGGTTAATGAATCAATATTAACTTTTTGAGGAATAGTTGCTTTTGCCATATAGGTATCTCCTTCCGAAAGTATGCTGAGAGTATAATCCACACGTGATTTAGCATGTACATGTTCTGCCAGATAACTACCAGGTTCAGTTTCATTTAGCTTTACGACAGCACCTGAATTGTCTGTTAATAAAATAACAGCACCTGAGACAGGCGGGTTTGTTTTACGGGTAAAATAATCAGTTGTCTTTGACAACTTTATGATGAATTGGTTATCAGAATCACTAATTACACCTTCAATTACAAGTTTTGGTTTCATATAGTCCAGATCAATTTCGATTATACTTTCACATGATGTTGAGAGTATAAGAAGGCTAAGGAAAATCAGTAACGGTTTCATTTGTTTAAAAATTAAAATTATAAGTGACAGAAGGGACTAATTGAAAAAGAGATTGTTGAACTGCTTCTGTTTTAGAAGGATCATTTTCATTTTCCCTGAAACTTATTGAATAGGCGTTTTTACGGGCATAGGCATTGTAAACTGAAAAGTTCCAGCTCGATTCAAATTTTTCCCGCTTTTTGTTTGTAAATGTCAGCCCTAAGTCAAGCCGATGGTAGTCTGGCATACGGTAGCCATTTCTGTTAGTATATGCAGGAACAGTTACTCCATCAATAACATATTTCCCTTCCGGAAAAGTAACTGCATTTCCGGTGTTGTATACCCAATTCGCAGACACATTCAGCCTATCATTGAAATTATACATCAATACAATTGAAACGTCATGTGTCCTGTCGTGCTTTACAGGATACCATTCCCCGCCATCAATTTCATCAATCGACCGTTCAGTTCTTGATAGTGTATATCCGATCCAGCCTGTTAAGTCACCTTTTCTTTTTTTGATAAAAAATTCTGTACCATAAGCTCTACCCTTTCCGAATACCAGCTGAGATTCAACATGTTCGTTTAGAATAATATTTGCTCCGTTCTGATAATCAATCTGGTTTTGGAAGTTTTTATAATATACCTCAACTGATGTTTCAAACATATTGTCTTTGAAGTTTTTAAAAAATCCCAGGGCAACCTGATCGGCAACCTGGGGTTTCACAATTTTACTGCTTGAGATCCAGATGTCGGTCGGGAAAGAGACTGTTGAATTTGAAAGAAGATGCAGATATTGAGCGTTCCTTGCATAAGACATTTTAACAGACAGTTTTTCATTAACAATGTAGTTTAATGTCATTCGTGGTTCAGGAATTCCATAATTCTTAATTATATCCCCTTTTTTGTATGAAACTGAGCTGGTTATCTTATCATTTTCATTATATGTATACACTGTACCCGGACCAATAACGGAGCAAATTGAATATCTTAAACCGTAATTGATTATTAACCTGTCTGAAATATCATACTTATGAGAGATGTAAACAGCACTTTCCACAGCATTTTTCCTGTCAATAACTTTTGAGTTGGTAATATTTTCATTTTCTGATTTCAGCTCACCCGGATGGAATGTATGGTCTATTGTATTAAATCCGAATTTAATAGTGTTTTTTGTATTGATAAAGTATTGAAAATCTTCTTTTAAGTTGAAATCTCTGATTCCTGAAGTAACTTCTAATAGTTCCCCGATATTATAACCGATACCATAATTATAATCGCTGTATATAAGCGAGCTGTTCAGGAAAAGTTTATTGCCGAATATATGATTCCACCTTAATGTTGCAGTTTTATTCCCCCAGTTAAAGCCAACCAGATCTGATATTTTAAATACATCCCTGCCAAAATACCCTGACAGGAAAATCCTGTTTTTATCATTTATTTTATAGTTCGCTTTTGCATTAAAATCATAAAAATAAAGTTTGGTGCTTTTAGCAGCAGGATCTTTCCATAATGGTAGAAAGATATCTGCATAGGTTCGTCTTCCTGAAATAATGAAGGAACCTTTGTCCTTAACTATCGGAGCTTCTATCGTTAGCCTGGAGGCTATTAAACCTATGCCCCCCGATGCAGCAAGTTTTTTGGAATTGCCTTCCTTCATTTGAATATCGAGTACTGATGAGAGACGGCCACCATAATTTGCCGGAGAGTTACCTTTATAAAACTCCATGTCTTTTACAGCGTCTGAATTGAATACTGAGAAAAAACCGAGTAAGTGTGCTGAGCTATAAACGGGTGCCTCATCAAGAATTATCAGGTTTTGATCGGCACTTCCACCCCTCACATAAAAACCGCTATTTCCTTCACCTGCAGATTTTACTCCCGGCATCAGAGAAATGGTTTTTAAAATGTCCTGCTCCCCAAATATTACAGGAACAGACACCACGTCTTTCGGAGATATTTTTACGACACTCATTTCCGGAGCCTTTATATTTCTGTTTGAAGCTTCGCTTACTATTACTACCTCTGCAATTTCAACTGATGCCTGTTGCAATTCAGCATTCTTATTAATATTACCGGTAAGTTCAATAACTTCAGTTTTAGTATTATAGCCCAGGTATGAATAATGAAGAGTATGTATACCAACTGGCAAGGTAATTGAGTAAAAGCCATATGCGTTAGCCATTGCACCTTTATATAACTCTTTTATCTGCACTGTAGCTCCTATCAATGCTTCCCCGCTTTCTGAGCTTCTGATGTATCCGCTGATAGTATAATTTTGTTGTGCTATGCCTTCTGCAGGCTGCACAACTGTTTGGGAAAATCCAATTTTCGTGATTGTTAAAAGGATCAGGATATAGATATTTGTTGTTGTTTTCATATACTTTGTATGTTTTAATAACATCAAAGTAACTGATGCATCAGCCTCAATCAAAGGGAAATATGATTAGCGGTCAGATAATGTGATAAGTGGGAAACCCTTTGCGATGAACCAGATTGCCAATAACAATTCAAGTAAAATCAGTGGAAGATTCAGTCCGAAGTAAATTGAAGTCAGGATATCTATCATGTCGAACATTATCAGAAGACTTGCAAAAATTGTGAATATTGTACCTAAAAGACCCCAGAGTGACAGCCATCTGGGAATGAGTTTTGATTGATACAATAAAAAATAAAACATTAAACCCCCAATACTTGAGGCAAGAATCATTGCGACATGGTTCACAAAATCACGTCCTGACCGCAATAAATCACCTAAGGTCTGAAAATAAGATAAATCAGTTGTTCCTACCTTAACAAATCCCTGGCTTAACGACAATAACAACAGCAGAATTACAAATCCAATTATATTTAAAACTGCTGCAATAATCCTGAAACTAAGAAACCCAAGAGCCAGGCTCTCTTTGTACTTTCTTAAAATCGGATATAATATTATAGCAAAACATATACATGAAATAGTCCAGAGAAACTGAAATAGTGCTGCAAATAGTACCTGGTTTGTATTTGCAGATGCTTTTAACAGATAATCAGGAGCATCAATTGCAGGTGAAATACTTAGTACTCCTGCGACTATCCCAACGATATATATAACTCCGGCAAAAACTGTTCTTTTCCTGTTTGAGTTCATAATTTATTATCATTTATCTTTTTTAAAGCAATTTCGTATTCCTTGCTAAACTCTTTATTTACTGAATATTTCTCATATAATTGAATGCACTTACTGTAATAGTCTAAAGCTTTTTCATTTTTGTTCTGTGATAATAGTTCACCATATGAATAATTCAGAATGAATGAATCTGGATACTCCTGAATTGCCAGAGTATAAACTGCAGATGCTTCTTTTGGCATATTGTATTTTTGATTCAGTTCTTTACACAACTGATTGAATTCTGTTTCATCAATAAAATATCGCTTATCATTTCTGAGCGTATAGTATTTTTTAATGGCTGCATCAATACCTTCATGGCCAATTATGAATCCCATATCTTTTGCAATTGATTTTTTAGGCAGGGAATACCCTTGTCCATGGAGAATATTAATTATCTCATCTGTAATTGCATAATCGAATTTAACACCAAGTTCAGTCCGGTAGTAGTTATTTTGAAAAAGAATAATGTCAATTGAGTCTTCAACAATCCTTGTAGAGTAGGCCTTATATCCATCGGTACTTCCGCCATGACTTATTAATGTAAGGGAATCGTGCCCAACAACCTTGTCGGTAATCCACCAGCCATAACCATAATATTGCCAGTCTTTAATATAGCGTGTAAATATCTTTTTATATAAGTCCTTTGACAATAGTTTTTGAGTTTTAAAACATTCATCATTGAATTTAGCCAGATCTTCAACAGTTGTTAGAATTCCTCCTGAGCCTTTTATGAGTGACATATCAATAAAGGATGGATTCATATATCCTTCCAATAAATGATACTCATACCCGTATGCTCTTTTCAAATCAATATCAAGGTTTTTATCATGTTTGGAATCATTCATGCCAAGAGGTATAAAGAGGTTCTCTTTCAATAAGTCAGCAAAATCCTTTTTTGAAACTTTTTCGCAAATGATTGCAAGAATATTATAGGCAATTCCACTATATAAAAAACTTGTTCCTGGTTCAAACTTCAGATCAAGATCCTTTATTAATACTAAATATTGGTCGGAATTATAAGTCCACCGGACAAGCTTTTTTGAAAGGTTAGGAATTGCTCCATGATCAGGAATACCAGATGTATGAGTTAACATCTGATGTATTGTTGCCTCATTTTTTCCGGGGCCGGCATAGTTAGGGATATATTCATTTATGGTAGCATTTAAATCTATTAATCCATCGTTTACCAGGATTAATGTCATAAAAGCTGTTATCGATTTTCCAATAGAACCGGCCAGAAATTTAGTATCAGGAGTATTCGGTATATTCCATTCCCGGTTCGCTAATCCAAACGCATTCTTGTAGATAATATTTTCACCCTTTTTAACCAGAATTGTACCATTGAATTGGCCGTTTTCGGCGTAGGCGCTCATCAGATCATTAATTTTATACTCTGAACTTTGTGAGAACAAATTCTGACTTACTAACAAACCGCATAAAATTGCTATAGCTAAATTTCTCATTCTAAAAACTTATTGTTTACAAGCCTAAAAACAGGTAATTATTCTGATCGTTGCATTTGCAATTACAATCCAAATAAAAAATAATAACAAGTTCAACCAAAGAGAAATATGATTAACGGTCCTATTAAATGATAAGTGGTAAGTATGAGTAAAATCTCAGGTATTCTAGCTAAATGCTTTTAGCTTTTGTGCATATCTGCGACTGACTTCAAGTGGTTCGGGAATGTTCTTTAGATAAGCTCTGTGTTGGGAATTTGATTTCTTTTCAATGCGGTCGACATGCTCCATATTAATAATACTCGAGCGGTGGATCCTTACAAAATTATTATCAGGTAATTCTTCCTGCCATTGTTTCAGGGTTTTTAAAACAAGACAATGCCTTCCTTCAATTGTTACAATTTTTGAATAATTACCCACAGGCTCTATGAATGAAATTGAGCTGACTTTTATAAATTTTGATGTATAGTTATTCAGCTTTACATAAATACTGTCGGAGTATTCATATGTCCTGGTTTCACTCTCCTGTGCCTTTTCTTTTCTTACAACCTTCTCAATCGCAATATTCAACCTCTCAGGATTAACAGGTTTCAACAGGTAATCAATTGCATTTACCTCAAAAGCCCTTATGGCATACTCGTCATAAGCAGTTACAAAAATCACCTTTATTGAATTATTAATAACTTCACATAAATCAAACCCTGTTTCACCACCTAACTGTATGTCGAGAAAAACCAATTGTGGATTATGCATGTTAATTAATTCTACAGCAGATTCACACGAATTGGCCTCTCCGACTATTTTTATTTCAGGATGACTTGAAAGAAGCTTTTTAAGATTTAACCTGGCCAGCCTTTCATCATCAACTATGATTGCTTTCAGGGTTGTCATATTTTATTTGGATTTTCAATTTCTATTGTAGCGCAAACCCAACCTTCATCTTCAATAAGAGAAAATGAATAGTTTTCATCGTAATATAATCCCAGCCTGTTTTTTAAGTTATCAATGCCATTGCTTGTTCCGTTATTGTTCTTATCGGATGATGGAGCCGGATTTAACAATTTACCAGTATTTGATACACTTATTACAAGCTTATTGTTTGCCAGAACAACTGAAAGGCGAATAATCAGTTTTTGCTTCATTGTCTTTGTACCGTATTTAACTGCATTTTCAATAAGCAGGTGAATAATAAAAGATGGAATTGAAACAGATTTGGATGTTTCTTCAACTGAGATCTCATATTCAAATTCCTCTTCGAATCTTGTTTTCTGAATTTCAAGATATTTCAAAACTGATTCGACCTCCTTTTCAACAGTGACTGTCATTTGTTGTTTGTTAAGGGTATACCTGTAATATTCAGACATATCAATAACAAGTTTCTTCGCCTTTTCAGTATTATCATCAATTAAAGTGTAGATAGAGTTCAGTACATTAAACAAAAAATGGGGATTTATCTGGTAGCGCAGCATTTTAAGCTGAACGTCCTTGGCCAGTGTCTCGGCTTTATGAGCTGTTTCTCTTTGTTTTCCGGCCTGCACAACAAGATGAGTGAGGAAGTATGTTGCAGTTAAGAATAGGACAACCAGACTCATGCCGGGAGTGTATTTACCAATAATCTCAAGTGTTACCGGATTCTGAACTGGTAATCCACATTTAACTGCCATCCATTTAGCTAAATACAGAACCAGGGTTGGTATACTAACTGTAAATACGAATATCATAAACCATAGAAGGAACTTTTGCTTTCTAACTATTGCCCATCTGTAACCAAGCATAATTATGAAAATGAATGGTAATAATGAAATGAATTCAAAAAGAAAATTCAAGAGTATTTTTCTTGTATAATTCATTTCAGGTGGAGCCCATACGAATGAATCAACCATTCTCACAGCTGTCAGAAATAACAGAACTACCAGCAAGTGGAAAAAATACTGATGCTTCTTATGAAGTGCCTTTAGCATATTAAACGTTTGTTAAAAAATTTCATTCATCATACATTTATTCATATCTCCTTACATGCTTTTTCTGCTTTTTAATTTATTTATTCAGGTGTAGCTATGTAAAGATATTTTAAAAATTCTAACCATCCAATAATCTGTTCGATAATAACTTAATCCAAAATTCAAAAAAGGGAGCCATGTTTCATTGTTAAATTAAAACCTAAAACTATGAGTTGAAAACTCTTTTGAATTTTGAGACTGTATATTGGTTTATGAAACATGGCCCGTATCAAATGTAGAATCATTATTATAATGTTGAAAAACTATTATACAAATGGTCAAAATCCACTACGAACTGCTATTTCAAGGCTACCTGATGCTTATTAAAAGAATAAAAGCCGGTGAAAATTTTCACCGGCTTATTCAGATTTATCAGTGTTTAATCTTCATCTGATAAATGTATATAGAGAAGTCCCCCTTTTACACTTCATCATCTAACCATCTGGTACGGCGGAATCCGGTCACCTTGTAAACCTTGCCAGCTTTTCTGGTGTCTGTCATAGTAAAGGTTATCTTATCCGATTTCCCGCCGGTTGCAGTATCATATCCATCCATTACAATGATTCCTTCTGTAATTGTAAATGTGGGTGAGGGTGTTGTTGTATAGTAGGTATTCTGGACATTCCCACCGCTAAAAGATTTTCCGGGAACATCGCAACTTATTTTTCCGTCAAATCTTCCGGTATAGGATGAAGAAGTGGAAGTAGTCCTTATCCACATCTGATTAGTGCTGTTATCAGCAGTATTGAATGTAGACATTACAATAAGACCACTTGTAACATTTGGAGTAACACTTGTATCTGTAAATCTTACAAGCCATTCTCCGCAGAGCGGATAGACAGGACTATATTCAATTTCATAATCCTTATATGTTTCACAACCTGATGCCGCAACAAGCAGTAAACAAAATATTGCTATTTTATAAAAAGCTTTCATTTTCATATTTTTTTATTAAACATTTCTTTTATAATTATTTATGCCACCATAATTTTACCTGGATAGGAATTGCTGTCGATGTATTTTTGTTGTAATCAGAAGATGTTTTTGGATAAATAAGTCTTCGGGGAAACTCACCTGATCCGAGCACAGAATTCATTGATGGGGCAAACTCCCCTATTACATATGAGGGATCCTGAGAACTTACAGTCCCCGCTTTCGGGAATCCTGTTCTGTTTGTTTCAAGAAAAGCTTCCCATGCCTGGCATCTGACTGCGGCTATCCATTTCTGTCTCCAGATTGACTCCAGCATTGTTGCTGACGAGGTTTGATTAAATTCATAATTTTTACCCGGCCCAATGAATTCATCGACATTAAAATTCGCAGGAAATACAAATTCAATATCATCTGCATCTTTTGCAGCTTTCCATCTTTCGAATGCAGCCCTGACACCATTGTCGTAATCCACTTTTGCTTCAGCAGGTTTCAGCAAAAGAACATTTGCTTCGGCTTTCATAAACTCGACTTCTGCGAGCGACATAAAATATACCGGATCGTTGGCTTTAAGCAAAGCTCTCGATGTTCTGTTGGCATAAGCAGCACCTAATGTATAGCCTCCCTGTGGCAATCCAACATAGTCCCCGTAAACAGCATCAGGAGTTACTGCCCTTTCCATAAATACAGATGCCCGTGGATCTCCGTTTTTGAAAAGATACAAAGCAAGTGTGGAACTAGCCCGTATATTTTGAGGGGTATTAAGTTTACGGCGGTCGTTTTCAAAAAGCGGATTAGAACTGTTCTCCTTATTTTCAAAAACTGCTATTTTGCAATCGGCATTCAGAAGATCGCCTTCAACCAGCAATGCCTGAATTGCAGTTTTATTTGATGCAAAATCGGGATCGCGCATAAATATCTTGAGCTTCAGCGATTTCGCAAACTTTGTCCACATATCAATATCTCCCTTGAATATAAAATCAGTATTTCCCATTGGCGATGATACAGCCGCATTTTCAGCATCTGCTTTTTTAGCCAGCGCTTCATTCAGCATATTTATTAAGGAAGCATTTACAGTTTTTGCATTGTCGAACTTTGGATTAAGATAATTCTGAAAATTCAACGCTTCAGTGAATGGAATATCACCGTATGAATCAGCCAAAATATTATAAACATAGGCAGTCATTATTTTTGATGCCATCCAGTAATGCCACTCGCCGGCATTTTCGGCTTTCTTCATCGATTCCTGAAAATCAGTCAATGCACCTGCGTACAATGCACCCCAGCTGCGTGTAATATATGAGCTGCTGTTCGGGATGTTGTACGAATCAATACCAGTATACTGGTTACTCGCCGAATTCTGAGCATAGTGCTGCGACCACATACCTCCAAGCAACTGTAAATCACCACCAACAACAGAAGAGGTCCATATTAGCCCTGAAGCAAAAAACTTGTCAGACTTTACTTCAGAGGGATAGTTTGGATCTTCGTTTATATTTAGTTCGCATGAGTTTATCATCAAACTCAGCAAAACGATTCCAAATAGATATTTTTTTCTCATTTGTTTAAATTTTTAATTTTTAGAAAGTTATTTTCACATTACCTCCAAAAAACCTTGAGCTTGGTCCTGCTGAAAACTCCCCGAAATCTGAAAGCAGATCATTACCATAGTTTGTAGCCTCAGGGTCAACAAAATTATTTGTTGCCGGTGTCCACATCAGAAGATTCCTGCCGACTACGCCAAATTCAAGACCTTTTAGCGGTGTCTTTGCAATCAGATTTTTTGGAACTGAATAAGAGAGTGTAACCTCACGAAGCTTCAGAAAGGTTTTGTCAAGAACCATGTTCTCATACATTAATGTATTGGTTGAGTGGTTGTAGTATGAATACATAGCTGTTCCAAGGATCGGAATATCATTCTCAACATAAGTGTTGCCCACAGCTCTTACGGAATTGGGAACAATGAAGGGCTGCCTTTCATTGTAAACAGTTAGTGACGAATTGCCATCAAATGCAAGCATCTCAGCTGTGTTGCTCCAGAAACTGCCACCCTGGCGATAATCAAGGACAGTGGAAAGGGATATACCTTTAAAAGTGAACCGGTTATTTAAACCAAGTATAAAATCCGGCTCTCGTGAACCGACAATCTTTTTGTTTACAGGATCAACCAGTGGCCTGCCGGCACTGTTTACAATTACCTTGCCATCGGCAGTAGTTAAAGCCTGTGGTACTTTGAAAATACCTAATGGCTGTCCGACTATAGCTACGAAGTCAACACTATAGGCACCTGAAATGCGATATTCCTGAACATCATCCCAGAGTTTTACAACTTTACTTCTGTTTTGTGAAAAGGTTGTACTTATTTCCCATTCGAAATTTTTTGTTTCAACCGGTACAAGTAACAGTCTTACTTCAAATCCTTTGTTATCGACCTGTCCAACATTTCGCGTGTAGGCAGTGAATCTGGTTTCAGGTGCAACACTGGAGGAGATAATCTGATCCTTGGTGCTCTTTAAATAGTAAGCGAAGTCAAGTCCAGCACGGTTCTTGAGAAATTTGAGGTCTGCACCGAACTCAATATCAGTAGTGATTTCAGGTCTAAGGTTTATATTACCTTCCAGATTGCTTAATGACATTCCAAGTTCTCCCCCAACGGGCATATTCAAATTACCAAATCCCAGGAGAATATTAGTCGGAATATACTTTCCATATGTCCTGTATACTGGTGCATCATTTCCTGTTTGTCCCCAGGCAGCCCTGATTTTGGCATAATCAAGGATATTTCCGTTTTTCAGAGCAGGGATAGCTTCAGTAAGCAAAACTGCACCATTTACCCCGGCATAGAAATAGCTGTTCTTTTCAGGAGGAAGAGTTGAGGACCAGTCATTCCTGACTGAAAGTGTTGCAAAAGCCCATTCTTTAAAAGAGAGATCAAATTGCCCCAGCGCACCTACCAGAATCCTTTCCGATTTGGTTGATGTTGTAACTGGTTTGTCCGATCCGTTACTCAGATTATACCAGTTTGGAACAGCCAGTCCATATAAAAAGGCATCGGAGCTGTAAGTATTAATCTTATTGTAGTTCATACCAGCGACAGCATTCAACCTGAAATCTGCACCGAGTTTATAATCACCGGATATTAATCCGCTGGCATCTATTTGTCCGTTAAAACTGTTGAATTCATCATAAGTGCCTGGCTGATCGGCTTTTGAACCATAGTTCCAGGTTTCAGGTGCTATTTTAGCTACCGCATTGAAACTGTTCTGCCGGAAATTAGTAAAGTCCCCTCCGACTCGTGCCAACAGCTTTGTATTTGAAAAGATATCATATCCCAGTTCAAGTTTACCGTAAATTCTGTCGTCCTGATAGGTATTACCATTATTGTCTATCACCCAGTATGGATTCTCGGCATATAGTGTGAAGAAATTATCGATATTATGATAAATACTGTTGTAATCCTTAAGCTGTGTTAACTGAATGTCAACAGGCATTTGCGATAATTCCTGGAACAAAGTGGCCCCGTTACTGCCCTGTCCTGATGATACTGCTGTAATATCCTTCCTCACATAGGAGATGTCATAGCTGGCATTAAATTTCCTGTACCTGTGATCACCCCTGAAGGATATAATATTACGCTTGTACAGATCCGCTTTTGTTGGAACTACTCCGTCGGAGTAAGTATTCCCGTAAGACAAAGCGAAAGAGTTTTTTTCGTCACCACCGCTGATGCTGATGTTATTCTGGAATTCCATACCTGTTTCATAAAAATCCCTAAGATTGTTTTCCACGTACGTGAATGGCTTTTTCATTACCACATAACCGGCATATGTAGGGGGAATATAACCAGGACCATACCAATCGTTTGAATATGCACCCCAGACATTCATTCTGCCATCAAGCTTCGGACCCCATGAACCATTTTCCGCAGGGTCCCAGTAAGGCCAGCCCTGGCCGAAATTATGTTGAGTCTGCGGGGTTCTTAATATCTCTGATGCAGTAGCAGAGCCACTGTATACAACTGAGATTTTTCCTTCCCTGGCACCCCGCTTTGTTGTTATCATTATAACACCGTTGGCGGCCCTTGAGCCATATAGTGCAGTTGCCGATGCGCCTTTCAGTACAGTTACTGATTCGACATCATCGGGATTGATATCGTTCGCCTGGTTTCCAAAGTCAACAGAATTGTTTGTCAGATCGTTACCGGCAAAGTTATTCGACATTGGAATCCCGTTTACTACATACAAAGGCTGATTGCTTCCGGTGAAGGATGACACACCCCTTATGTATACTTTCTGTGAACTGCCTGTACCTCCACCAGAGGAGATTGATAATCCAGCTACCTTGCCCTGTAGCCCGGTTATCAGTGAAGGTGCCTTGGCTGCAGTGATCTCATTATTACTGATTGTACTTGCGGAATAGCCAATCGACTTTTCACTGCGTTTTATACCAAGTGCTGTTACAACTACCTCAGCCAGACCAACAAGGTCAGATTGAAGGCTTACATCAATTACGGTGCGGCCACCGATAACAACCTCCAGAGATTTCATCCCGATATAAGAGAAGACAAGGGTGGTCGCATCCGTAGGAACCGGCAACGAGTATTTACCATTAATATCCGTAGTGGTACCTGTAATTGTTCCCTTCAGCTGCACTGTGCAACCGATTACAGGACTGCTGTCTTCAGATCCCGTCACGGTACCGGTTATCACCCTTGTCTGGGCATTTAACAAGGTTGAAGTGATCAGCAAAACCAAAATAAGCAAATAGACTTTTTTCATGAATTTCTGATTAGGTTAATAATTAAAAAAATGCTACAGCACATAATTGTATATGTGTCTGTAACATTCAAAATTGGCAGGTTTTGCATTTACAGGAAAATAAAATCTACGAGCAGCTTTTTTAACCTACAAACGGCAGATTATTCAAAACAGATTGCATGCAGCACTGACTGAATTCCTTATTCCAATTCAAAAGTCAATATCCCGGTAATGTATTATCCTGCGGGACTCTTCGTACTTTATAATTGCAGTTCATCCCGTATTTTGACAACTCGTTGTATTCAATTTCGCGGGAATCATTTAAGGAATACTTTTATTATACCATTTAAGTATGTAATTTTATTTCCGGAAGAGAGGCTAATGAGAAACAATTATGAAGAGACAAACAGCGCTGATAATTGACGATGAGCGTCTTGCAAGGTTAAATCTTCGCAAGAAATTAAACATGTTCCCTGAACTTGAGGTAGTCGGAGAAGCATCTGGTGTAGAAAGCGGGGCCAAAGCTATCAGGGAACTGAATCCCGATCTGCTATTCCTCGATATAGAGCTGTCAGACGGAACAGGATTTGATCTGCTGAACAAAGTGGAATTCAAGGGAAAAGTAATATTTCAGACTGCTTATAATGAGTATGCATGCCGTGCCTTTGAAATCAATGCACTTGACTATTTATTGAAACCTATTACTAAAGAGCGGTTGAAAAAGGCTATTGATAACCTTTCCAATTCCTCAGATGAGGATAGTGAATATATAAATCAGAAGTTCAGATACGACGACAGGATAATGATTGAACAGAGAAAAAGTATCTACTTTATCAAGGTCGAAAATATAATTTGTATTAAAGCTGTGAGGGAATATACATCAATCTTCGAGAAAGGCGGAAAAGAGTATGTTGTACTAAAGTCAATCGGTAACTGGGAAAAAGAATTGCCCGACGAGCATTTTGCCAGGATCCACAGAAACTGTATAATCAATTTCAATTATATCGAACGGTCAGAGAGGTATGGCAATACCGCAAATATTAATCTTGCCGGAATGAAAGACTCAATATTGATCAGCAGAGGATATTACAAAGTGATAAAAACCAGATATTTCTATAAATGATTATATTGAGGTCCGGCCACCCCTAGTTTAAAACTTATCTTTTAAAAAATCATATTTATTGGGTTCCTGCTCTGACAAGGAGATCCCTCATTCCTATACACCTCCGCAAGCTCCGGTTTTCGGAATTCGGGATGACAGGACTTTTGGAGCAATAAGTGAGGAAAGAAGCGGCGAGCCGCAGCTGGGTTCAGGAGAAATGGAAGTTTGTACAATTGCGGCTTGCCGCTTCTTTCCCCTTTGTTTCAAATAGTTACCTGTCATCCCGAGTGGTAACGAGGGATCTCCGGATTCAAGCAGGAAATATTATAAACATGTTATTAGTTTCCATCATCTACCACTGGGAAGCTACCAATTACCATTCATAAAGTTATTAATGCCACTAGTAAAATATTTTTTTATAATCTGATCTAAGAGCTTAATTTTGATATAGTAAGTGAAAACTTAGTTTAATTTATAAGGTAGCATTTCATAAATTTAACAGATAACTGTTTGCACCTTAATATTTTATCAGGATGAAAACAATAAAATTAATTGCAGTACTTGCTCTGTTGAATCAAATAACCTTTTCGCAGACCCTTCCTCCTCCGCCACCACCACCTCCTCCCCCGGCTTCGGGACAGATTAGCAAAGCCGACAGTCTCTTTAATGAAGGAAACATCAAAGAAGCTGTCGCTGAATACAGAAAAATGTACATGAAAAATCGTAGCGATGCAGTGACAGTATATAATTATGCCTGTGCTTTATCGCGCAATGGCCAGATTGACACTGCTTTTAAGTATTTATATCTAAGTGTAAACCTTGAGCCTGGTGCCAGGGCACTTACAAACCCTGATCTGCTTCCGCTGAGAGAGAACAAACAGTGGAACGATTTTGAAAACCACCTTATAGGGTTGCTGAACGCGAAATCGGGAAATCAAATAAAAGATATCCCTTATGCAAAAGCATTATGGAGGCTTCTGTGCATGGATCAATACTGTTTTTATGAAACATTGCTGGCAGTAAGGAAGCTGGGACTGGAATCTCCTGTTGTTCTGGCAATGAGACGGTTACAGACTATGCAGAACCAGAAGAATCTCGAAGAACTTGAGGTATTGCTTCAGGAAAAAGGCTGGCCGAAAAGGAGCCAGGTTGGCCCTGCAGCTGCCGGAGCTGCATTCTTTATTATTCAGCACTCAAATGCAGAAGCACAACAAAAGTATATATCAATGTTAGGCGAACGGTGCCGCGAAAATGAGGCAGATTGTAACCAGTACGCTCTTATGTTCGACCGCATGAGGATGAACCAGAATTTACCTCAAAGGTTCGGGACTCATCACAATCTGGATCCGGCTAAGGGAAAGACAAATGAGCTTTATCCACTTGAGGATGAGACTAAAGTTGATGAATGGAGAAAGGAGATTGGTCTGGAACCACTTAAAGATTATCTCATCAGGGCGAATATCAAATATTAGCCTTTTGCAATTTCTTTTCAAACACCGCGGCTGAAATCCCGACTACGATCGCACCCAGGGTGATGAGGATGCCCATGATGACGCCTCCTGCAATGTCATCTGAGATGCTGGTAATTATGAAGATTTCTCCGGCAACAACAAAACAGATAATGGCAACAGCACAAAATTTAATGATACGTAAAGCTTTCAGAGTCTGTTGCGAGAAGAACTTATCCTGTCCGGCATAGCCCAACACCCTGAATGCTTTATAATGGGCTATGAAAAACGGAATTGATGCTATATAAGCATATGCCAGAAAGGGATCTTTGAAATAGATCTCAAAGAGAGTGGCATTTGCATTCCTACCCTCAAGATGAGGTTCCCATAGCAGGAAGGTAATAGCTAAGATGCTGAGAAGCACAATCACTGCCTGAAAAAATAATATGAAGCTTTTTTTCATCGGATTTAATATTAATTTTTCTGTTCACTTTTACTTAAGTGAATCTTAAGAATGAAACGTTTTCTTATTACAAATATATCACGTTATACGAATAAAATAATATTAAATCAGTATCTGTATTCATCTCAAAAAAACTTTGAATATGGTTTCATAACACAAATTATGAGTAATTTAGTTAGCTCCATTAAAGATTCTATGAAAAGGGTTCTTATCATTGCCGGTGCAATAATTCTTATTCTCACTTCATGTGAACAGGAAAAGATCATTCCGGAACCTGTACCCGATCCGGTTCCGGATCCTGTAAATATCAAAAAGGATAGTTTGGTTAAGGAAACAATTTTCCGGATCGGCAAAGATCTTTATTACAAATACAGTGATATTGAATTATATGATTCGTCAACTCATATCCTTTACTTCAAGACAACACATCCTGAATTTGACAAAAATGACCGATCCTATTTTACATTCTTTGTAAATAAGGACTCGATTTATAAAGGCGATTTTTGGCCTTCATTTCTTTCCTCTTGGCCAACAAGGCCATATGTTTCTACATGGCCTTTCTGGCTTCAAAATTTCGCTTTGCGTTTTGAAAATAAATATAATGTAAAACCTGATTTAAGAAATGATCCTCGCATAATTAAAGCCTTTAAGGATCATGAACTTCTTCATTCAGGACTTATAGTCTCGATTAACTCTGTTGAATGCGGGACTTCAGAAGTTAAATTCACATTTACTTTGACAAATAAAGACAATTCCACACTTCTGTTTCTCGATCCTGAAAAAATGGGACTTAACCTTTTTCATTATTACACCAATGGTCTGCTTTTTAGAAAATTGCCATGGACAACAGCCACTACTACTGTTAAGATCCCATATCAGGCACCAGCTTACAACAATATGTGGAAGAGAGAATGGCTTTCTGTGATTAAGCCCGGGGAATCAAAAACATTTGTTATTAATTATCCAATCAGTTCACAATTTAATTCCGGCGACTATGAAGTTACATTTAATTATCCCGGATTACTCTTCCAGGTCAGCAGAGATGAATTAATCCAGGCCGACGGAAGGATCTGGCTGGGAGATTTTATGGCGCGAATAAATATTGTGATTAAATAGTCTAGAAAAACTGTTTCCTAAAAGGGGCAAAAACCAATATTATGAAAACTTTCAAAACTTCAAGGTATATTCCGGTCCCTCCTGAAAGTATATTCGCCGCTTTTACAGATCCTGAAAGATTTGCACGATGGTGGGGCCCCTCGGGCTTTACCAATACTTTTAGTCAGTTTAATTTTAAAATTGGAGGGAAATGGTCATTTATAATGCATGGCCCCGATGGAGTAGACTATCCTAATGAAGCAGAATTTATTGATATTGTCCCGAATGAAAAAGTTGTTATAAGGCATCTGGTGCAACCATATTTTACACTGACTATCCTCATTACAAAATCAATCACTGACTCGTTGGTTAACTGGATTCAGGAATTTGACAGTGAGGAAGTAGCAGAAAGTGTTGCCCATATTGTAGAACCTGCTAACGAGCAGAATCTTGACAGACTTGTAGCGGAAGTTTGTAAAGTTTAACTATTTTGCCATGTAATCATTCACAGTAATTGAAGAAATTTGATATTACCAAATAAATACTATGGCACAAAAGATTCTCATTCTTATAAATGATGCACCTTATGGAACAGAGAAAGCGTATAATGGATTACGTCTGGCTATGCAAATTCAGAAAGATTATGAAGACACTGATTTATGTGTATTTCTTATGGCTGACGCTGTAACGTGCGCTCTTCCAAATCAAAATACCCCAAACGGATACTATAACATTGAAAGAATGTTGAAGTCAGTTCTGTTGAAAAAAGGCAAAGTTAAACTTTGTGGTTCCTGCGCTGAAGCGCGTGGAATAAAGGAAATGGTACTTATTGATGGTGCAGAATTAAGTACTATGAAGGAGCTGACTCAATTGACCTTTGAGAGCGATAAAGTAATTACATTTTAACTAATCCTTCTTCAGATACAACTTCATTGTTAATATTTCTTTTTGATGTCTATCCGCTTTGGCTAACTAATAAAAATGCAAGTAAGATATAACGGGATGATAAAAGAATATCTGAAAATTGATTTTAAATATACAATTTTTATGATTAGAGCGCTGATCAATATATTCCTTCTGAATTTAATCTTTACGGCTACCCTCAATAGCCAGACAATTGAATTCGTTATTAAATCACAGGAGAGATCATTTGAAGTAAAGAAATTCAGCAGATATCATTATGCTGCATTTGATCTGCAAAATCCAACAACATTTACACTCATCTCAAAACTGAAAATCGATAAAGTTGAGATAAGTCCTCTTAATGAAAAAATTCAGTTCATACTCAAAGAAAACAGGGTGGTTTTTACATTAAGTAAGCCTGGGTACTCATTGATTCGGATTAATGACACCATAAAGGTTTTTATTCTCGCAGATAAGCCAGAGAAAATGCCAGTTGGCGAAATCATAAATATCGTCCGAAATTATGGCGTTGATTCAACGGGAAAAACAGTTGAAACCTCAAAGATTCAAAAGGCACTTAACGAAATTTCAGGTACAGGGAAAATTTTGTATTTTCCGCCGGGAAGATACACTTCTGGTCAGTTAAAAATACCAGGCAATTCTAAAATTCATATCCCCAGGGGTACTGTTCTGAATGCCGATACAAGTTCAAATAACTCATACTTTTCAACAGATAATCTGGAAACAAAACGATTCCTGTATTTTAATGAGGCTGAGAATATCGAGATTAGCGGATATGGCACCATAAACGGGAATGGGAATTATCTTCGGAGCAGATTCGGCGATGATGCCCGGACCAGACTTATACTAGGTGCAAAATCCAGAAACATACACATTTCGGGGATTACACTTCAGGACCCTGGTTCATGGAATACGCAGGTAATTTTATGTGAAGACATTATTTTCACTAATGTAAAACTCCTGAATAATATCGACCTTGCAAATACCGACGGCTTCGATCCTGACGCTTCCAAGAGGGTCCTTATTGAAAACTGCTTCGCTTATTGCGGTGATGATAATGTGGCGGTTAAAGCCACAAACTATTCCGGCTTATTGGGTGATGTAGACGGAGTGACAATCAAAGGTTGTGTCTTCCTTACTAAAAAATCCTCGCTTAAGGTGGGAACAGAGACACGATGTGAAAATATGAGAAACATAATCTTTGAAAATAACGATGTTTTAGAGTGTGACCGCGGAATGGCACTTTATGTTTCTGATGGTGCAACTCTGGACAATATAATTTTCAGAAACAACAGGTTCGAGCGCAATTATTCCGATGCACAGAAAAAAGGCATCCATTTTGTTGTAAGTAAAAGAAATCCTGACAGCAAGCTTGGTAGTATCAATAATGTTTTAATTAAAGATTGTTCCTTTTTAGGTCCGTTTCCCAAAAAATCATTAATAAAACATGAGGGTACATCAGTCGGAATAAATGTCATTATTGACAATCTCATAATCGGCGGGAAAAAAGTGGAAACATTTGAAGAGGCAGGAATAGAAAGAATCAATGCAAATGTCTCTTTTAAGTAAAACACCCATATTTGTTCAGTTTACATTGTTGGCGCAATTTTATATGACCAATGAACAACCTTCCCATTATTCTGTTATTTACTTAACAATAAAAACAAAAATCTATGAGTAAAATTATAAAATTCGGTGAAGATGTGGAAGGTTATAACATTCCTGTATTAAATGAAAGAGAAATAAGGGCAGCCGCAGGAATGCTGTTTCTGGTACTATTCATTTCTTTGATGCAGATTTTATATAAAGGAAATTTCCTGATGATAAAGTATAGTATAATTGTTTTCCTAACTGACTTTCTGATTCGTGTCTTCATAAATCCAAGATTCTCACCTACACTGATTATCGGGAGACTGATTGTCAGGAATCAAACTCCTGAATATGTAGGGGCTCAGCAAAAGAAATTCTCCTGGATAATCGGTATAGTATTGGCAACTACAATGTTCATTCTGATGGTTGTGGTAAATTCTTATAGCCCGATAACAGGAATTGTCTGCCTGATCTGTCTTATATTCCTGTTCTTTGAATCAGTATTCGGGATTTGCCTGGGCTGTAAGTTCTATTCCCTTGTTTATAAAGAAAAAGCCCAGTATTGTCCGGGCGAAGTATGCGATGTAAAATCGAAACAGGAGATTCAGAAAACAACATGGGCTCAGATACTGATAGTTGCCGGACTTGTCATATTTATTTTCCTGGCTACCAAATTATTTAATGAGGAATTCAGCAAAAAACCACATGCTCTGTTTGGGGTTCCCGAATCCGTACAACCAAAATAGCATATTTTTTCTGCTACTTCTTTTTGTTTCCCTTCCTGCTTCCCAAATCAAGATAGTTTGGATTATGAGGATTCTTTGGATTTTTGTACCATCCTTTGTGATTGCCGTTGTCCTTTTTTACGAGCACGACACATGATGCAGTACTTAACAGAAACAGCGCACAAAGAACAAGCACTGATGCCATTTTTATCGCTTTCATTTTTAATGTTTTAAACCGATGAAAGGTACGCCTGTTCGTATCAGAACAGTTATACAATTCCAGAATTGATTTGCATAATTCACACTATAGCTTAAACAGTTGTCTAAGGCTGTTTTCATCTCATTCCGATTATTTATATTTGTTTAATTAAAATATAAGGTATACTTTTTGTTATATTTACCTGAAGGGATTATTCCGGCCACGACGGATTATTTAAAAAGAAGTGTATGAAAACAATATTTACAACCTTGGTATTTCTGCTAACAGGACTTGTTGCTGTTTTCGGTCAGGATGATTTTAAGGTGATAAAAGTCAATGGTACAATCGTCCTTAAGGCCAAAGGTATTTCGCTTGAAACAGGGACCGTTTTCTCTGAGAAAGAAGATCTGCTTTTCAGATCAGAAGATGCCACTGCTGCTGTTATAAATTCACAGAGAGGCAGGCTGGTTCTTACAAATAAAAATCACGATCTGGCCTCTGCCAAATCAAATCTGTTGCCTTCAATGTACAATATCAGTTCCCGCAGCGCATTATTGTCAAATGATTCTGATATCAGCACTAATTTTTCAGGAAAATATGTTGTTATTGATAAACAGAAGATAAATATTGATAGCAGGGCATATCCCATGAATAAAGATAACTTCTTCTTTCTCAGATACTTGTATAAAGGGGAAGAAATAAACAAAAAGCTGGCATTTTCAGGCGATACTTTGATACTTGATAAAATCACACTCCTGACTGTGGATGGAAATCCGATACCGAGTGCCGATAATACTTCAATAAAGCTCTTTTACAGGAAAGGGACTGAATCAGTTTTCATAAGTGAGTTTGATCTAATTTTCCCCGATATGAAACAGCTTGTAAAGGAGACAGAAATTATACTTTCCGAGATAAAAGACAAGCCTGCTAAAACTAAAGTAGCAGAAATTGATTCCTTTATAAATGAGTATTATGGTAAGGTGCAAAGGGAGAATCTTACTGAATGGCTCGAAACAACCTTCGGAGTAAAATAGGTCATTTCAAGACAGAATGAAATATATCCTGAATCTCATAACCTTTTCCCTGTTCATTTTAAACGGGGTTAACTCGCAAGAGGTTGTATTTCCGGTAACTAACTATACGACAAAAGATTATGGACTCAACTTTCATCCCACAAACCTCGCTGTTGTTCAGGATCACCGTGGAATAATCTACGCCGCTAACGGATTCAAATTGCTGGAGTATGACGGGAACAAATGGAATTCATACCCTATCAACAAAGAGACATGGATCCTTTCGCTGGCTGTTGATTCTTCAGGAATAATTTATGCCGGATCACAAAATGAGTTCGGTATGTTTGCCCCCGATTTTAAAGGAGAGCTTAAATACAGGTCCCTGTCTGACTCACTTGATATAAAGGACATTGATTTTACAAACGTATGGAAAGTGCATTGCTTCTCAGGAGGTGTTTTATTTCAGGCCGAGGAGAAAATGTTTCTCTATAAAAACGGAAAAACAATTGTGATTAATCCTGAAACTTCATTCCATACTTCCTTCATCGTAAACGACAGATTATATGTACGGGAAAGAGGAACAGGATTACTTGAATGGAATGAAAACACTTTAGTCAGGATAAAGGGCAGTGAGATCTTTGACACAACTGGTATTTTCCTTATGCTGCCTTTTGGAAGAGGCAAAAAGAACATATTAATTGGTACACAGGAAAAAGGATTCTGGCTTTTCAACCCTGAGAATAACTCAAATCCCTTCAGAAAATTTGATGTTGAAGACCTTCGTCTTCTGGAGAAGGCAAAGATTACAGGTGGTGTTCTTACAGGTGAAGGATTACCTGCAATAAGCACTATGCTGAATGGAGTTGTAATAATTGATACGGCAGGCCGTACAAAGGCTCTGATAAACAACAGACACGGGCTGATTGACAACGATGTGAAACAGGTAATTCCCGATCAGAGTCAGAACCTGTGGGTAGCCTTGAACAAGGGTTTAAGCAGGATTGAAATTAGCTCCCCGCTGTCAGTAAATAATGAGAAATCAGGTATTACAGGCGATGTAAACGCAGTAATTCGATTTAAGAATCTTCTTTATGCAGGCACAACAACTGGTCTGTTTGTTCAGGAGACTGGAAATGACAAAGAACTCCCTTTCAAACCGGCTTATGAACTTAATGTTCCGGTAAGGAGCATGATTGAAGTAAACGGAGTATTACTGGCAGGAACAGATGCCGGCCTTTTTCAGATCTCCGGTAAAAATATCATGAAGTTAGGCAATGAACCATCATTTACCCTTTTCTATTCTGATGATATGAAACTTCTGCTGTCAGGCGGAAACAAAGGACTGACAGCGTATAAATCCGATGGTAACTTCACTAAAATCAATTCGGTCAGGATTGAAGAAGAAGATATCCTTGGTATTGCCGGTGAAAAAGAGAGAACAGGCACTGATGCTGAATTCTGGATTGGAACCAGATATAATGGGATAATACGAATTAAAGTTACGAAAGAGTTCAGCATAAAAACTGACAGCTATAGTACCTCCGACGGACTCCCTGAGGGATGGATAATCCCCGCTTCCTTTAATTCTAAAACCCTTTTTCAAACCACTCAGGGGTTATACTGTTTCACAAATGAAAATATTGTAAGAGAGTCACTTCCCGATTCATTGAAGGATAAAGAAGAGTTCTCGAAAGGATATTTCTCTGAATTTGTAAATAATGACGACAATTTTAGTGAAGTTGTTTCATTTATTACTGAAACAAAAAACAAGATCTGGGTCTGTGCAGATAACAGGGCAGGATATCTCGATAAAACCGACAGCATGTTGTGGGTCAGCAGGCCATTCAATGGTATTGAAGCAGGAAAAATCAACACTATTTATCCTGAAGACAATGGCGTAAGCTGGATCGGAACAACTGACGGTCTGATAAGATTCGACGGGAATATTTTAAAAGATTATGATCAGTATTATCACACCCTGATCAGAAAAGTTACCCTGCTAAATAATGATTCGATCATATTCAGCGGAACTAATTTTAGTACAGACCAGGGAGTATTAAAAATAACTACTGCACAGAACAAAGGCTCTAAACAGGAATTACCTTACCGGTTTAATTCGGTAAGATTCGATTTTTCAGCAGCGTTTTATGAGTATTCTGATAAAACATTGTTTTCATACAGACTCGGAGGTAATGATTCTAAATGGAGTCAATGGACAAAAGAGACATTTCGTGAGTATACCAATCTGCATGAGGGGGAGTATACTTTCAGCGTAAAAGCAAGGAATATCTATGGAACAGAAAGCATTGCAGCCCAATACAGCTTCAATATTCTTCCTCCATGGTACAGGTCTGTTGTTGCATATATCTCATATGTTATTCTGGCAATAATTCTGTTCTGGCTTTTTGCACGTCTCTATTCATACCGGCTTAAACGGGAAAACATAAGACTTGAAGGAATAGTTACTGAAAGAACAGCGGAGGTAGTCAGACAAAAGGATGAAATTGTATCGAAGAATATAGTGCTCGAATATCAGAAGAAGGAGATCGAAGACAGTATCAGGTACGCCAGGAAGATTCAATCTGCTGTAATCCCTTCGGAAAAAGTGTGCCGTGAAATTTTACCTGAGAGTTTTGTAGTATTCAAACCTCTTAATATCGTAAGTGGTGACTTCTACTGGATCAGTCGTGTTGGTAATAAGACAATATTCACAGCAGCCGACTGTACCGGGCATGGAGTTCCCGGTGCCTTCATGAGTATGCTTGGAGTTGCATTTTTAAATGAGATTGTTAACAAAGACAATGTTACTTCTCCTGAAATTATTCTCAACCATTTAAGGGAAAAGGTTATACAGGCACTACAGCAGCAAGGCATATCAGGCGAAGCGAGAGACGGAATGGACATTGCCATTGTAGCGATTGATAATCAGGAAAAAAGACTCGAATATGCCGGAGCATATAATCCTTTGATAATGATAAGAAACGGAGAGGTAACTGATACATGTGGCGATAAGATGCCAATCGGGATCTATGAAAACATGCATCCTTTCACCAGGCACGAGATTGCTATTGAAAAAGGAGATGTATTCTATATGGCTTCAGATGGATATGAAGACCAATTCGGCGGTCCTGATGGCAAAAAGTTCAAATCGAAAAGGTTAAAACAACTTCTCCTTGAGATACATAAATATCCGATGGATATGCAGAAGGAGATCCTTGAAAAAACTTTCGAGGAATGGAAGGGTGATCTTCCGCAGGTAGATGATGTTGTACTTGTCGGACTATCCGTTCAATAAGAGCTTCTACTCCAACAGTACGAATGCTCCCCAGTAATAAGGATCATATTTTGCCCTCATTTCTTTCTGTGTAACATAAAAGGCAGCTTTTATCTCTTTCAGTTTTAACAGGTTATTATAAAAATCACTCATAAACTCGACAGTCTCCTTATCGGGTATTTCCCACAGGCTCATTATTATAAACTTCACGCCGGCCATTTTAAGCGAACGCTGCAATCCATAAACTCCTTCGCTCCCCTTTATATCACCAAGTCCGGTTTCGCAGGCTGACAAAACCACCAGATCATTTTTGCGCATATCGATTTGGGTAACCTCCTGGGCTGTTAAAACACCGTCATCAGTTGTGGTTTTTTCTGTATTTACCCATACATCATTTGCACCTGCGAGAACAAGTCCGGAACGCATCAATGGATTTTCATTGTTCACAAAACTGTTTACACCGTAAGCGCCTCTTACACCACGAAATGCCACCTCTCCGTATTCAACTGTCTGTTTATCATCTTCAAACCGCACATCATTCGGGTCGTCAAAAAAGAATCCGTGTGTAGCCAGATGAAGAATATTATATTTACCGGCGTTCTCCTTAATGAATGATTCGGTGGCATTGTTTCCACTCAGATATCTGACATCTATTTTAGCCTCACCAAGTATACTGTTTACAACATCTCCCTCATCTTTTGTACCTTTCAGATAGCCCCACACCTCAGAGCCGGAAGCAGCTTCACTATACTGAATCCCTCCCAGGATCAGAGCCGACGGTTTGTTACCTGCTGAGAATAGATTCTGAGCTGCAATATTGCCTGTACTACCCTTGATCCCGATCTGATATTTGTCGCACAGATATACACCTTTTCCATCGCTTATTGCAGGAAACGAAATCTTATTAAGGAGACCCGATGGTGAAATATATACATTTTTTACTCCTGCTAAATATGCTTCAAGAGGCTTCCAGATAAGGTTATAAAGCTTCTCGTCCTGCTTTTTTGCTGTACCATATATGTTGTTAATATCATTAATATTATTAGCTCCACTCCCATCGATAATTGCCTTGAGCTGATCTTCAGTAAATAGTTTAATCATTTCAGGGGATTCAGAATTTGCTTTTAACATCAGAGCGCAATAAGTCACTTCATTACCTCCATCCTTTTCCATCCTTTTAAAGTCAGTAAACTCAATAGCTGCCTCATCAGGTTTAAGGCTTTTCCTGACATCTTCCCATGTAATTTGTAATCCTTTTCTGTAGTCGCTGAAATCCTGGGAACTGGATACGAGTTCCCTTTCGATCGTATTGGCATTGGTTTCAAGCACAGAAACATCCTTATCACGCATCTCCACCGGAGTAGAATATAGCCTTGAGATCTCCTTCTGCAAAACAATCCATTCGTCGTATTTCTTCAGCAACTCAGGGTTATTACTGTTGAGAATCGCCAGTCTCATTGCAGTACTCGACTTAAGCATCAATCCTTTATTGAGCATGACATTATCATAGGTATACCGGGTAATCAGAGGATTCGTCCTTTTCCTCATGAGTGAGTAAGAAGAGAAAGCATGAGCGTCTGACAATCGGGTCTTATAATACATCTCCTTTTCAGCCTCAGACAGATATGTAAAATCCTGAAGCATCTTGTGATTTTTGACATTTATGTATTCAAGAGTAAGCTCCTCTTCAGTTTTAAAATCATCAATATTTGCATAAACAACAATTAATGACTTCAACATTTCACCGTACGCCGGGTGGTATGGGCCAACTGCCTTTCTGATATTTGAAGCCTTGCCTATAACAGCTCTGATGAGTGCATTAGTTAAGCCATTCATCTCATCACTTGCAACACTGGCCTTAGTATTTGAAGCACTCACTTCGTTGAAAATATTGTTACTGATTGCAATGATAACGGGTTCAGGGGCCGGATCGAAATTCAGTGTCTGCGGTAATTTCCCCGACATACTCATTTTATTCATCATTGCAACTACCCTGAGCGACAGATTTGCATCCTCAGCCATACTGTTAAATGTCTGTATCGACTTTTTCTTATCACCATTAAGATTATACCAGATCCCGAGGTTATATTTTATCGAGAGGTCAAAAGGGTGTGGTGTCTGACAGTTTAAACTGAAAACAGAATCCGATTTAATAATCAACTTACCGGCATCAGATAATCTTTTACTGTTCTTATTTTCTGCACTTTCATAATATTCTGCAGTCATTACCACAGATGCAAGGTTATTCATCATCACTGCATAGACCGGGTTATCCTGCTGATGAACCTTTTCAGCTATATCAGATGCCTCACTTATAGTTTTGGATGCAATTTCAAAGTTTCCGATTTCATAGTACATTGCCCCAAGGTTATTAAGGCAAATGGCTGTTTCAATCCGATCAGGTTTTGAACTTTTCTTAAGTATCCCGATTGCTTCAATAAAATTGTTTTCAGCAAGCTTATAGTTACCTGAATTATAGTAAAGAACAGCAAGGTTATTGAGTACGGCAGCAAAACCAGTACTCACAGCACCCAACTCTTTCCTGCAGAATTCAGCCGACCGGATAAGTCTTGTTTCAGCTGCCGGCAAATTGCCTATGTTATTGTTCCATGCAGCCTGGTCAGAATTATTCATCATAGCCTCTAACTTCGACTTTTCGCCATTTTTGGTATAAATCGCTTCTGCCCTTTTAAGGTATTTATCCTCCTGGTTAAGAAAGATCATATCGTTTTTGGCACAACCCATATCATGATATACTCCGGCATAATTGTAAAGGATTTCTGCGTACTCACGACTATCAGTTTTGTAGAGATCCATCGCTTTCTTGTCAGCCTTCCGGATCAGTATAAGTGCCTCTTCGTACTCTCCTGCCCGCCTCAGAATTATTGATGCAGCCTGTAGACAGTTCACATAGTTGGGATCATTGATTTTCCTCAGCGATTCCAGTAAACCTGATTCCTTAATTATGAAAT
Organism: Bacteroidales bacterium; assembly: GCA_016709865.1. NCBI lineage: Bacteria > Pseudomonadati > Bacteroidota > Bacteroidia > Bacteroidales > Bacteroidales bacterium. The sequence continues at coordinate 1,878,528 of JADJLX010000005.1, forward strand.
ATTTTGCCTTTTTGTAATTGCCAAGATAATAATGAGAATATGCAAGATTCCGAAGCATATTGCAATACTGGATATTATTTTCACCGATTGTCCCTCTCATAATAGCTGCTGACTCTTCTGCATAATAGAGTGCCGAATCATAACTGGCCTCAATCATGAATTTCCTGTGTAAAGATTCGGCACTGGTCCATTGTTGAGACTGGCAGAGTTGTGACGAGACAGAGCAGACCAGAATTAGTATATAAAATCTTTTCATTGGCGCATAAAATGATTGATACGAAATTAATTAAAAAGTATTATAATTGTTAGATTTGAGTAATAATCGGACCATCATAAAAACTTCTGTAAAATGAAAAACCGCCTTCTCATTGTTCTGCTATTTGCTTTCCCTTTGTTTTTAAGTGCCCAGGATACCATTTTTGTAAAATCAGGGCAGGTTATACCTGCAACAATTGTCGAAAAGAATAATACAGAAATAAAATACAAGAAATTCGGTCAAAGAGAACCGGCGGCAATTTACTCAGTATTTATAAGTGATATAAAAAGTATTCATTACCAGGATGGAATAATAGCTGATTATACACAGGCGGGTCAGCCGGAAACAGAAAACAAGCCTGTAGCTCCGATTGATAATGCAGGCACAATGAAATCCATAAAATTCAGTTTGGGAGGAGGAGTCCAGAATTTCAACAGGAAGACTGATGACAAATTACTTGTATTCTGGCGCGACAGGCTGGGCGATCCGAAAGCAACAATCGGAGGAAATACCCGTTCATTTCCTTTTAGTTTCAAGATGAACATGGCTCTGGGGAACATGAAAAGACACTGGTTAGGTGATGAGGTCCAGTTCTTCGTTACACCTTCAGATGCCATCTATGCAACTAACAGTGCAGGAACGTACGAAATACAACTTAAGAATTTTTATACAAGTATAATTATGTATTACGGTCGTTCCCTAAACCATAAGAATAACCTTATTGCAATAATAGAACCGGGGCTCGATCTGGCCTTTATGAGCGGGTACATAAAACTCAATAATATTCAGTATAACATGTATTCAAACACCGGAATGGGATTCCACACAGCGTTAGGTGCTGACTGGTTCATATCAAAAAGATTCAGTGCAAGCTTACGAGGAGGCATCCGTTCAATGAAAATTAAAGCGCAATGGGAAGACCGTACCACAGACCCGATTAAATACTATAACTTTTATGTCGACCCTCATAAGGGAGATGAGTTATTAACTATCAAATGGAATGGCCCTTACGTGAGCTTAGGGCTTTACTGGTCGTTCTATACAAAAATGAATAACCAGACGATAGATGAGTAGTTCCGGCTACTAGAACTTCAGTGCCAGACCAACTCCGTTTGACTGTAAACCCACGTCAAGTTTATATGACACTGGTTTATTAACAGCCGAATTATATAAAGTAACTGAATTTCTGATCTTCGACTTACCGGAAGCTGACATTATTATTGCTGCAATAATAAAACCGCCATCTATAACAAGTCCTGGAATACCGGCACGAATCTTTTCCTCAGAAGTCTCTTTCTTATTTACAACCTGGGTAAAAGCGAAGCTGGTAATCATTACACCAAAAGCACAGCTTGTACTTAAATTGCACAGTTTCTTTCCTTTTTCATATGATGCCAGGGCTTCGGGATGATCTTCCATAATGAGTCTTACACTTCTTGATGCCTGCACTACGCCATCGAGATAAACATTTTTCTTTTTGGCAGTAAGTATCCCCCTGGTTACGGAAGGAGTTGAAATATCACCCGCAGTTTTTTCCGACTCCCTTGCTTTATTATAGGTAATCTCTCTAGCTTCTTTTTTATATTTAACACTGGCTACATTTGACTTTGGCACTGTGTACAACGGTCCTGAAGGATTATCATATTCCCGATATTTGATAATGTCAGTTCCTTCTTCAACAATATTTACTTTTAATTCCTTTCCACTTTTAAGGATTAGAATATCCTGCGATAATAAAGGACTGCTTAGTCCGTAAAGAGCCAGCAGGAATACTGTGCATACCCTGATGACATTAAGAGTTTTATATTTCATATCAGATTTTATGGATTTCCCCAATAATATCCTAAAGATATAAATACTTTTGGTACTTATATCAAAATATTCCGCAACATTAATTACCCTGATCGGTACCGGGCTTTTTCCTGCTTTTCTTATACCTGTGCTTAAAACCGCCTCTCCCGGTTTTCGCAGAAGAGTGCCGGGGAGTGAATACTTCCGGATGATTTTCAATGATATAAGCAGGCAGAGGATTCTTTGTTACCTCGTATCCGATAAGTTTCTCGATGTTCCTCATCTTATACAAATCCTCCTTACTTACAAGGGTAACGGCCGATCCTGTTGTTTCTGCCCTGGCTGTCCTGCCCACTCTGTGAACATAATCCTCGGCATCCGACGGAACATCAAAATTTATCACAAGATTTATATCCTTTATGTCTATCCCGCGGCTTAAAACATCAGTGGCAACAAGTACCCTTGTTTTTCTCGATTTGAACCTTGCAAGAGTCTCTTCCCTCTCCTTTTGTCCAAGGTCGGATGAAATTCCCTCAACGAGATATTTTTTTGAACGAAGTCCCCGTACAATATCACTCAGTTTCTTTTTTGTCGGACTGAAGATCAGGATACTTGTATATTCCGGATTATCAGCAATCAGTGTATTTATCAACGGAATTTTCTGATTATCGCTCAACATATAGATAACCTGAATAACACCTTCGGCGGGTTTCGACATCTCAAGTGCAATCTCAACAGGATTCTTCATTATATGTCGCGACATTGCCCTTATCTTAGGAGGCATTGTGGCACTGAACATCAGCGTTTGCCTTTTTTTTGGAACAGCAGAAACTATACGCATAATATCGTCATAAAACCCGATATCAAGCATACGATCAGCTTCGTCGAGTACCAACACTTCAATTTGATTGAATTTTACATAACCCTGATTTAGATGTGAAATTAACCTTCCCGGAGTTGCTACTATAATATCAGCTCCCTTTGACAGGGCAGCCTTCTCCTGGTCCCAACCGCTGCCATCACCTCCGCCATATACTGCTAAAGATGTAATATTGAGAGTATAAGCCAGTCCCTGTATCTGCTGGTCAATCTGTATAGCAAGTTCCCTGGTTGGAACAAGTATTAGCGTATGGGTATGACTTGGCCGTGTAATTGAAATAAAATTCATTATCGGTAAGAGAAACGCAGCAGTTTTACCTGTTCCGGTCTGGGCACAGGCAATCAGGTCCTTGCCAGAGAGAATAACCGGAATAGCCTTTTCCTGTATTGGTGTGGCTTCCCTGAAGCCCATGTAATTTATTGATTCCAGCAATTCGGGAACCAGATCCAGTTCATCAAATATCATTAATGTCGTATAAATTTATAAATATTACCCCTTCTTCCACTTCCTTCATTTGAGATGTAAAGTTCACCTGTCGGGGAAAAACATATTCCTTCAGGTTGCCTGAAAAGGGCGGGATCGAGATGATAGATACCGAGAGTTTTACCATCTCTTCCAACACTGATCAGAACCCTGTTACTCCCCGAAATAAGATATATCTCCTCTGTAACCGGACAAATTGCAATACCTGAAGGCTTAAAGCCATCAAGTGTCTTCAGGTCAACAAGGAATGCAGGTTCTCTCTTTAGTTTCTTCAGTTGCAGATCAAAATAATATACCGCTTTTGATTTCCTGTATTCTGAATCCTTAATGTCCGGAGTTCCTTTGCAGGCTATTAAAAGTGAGTTTGACTGTATGTCGTAAGTGAGTCCTTCCGTGTCATTCTTAGATGACAACGGGGTGTTATGATCTGTAACCCTTATGCTCTTCTTATCGAAATTTTCTATTTCAAAAATATGCCCGTCACTCCTTAAAACATAAACAGTTTGGTCTACAACTGCAATGTCCTCAAAGTCACCATCTTTGCCAAATCTGTATTTTTCTAAGATCTTTTTATTGCCAAAATCCAGAACAAAGATATCTGCCTTTTCATCCTGTATACATAATATCTTATTGCCATCAAAATATGCAATTCCGGAAACCTCAGTGAGATTTTCCGGCAGAGTATATTTTTCAATCGGATTATTCAAATCATAGGGGAATGACATTTTAGAGTCTGAATTATTAATGTCTTTTTTTATCATTGCAGAGTTATAATCTGAAGGGGTATTGCCGCATGATAATATCAATAAACCGTATAAAAAGATAATTGATATTAATGTGCATTTTTGATCCATTATTAACAAATATCTCCGGAAAACACTAATTCTGAGCATTATTCATTTGCATAAGCTATGGTTAACTGTCAGATAAAATTTATAATAAACATATCAGAACTTCGTTAGCCCTGTCTGCTATATTATTTGCAAAAATACTTTAAATTATTGCCGGGTTTATCCAATTTTACTAATATATTTATTGGTAAGTTCAACAAGCAGAGTTAAAGAAAGGTATTCACAGACTTTAAAATGATAAAACTATGGATGTTAATTCTTTTGTACAGGACACCACATTATGGAGTATCCTGATACGCTTTTTTGTAAATCTGTTAGTGCTATATATCCTTGTAGTTTTAGTGTATTACAGGTTTTCAAAGAAGGAAGAGTTTTTATTCTCCTATATCCTTATCGGAGTAATGATTTTTCTGATCTGCGGGATCCTGGGCACCCTGGATCTTCAGATGGGACTGGCTATCGGACTATTTGCAATTTTTGCAATTATTCGTTTCAGGACCATTCAGTATTCTGTTAAGGATATAACATATGTTTTCCTTGTTATCGGGATTTCTGTAATCAATTCCCAGGCTAATATACCACCTCCGGTTATTGGTGCGGTAATAATTAATATCAGCGTTATACTCATTACACTTTCCCTGGAATTGTTTCTGCAAAAAAAGAGTTTAAGCAAACTTGACATCATCTACAGTAAGGCTGAATTACTTAAACCCGGAAACAGAAAAGAACTCTTAAAAGACCTCTCACATCATACTGGCCACGACATAGTAAAGGTGGTTATCCAAAGAATCAATATTAAAAGAGGAAATGCTGAAATTGAGGTGTATTTCAAAGATAATCTGAATGATTGACTATAATCATTCTGGTTTCTAAAGCAAAGAAAAACATCCTAACTGTTTAAATATTGGTCCGGTTTGCAGTAGAATGCTTTCATACAGGATAACCTGAGAGACTGGCACTAACTGGAAAAACTGATTTTTATACCTCTCAACTTCAGTTTTAAATGTCTCATTGTCGTTGATATGCTTAATCCTGCCAAGAGTAAGATGAGGATTAAAAGGTCTTTCTTCAGTTTTTATGCCAATACTTCCTAATCCATTTACTATTGCCCTGTTCAATTTCAGCAGTTTTTCAGATGTCATTAACCCAATCCAGATTATACGCGGGTCGGAGATGCTTCTGAAAATCCCTGTTCCGTTCAGGGTCAGGTTAAACATTCCAAATCCATCACATTTCTCCCTTAGCATCTCACATAATGGTGAGATTTTAGCCTCAGAGGTATCTCCAAGAAATACAAGTGTAATATGAATGTTCTCAGGTTTTGTCCATTTTATTGCTTCATTCTTTAGGTTGTGTTTAAGCATTGAAAAAGTATCAAGAAGGATTCCTTCCGGCTTAATTTCTAATGCAATAAAGATCCTCTTCATTCTATTTTACAATCTTTATTTAATGTGTTTTATATTTAAAATTAAAATATAATTTTGACCTGACAGAATTTCATGAAAAAATCTCTTCCAATAAAAGCCGGAAAGAAACACTCCGTATTTCTTTTAGCACTGCTTCTTATTTGCAATCAATATGATATATTTTGCCAGGGAAATATCTCAATAAGCAGACTGCAACTCGAGAATGGACTCTCGCATAATTCTGTTTACTCAATTATACAGGACGAAGAAGGATTGATCTGGATAGGAACAAAGGATGGTCTGAACAGTTATGACGGATACAATTTTAAAATATACAAGCACGAATTTTTCGATAGTGCATCTATTTCAAACTCATGGGTGAATGCTTTATTTGAGGATTCAAAAGGATTTATCTGGATTGGGACAGAAGGAGGAGGCCTGAACCGGTTTGATAAGAAATCCGGCGAATTTATCAGATTCAGGAACAAACCGGAAGTCAGGAATAGCATTTGCAGCGATATTATCTACTCAATAGCAGAGGACAATAATTCTGATATCTGGATAGGAACCAGAAATGGAATAAGTGTTCTGGACAGTACCCGTAAAAACTTTAAAAATTACTTTTACGATCCTTTAGATCCGGGTTCATTATCATCAAATATTGTTTATGATATTCTGATCGACAGTAAACAGAGGATCTGGATCGGAACCTACGGCGGAGGTCTTAATCTCTATGAAAAAGCAAAAGGAGGGTTTAAGCATTTTAAGCACAATCCCACGGATAAATTATCTATTTCCGGTGACACTATCTGGCAGGTAAAACAAGCTGTTAATAATGAAAAACAGATCTGGATCTCCACATTTTCAGGACTTAATAGTCTTGATGTATCTTCTGACAGGTTTACTCACTATATTTATAATGAAGGCAAAAGCTCTGCAAAAGGGGATAATACCTTACAGGCAATGCTTATAGGCAGAAATAACAGGATCTGGATTGGAACAAAGGAAAGCGGACTAAATTACCTTGATCTGAAAACTAAGAAAATTTACCATCTTGAAAACTCACCGAATGAAAATAAAAGTCTCAGCGATAACCAGATCCTGAGTTTATTTGAGGACAGGTCAGGTGCATTATGGATTGGAACAAAAAACGGGGGAGTTAACTTATTAAGCAGTAATAATTTCAACAACCTGAACATGGATAAGGGGAATCCCAACAGCCTTCTATCCAAGACAGTCTGGACAATCCTGGAACAAGGCCAGTTTTTATGGATTGGAACAAATAAGGGTTTGAGCAGATATAACCGGTTAACAGAGACGTACACCCACTATCTGGCGAACCAGGGAAACAAATCAATTAATGTAAACATAGTATTTTCTCTTTTTACCGATAGAGATGGTGATCTCTGGATAGGAACTTCAGAAGGCGGTTTGAATTGTCTCCCGAAAAGCTCTTCCACATTCAGGTATTACAAGCAAAATGTTTCCGATAGCCTGTCACTCAGCGACAACACAATTCAGTGCATTACCCAGGATAAAAACGGGATTCTGTGGATTGGAACCGCGAAAGGAGGACTTTGCAGTCTGGACAAGTCAACCGGATTAGTTAAAAGATACATGCCAGACTCAAAGAATCCGTACTCAATATCAGGTAATTACATAAATGATATTGTTGTTGATTCGAAAAACAATCTTTGGATAGCGACAGCCGGAGAAGGACTAAACAGACTCGATGAAAAAAGAGAACATTTTACCAGATACATTAATGTTCAGGCGGATTCAACAACAATAAATGACACATATATTGAATGTCTGTTCCTGGATAATGATACTATCCTGTGGATGGGAACATACTCAGGGGGATTAAACAGGCTGAATACCAACACAGGCAAAGTAACCCATTTTACTCAGAAAGACGGACTGCCAAGCAATATGGTTGTTGGTATTCAGGAAGACCTAAGACATTATTTGTGGTTAAGTACAAATAACGGATTATGCAGATTCGATCCACTATCCGGACAAACTATAAATTTTAACAGAAATAACGGTTTAGAGAACTACGATTACAATAAAGCATCGGTCTTCAGGGGTGAGTCAGGAACCCTCTATTTTGGAGGAACTAACGGACTGACCTGGTTCAACCCTGATGAGATTATTTATCAGGAAAATAATTCGCCGGTACGCATTGTCGACCTGGAAATTCTTGGAGAGTCACTTATCAATGTCAAGAACCAATCACTGAAACTTCCAATAAACAACAATGATACGATTGTTCTGGACTATAATCAGTCATCTATTACCTTTGTATTTAGTTCACTCTTCTTTTCTAATCCCGGAAGTATAAAATATTCCTATTATCTTGAAGGTTTCGAGAAGAAATGGAATAACTCTTCAACAAATAACTCTGTTCATTATGCAAATATTCCTCCGGGAAATTATGTTTTTAAGGTTAAGGGTACAAATAACTTCGGAGTATGGAGCGAGAAGCCTACTGAAGTAAATCTGGTAATTAATCATCCATTCTGGCAAAAAACATGGTTCCGCCTTGGAATTATCATCTTTATTTTAGGCATAGTATACCTTATAATAGTTTTAAGAGAGTACTCACTTCGCAGGGATAAAAGAATATTAATTGAAAAAGTTAAAGAAAGCACTATCGAGATCCAGCAGCAAAATACTGAGATTTCAGAACAACGTGATTTTGCCCTGCAACAAAAGAAACTTATCGAGGAGCAAAATGCTGAACTGGAAAAACACCGCAGCGGACTGGAAAAGCTGGTTCAGGAAAGAACTTCGGAGCTCGAAGTCGCGTTAGCAAAAGCAGAGGAGTCTGAACGCCTGAAATCAGGCTTCCTTGCCAACATGTCACATGAGATTCGCACTCCATTAAATGCAATAATTGGTTTTTCAGGCCTTTTAAACGACAGGGAACTTTCAGACCAGCAGAGGGAGGAATACAACAGGATAATAAATCACAATTGTAAAATGCTCCTTCAGTTAATAGACGATATCCTGAACATTTCGATAATTGAATCGGGCCGTCTGAAACTTGACAGGAAGGAGTGCCAGATAGATAAAATATTTACTGAACTGGAAGAGATTTTTTCTAATAAAACAAGCTTACACGGAGAGAAGAATGTAAGGCTTATAAATGAATGTAAGGCAACGGATCTTTCCCTTAATACCGATCGTATCCGCCTGTTTCAGATATTGTCGAATCTGATCGACAATGCTATCAAATTTACTGAAAAAGGGTCTATTCATTTTGGATATGAGGTGCTGGGAAAATCAGGCAATCAGTATATCCGGTTTTATGTCAGGGATACAGGTATCGGACTCACTGAAAAGCAGATCAGCCAATTATTTCAGCGTTTTTCGAGAGTGGCTGATTCGAACAACAAGCTTTACCGTGGAACGGGTCTGGGTCTGAGTATCTGCAAAAACTTAGTGGAGTTGCTGGGAGGCAAAATCTGGGTTGAGTCAGTACTTAATGAAGGATCAACCTTTTACTTTACTCATCCCTATAAATCGAACGGTGATACTGCGGAATTGAATAAAACTGATCAAAATGAAATAATATCTGAATTCCCGACCCGAAAAGTCATACTTATAGCTGACGATGATTATGCCAGTTTACTACTGATAAAAGCAATTCTTTCGAAAAGCAATTTTGAAGTTCTGCTTGCTTCTGATGGTTCAGAAGCATTAAAAACTGTAAAAAGTACTCATGTTGACATTGTACTGATGGATCTGGGAATGCCAGGAATGGATGGGTATGAGGCAACAAAACTCATAAAAGAATTTAATAAGAATATAATTGTCATAGCTCAAACAGCCTATGCATATGATTCTGACAAATCCAAAGCATTCCAGGCTGGTTGCGATGCAATGTTAATAAAACCTCTTAAGCAGCCTGAACTTACAAATCTTCTTCAGCAATTTTTAAAGTAATCCAGATAATTTAGAAACCCGCTGGTTATTGTACTCATTGATAAAACAGCGTGAGTGTGTGGGAGTTTTGAGAAAAAAGAAGCGAGAGTGCTCGCTTTCGCTCTCACTCCCGCTCTTTTTTAAGTGGTGCCACCAGGAATCGAACCGGGGACACATGGATTTTCAGTCCATTGCTCTACCGACTGAGCTATGGCACCTCCTTTTCGGACTGCAAATATAAACCTCAAATCTGAGTAAGCAAATAGTTTATTAAAAAAAATTCTATTTGGAATCATTTTAATCATGTGGTACATTTGCATCTTCACTAAAAGCATGCGATGGATCTTCTCCTTCACTCACTCGATAATGGCATCAGGCTGGTTCACCACAGGATCCCGGGAATGGTAGCTCACTGCGGGATTATTATAAACACCGGATCCCGAGATGAAACAGAAAAAGAACACGGGATAGCTCATTTCATAGAGCATATGCTATTTAAGGGAACCGGTAAACGTAAAGCATACCACATACTTAGCCGTCTCGAAGATGTCGGGGGAGAGTTGAATGCCTACACAACCAAAGAGGAAACAGCAATACATGCCTCATTTCTCAAAGAAGATTATGAAAGGACAATTGAACTTATAAGTGATATTACATTTAATTCAATATTCCCTGAGAAAGAGATTGAAAAAGAAAAAGATGTTGTAATTGAGGAAATCAACAGCTATCTGGATAATCCCTCGGAGCTCATTTTTGATGATTTCGAAGAACTAATATTTGCCGGTCAACCTATTGGAAGAAATATTCTGGGCTCTCCCGAATCGGTTAAATCATATTCCAAAAAAACCGTAACAGACTTTATCAGAAACAATTACAATACTCATGAGATGGTCTTCTGCTCTGTCGGAAATATCTCGGATGATAAAATACTCAAGCTCTTTAAAACCCATTTTGCAGGTATTGTTACATATAATAATGTACCAAGGGTAAATAAAAGCTGGACATACAAACCTGCCAGTCTTACCAAAAAGAAAGACACATTCCAGAATCACTGTATCATTGGAAATCTTGCTTATGATCTGAAAGACGAGAAAAGAATGGGCATGTTTCTTCTTAATAATATTCTTGGCGGACAGGGACTTAACTCAAGGTTAAACCTGTCACTCAGAGAAAAGAACGGATTAGCTTATAATGTTGAGTCGAGCTATAATCCTTACTGCGACACCGGGATCTTTTCGATTTATTTCGGAACTGATGCCCAGTACCTTAATAAAAGTATCTCAATTGCTATGTCAGAACTGAATAAACTCAGAACGACAAAACTCGGAACAATACAGCTGAGCAAGGCAAAGAACCAGATAAAAGGTTATCTGGCAAGAGGATATGAGAATCACGAAAGCCTGATGTTAAGCCTTGGAAAAAGTCTTCTTGTCTTTAACAAGATTGACACTATTGAAGATATCTGCAAAAAGATAGACTCAATCACTGCTTCAGAATTACTTGAGACTGCGAATGATATTTTTGAGCCGGGAAAGCTCTCAACTCTGACTTATAAATAGACCGAAGACGGAAGACCGAAGACGGAAGTGAAAGAAGAATTTCGGATTGCGGATTGTTGATTGCGGATAACTTCGGTCTCCGGTCTTCAAGCCTTTTAAGAATATAATATGAACAGAAAACTTGATCAGTACATCTCTTCCCACTCCTCCCCTGAAGATCAGGTTCTTGCAGATCTTTACAGGCAGACTCATATCAGGTTTGTAAATCCTAATATGACATCCGGCCATCTGCAGGGGAAACTGCTCGAGTTTATCTCGGTAATGATTAATCCTGAGAATATACTGGAAATAGGGACATTTACAGGTTATTCGGCAATATGCCTCTCAAGGGGACTGAAGCCAGGAGGCAAACTCATAACTATTGAGTTGAATGATGAACTTGAATCATTTTCTCATTCCTATTTCTGCAGGGCAGGCGTGGATTCTAAAATTGTACAGCTTACAGGCAATGCTATTGAATTGATTCCTTCAATTGATACTACCTTCGATCTTGTTTTTATCGACGGAGATAAACGGGAATACACCGAATATTATAATCTAGTAATAGATAAAGTAAGACCTGGAGGCTATATTCTGGCCGACAATGTTCTGTGGGGCGGAAAAGTAATTGAGGATGATTTAAAAGATCCCCAGACAAAAGGGGTTATCGAATTTAATGAAATGATTATCAGTCAAAAGAATACAGAAGTTGTTATACTTCCGGTAAGAGACGGACTGATGCTAATAAGAAAGACGGCGTAAAGGCGCAATGGCTCAATGGCGCAAGGGCGCAGGGGACAATCAGATCTTTGCCTTTAAGCCCTTATGCCTTTATGCCTTTACGCCTTTCATTATTGGTACAGTTTTTGAGATACACAGATAAATTCACATATATGAACCGAGCATGTTTAATTAAAAACAAAAACTTGCATGAACAAAATCAACATGCGAGCTGCATCCGACCTATTAAAATTAATTCTATACGGATGAAAAAGATTATACTTATTTCTGTCTTCTTTATTTCAGTATTATTTGCTCAGGCACAGGCTAACAGAGCAGAGCTGCTTCAGAATCTTGAACAGAATCAGACAGGAAACCAGAATGGTAAAGTTACAGCCACACTTAAATCATCAAGCCGTCTGTTCAGTACAAAGGATGATCTTACAACAGTAATACTTATTGTTCCTTCCGGATCACATGTTGAAGTACTTGGTTCTGACAGCACATATTTTCATGTACTTTTTGAAGAGAACGAAGGATATATTTTCAGACGTCACGCAGTAATAGATATGACACCTGTTGTGGTAACAGAGGCAAAACAATCTCAGCCTCAGCAACAGGCTAAGAATACCCAAGCTGCTCAGAATGAGCCAATGAGCAGGTTCGCCTATCTAGAGAACAAATACGGGTCAGGTATGGCAGCCCGTTTAAACGCAGGAAAGATATGGAAGGGGATGAATTCTGAAATGGTTAAAGACAGTTGGGGAAATGCAGAAAGGATTAACAGGACTATAAGCGGCAACATAATAAAGGAAGAGTGGATCTTTAAGAGTACCTGGCTCTATTTTGAGAATAATACTTTGATTGACTGGGGACCGATACAGAAATAAACAGTTCAGGATATTATATAAAGAAAGAGGGCGCTCAGATGAGTGCCCTCTTTTGTTATCGCCATTATTTGCCTTTTGGCTTGGCTTTTGTTGCACCGGCAGCTGATTTTTTTCCTGCAGCAGGAGCAGCTTTTTTTGCACTTGGTTTCGTTGCCATTTTTTTTAAATTTGGTTAGTCCCAGCTAATGGAGTGGAACTTTCTCCCTTAAATGATGTAGAGTCATTAAGCATGCTAATACAAATATACTATTATTTTTATTTAGACTAATTATACGGAAGGAATATTTATTAACAGAAATAAAAACGAAATTGTTAATAACCCGGATCAACCAATTAAGCGCATAGAACTCTAAGCATGTGCAAAGTACGCAAAGTCAGAACACAGTTATTCAGCTCTTTACGTCCCGAGAATTAACCTGATCGAGTTAAAGAAATAAGCCCCCTTTAGGGGGTTGGGGGCAAAAATACTGGATTAAGAAGAGGCTTTTAGAAAAGAAGAGAGGCTGCCTTTTTTGAGACAGCCTCTTAAATTTGAGCGGGAGACGGGACTCGAACCCGCGACCCCGACCTTGGCAAGGTCGTGCTCTACCAACTGAGCTACTCCCGCAAATTCACGGGCAAAAATAAGAATTTTTTTTTATCCGCCAAAAACAGTCTCTTTAAAGTTATTATTATTATTTTCGGTCAGTTTATTTTTATAATCCCTTAATCCTTAACTATCTCCTTATGAAAAAAACAATTATTTCACTTTTCATCCTGCTAATCGCTTCTCTTTATTCGTGCAAAACACAAGAAAAAGAGACTTCTCTAACCATTCCATTCGAGAAATATACCCTTGCAAATGGATTAACTGTAGTGCTAAATGTAGATAAATCAGATCCGATAGCTGCGCTTGCAGTCTATTATCACGTAGGATCAAGCCGCGAAGTTCCCGGGAAAACCGGATTTGCTCACTTATTTGAGCACATGATGTTCCAGAAATCAGAAAATGTCGGTGAAGACCAGCTGTTTAAAAACATTCAGGGTGCCGGTGGTACCCTTAACGGGAGCACCAGCCAGGACAGAACCAACTATTATGAAGTTGTTCCTAAAAATGCACTTGAGATGGCAATGTGGATGGAAGCCGACAGAATGGGCTTCCTGACAAACACAGTAACAAAGAAAGCACTTGTAAATCAGCAGAATGTTGTTCAGAATGAAAAACGTGAAAGCGTTGATAATGCTGCTTATGGATTCAACTCGGGATTAATCGCAAAAAATCTCTATCCAAAAGGTCATCCTTACAGCTGGACAGTTATCGGAGAGATGGAAGATCTGGCCAGTGCCTCAGTTGAAGACGTAAGAGCTTTTCACAAAAAATTCTATGCTCCTAATAATGCAACTCTGGTAATTTCCGGAGATATAGTTCCCGAAGAAGTTAAAGCACTTGTAGAAAAATATTTCGGCGAAATCCCATCAGGTGAGAATATCGAAAAAAGAGGCGCTATGCCTGCAGCTCTCGCAACAACAGTTAAACTTTACCATGAGGATAATTTCGCAAAAGCCCCACAGCTCACAATGGTATTCCCAACTGTCGAAAGGTATTCGAAAGACTCCTATGCTCTCAACTTCCTTGGAGACCTTCTTGCAAATACCAAGAAAGCTCCTCTTTATACCGTACTTGTTAAAGACAAGAAGCTTACCTCAAGAGTCATGGCCAGAAACGGATCACAGGAACTTGCAGGAAACTTCACAATTTCTGTTGCTGCAAACCCTGGTGTCAACCTAACCGATGTTGAAAAAGCAATCTTCGAAGGTCTGGCAAAATTTGAAACCGACGGATTCACCGAAGAAGATCTTATCAGAATCAAAGCAGGTTATGAAACAAGCTTCGTAAGCCGCTTCTCAAGTGTACAGGGAAAAGCATTCACATTTGCCGAATATGCTATGAACACCGGAGATCCTGAATACTACAAGAAAGACCTTGCAGCAGTCCAGGCAGTTACAATGGCTGACATTAAAGCTGTATATGATAAGTATATTAAAGGCAAGAATTTCGTTCAGACAAGCTTTGTTCCTAAAGGCCAGGCAAACCTCATTGCAGAGGGATCTGTAAATGCCGGCATTGTTGAAGAGGATGTTACAAAAGCAGCAGAAGTTAAAGCAGTGGATGTGGCTGAAGAACCAATTGTTAAAACACCTACAAAATTTGACCGTTCTGTTAAACCAGCAATCGGTCCCGATCCGGAAGTTACTGTTCCCCAGGTATGGTCAGCCACGCTTGCAAACGGTATCAAAGTATCAGGTATCAAACAGAGTGAGCTTCCTCTTATTCAGTATTCAATAGTAATCGATGGCGGACATGTTGTTGAACCTCTTGAGAAAGCAGGGATCTCTAACCTGGTTGCTTCGATGATGAATGAAGGAACAAAAAACAAAACTCCTGAACAGCTTGAAGATGCCATAGGTCTGCTTGGAGCATCAATAAGAGTAAGCTCAGGCAATGAAGATATAAGCATAAATGTAAGTACACTATCAAAGAATTTTGAAAAAACAATCGCCCTTGTTGAGGAAATGCTACTCGAACCAAGATGGGATGAGGAGCAATTTGCACTTGCAAAAAGCAGGATTATCAATTCGCTGAAAAGGAACCAGGCAAGTCCCGATTATCTTGCCTCAACAACTCTGAATAAACTCATCTTCGGTGAGAATAATATTCTTGCAATTGAAGCATCAGGGACTGAGGAGAGTGTTAATTCAATTACAATTGATGATCTTAAAGCATTTTACGAATTCTTTTTATCACCTTCAATTTCACGACTTCTTATAGCGGGTGATGTTGACCAGCAGACTGTTGAAACTGCATTTGCAGGTTTGACAACAAAATGGCAGCCGAAAAATGTGGTACAACCAAGTCTTAAGCTGCCTAAAACTCCAGAGAAATCAGCAATATATTTTGTCGATTTCCCAGGCGGAAAACAATCAGTTATTGCGATCGGTGGTCCATCATTACCAAGAACAAATCCTGATTATTATCCGGCATATGTTGCAAACTACAAGCTGGGCGGATCATTCAACGGGATCTTTAATCTTATATTAAGAGAGGAAAAAGGATTTACATACGGTGCACGGTCGAGTATTATGGGATATAAATCTTATGGCATCTTCAATGCCTCTTCGAGGGTGAGGACAAACTCAACACTCGAGTCTGTTACTATCTTCAAGACAGAGATGGAAAAGTACAGACAGTCAATTCCACAGGAGTATGTTGATTTTACAAAAGACGCACTTATAAAAGGTAATGCTCTCCGTTTTGAAACTCTTGGAGGACTTCTTGGAATGCTTGAAACCATGACATCGTACAACCTGCCTGTAGATTATATCAAGCAGGAAGAATCTTTTGTAAAAGGTCTCACAGTTGAAAAGACTCTGGAACTTGCAAACAAATACATTGATCCTGCAAAAATGTACTATGTTGTTGTTGGCGATGCCAAAACACAACTAAAAGAACTCGAAAAAGTTGGCTTAGACAAGCCGATACTTGTCAAGTAATATACTGTCAGACTGAGCTTGTCAAAAGCCTCTGTGTCTCTCTGTGTCTTCTCTGTGCATCTCTGTGTAAAAAAAATTAAGAACTTACACAGAGGAAGCACAGAGGAAACACAGAGTTATATTGGTTACATTAACAACTAGTTGTGTCCGAATGAAGAAAACATTTATCTTTCTGCTATTAGCACTCCTGACGCTTATCGTGGGTGGACAGGGGAATGACCTCGATAAAGGACAGGTTGGTTATATTCCTTCAGCTGAAAACCTTCAGAACCGTGAATGGTTCAGGGATGCACACTTCGGAATGTTCATCCACTGGGGAGTTTCAAGCGTACTCGGCAGGGAGATCGGATGGGCCCTGTCCGGTAAAGATGTAAATGACTACAGGGAAAACATTCATAAATTCAATCCTTCAGAATTTGATGCCGCTGCAGTAGTAAAACTGGCCAAAGATGCCGGAATGAAATATATCACATTCACAACCCGGCATCATGACAGTTTCAGCATGTTCGACACAAAATATTCCGATTGGGGAATAATGAATACCCCTTATGCCAAAGACGTCCTGAAGATGCTGTCCGATGAATGCCAGAAACAGGGGATCAGGTTATTCTGCTACTATTCACTTACAGATTTCTACCGTCCCGATTACTGTCAGGGAAACACAAAAAAGGGCACAGGGATAACCGGCGAATGCAACTGGGAAGAGTATATTCAGTTTATGAAGAATCAGTTAACAGAGATTCTGACTAATTATGGTCCTATCTACGGGATCTGGTTCGACGGACACTGGGATCAGGTTCAAAGACTGAGCAATAAACAGAACGGTAACCAGATCCGGAAATGGGGTTATGATGAGATTTATAAACTTATACATGAGCTTCAGCCTGGTTGCATGATTGTAAACAATCACCACCTGTCAACCTTTCCGGGTGAGGATTACCAGACATTTGAAAGAGATCTACCCGGGAGTAATACCGGAGGCGGGTATTCAGCAGATGCTGTTATTTCAAAGGATCTTCCGCTTGAATCGAACGACATAATCGGCAAAAGCTGGGGATATGTAACAAATGATACAATTGACAGATCGGTAAAAGAGCTGGTTCATTTACTTATCAGGTCAGCCGGACTTGGCTCTAATTTCCTGTTGAATATTGGTCCGACACCAGAGGGCAATGTCAGGGAAGCGCATAAAGAGAGACTGCTTGGGATGGGGAAATGGATGCAGACCTATGGCGAGACCATTTACGCTACAAGGAAAAGCATCATGTCGCCCTCAGACTTGGGTGTAGCGGTAGAGAAAGGAAATAAAGTTTTTCTGCATATAATTAATCCTGAAAAGCTTGATAAGGAACTTACTTTAAATAATTTCCCCTACAAGGTCAATAAGGCTTTCAGATTTGAAACTGGCAAAAAATTAGAAGTGAGGGCAGATAAGGCTTCATCATCTCTTAATATTAAAACCGGAGAACTTAATTCAGAGCTTATTGACAATGTAATTGTATTGCAAGTGTCGAAATGAAGGACCGCAAAGCACTTATTATTTGCATCAATTGATTTTTATTCTAATTTTGCACTTCTGAAATAATTCTGCCCGGATGGTGGAATGGTAGACACGCAGGACTTAAAATCCTGTGACCATTGCGGTTGTGCGGGTTCAAGTCCCGCTCCGGGTACAGAAAGCCTCGATTTATCGGGGCTTTCCTCATTTAGTAGGTGCAAATCAGGTGCAAATTTTTATTTTGTAAAAACTCTAAATTGACTTATTTTTAATAATGAAAGTCAATATGAGTAAACCGCAATTTAAAGAGCTACTTGAAGAGTATATCTTAAACCTCGAAAAGGATTATGATTCTAATCAAACAGGGAACAGTAATCATCCTACTTACTCTCTGATTAAAAATACCTACCAAAAGATTGAAGACAAATATTATTATAAGAAGTTAGGCTTCACCCTGATATACTTCTTTTTCTGCGTAATATATATAGCAATAACAATTGCCTTCCCTTCTCTCCCATTGGAATTCTTCATAGTATCCCCTTTTATGATCTTATTTTTCTTTTATATAGTAGTAACCAAACTTATTAAAACACCAGACTTAGTTGATATTATAAGTTTAGGAGATAGGATCTTACTTGTAAGAGAAAAAATAAAATACTATGATTTTGATTACCTTGAAGTTAAAGAAATGATAATTGACATCGATAAAATTTGCCATTTAGAAAGAATGGCATACTTAAAAAAGTACTATCAATTAATGAAACCAACATTTAATGGTAATAAGAATAAAAACACAAATTATGAATCAAATCCTGTTGAAAGATTGATTGCAATTGATCAAATTATTGAGACTACAAAAATTCCTTTACAAAATGAAGAAAGAGCTTTGTTGCTTTCTTGCATCCTAAGAATTAGTGATTCAGATTTCCCAAATGTAAAAACGACATTGAATGTTATAAACAAAATCAAGAACAAAGAAGAGTTGAAGGACAATGAGTTAAAGAAGGTTGAAGCGATAAAGGAGTCACTACGAAACACTATAACGATTCTTCAGGTCGCTACAAAAAATACTGAAAATTTGTTTAATACATTGGATAAAACTACTTAAATACAAAGTCATTTCAGACCTGAATTTGACTTAATTAGATAAGATATTGTCATTTTTTTGTACTGAAACTAAAATCAAGACCAGATGGATAATATCATTATAGTTAATCCCAACGATTTTTGGGATAAGCATCGGGAAATTACAAAGCAAGTCATAAGGGAAGAATTAGATAAAGAGAGTCCTCAGAGAGAAAACGGCGAAGATATCCTGGTTATTGAAGATGTGTGCAAACTCCTCAAAAAGTCAAAACAGACTATCTACAACTGGATGGATGCAGGAATAATAAAAGGCCATCATATAAATGAAAGTCTCTTCTTTTTTCGAAGTGAAATAATTGATCTTCTAAAGGGCGGTATTAAAGAATATAAGAAGAAGTGACGTAACTTTCTCATAATCAGTATAGCAAAAGTATCTATGAGATACTTTTAAAGTATGCACTAGATACTTATAAGGTATTTATTTTAACCTAATCAGATACTTTTCAGGTATATAGAAGTTGTGTAAAAAGTATCATTTTATTGTAAAAAAGTTACTTGTATGAAATATATCCCTTTAAATAAATTCCCGGAGTATGACGAAAATCCTTTCATGGAAAATGCTCTTGAGGAGATAAACAAACATTCAATTCAGAAGAAAGTATTTGTCAGAGGGAATAAATCAGTATTTAACCATGTAATAAACGACAATGGAGAAATTGTTGCACATAGCGCATTTTTGCGCACAATTGAGGTAGATGAAAGTCAATTCGTTAAAGTCTACCTAAGCCGGTTTGCAGCTTTCTATGATCTTAATAAGGCTGCAATGAAGGTGTTCGGCTACATTCTTACAAAATGCGTAATACCCAATAAGGATATTTTATATATAGATTTTGGCGAAGCAAAGGATTTTACAGGCTATTCTGCAAATAATATAATTCGTGCCGGATTGTCTTGTCTTGTAGAACAGGGAATTATTGCCAGGTCAACAAATCCTTATAAATACTATATGAATCCATTAGTTGTGTTTAATGGCGACAGGATAACGTTTGCAGATTCTTATATTAAGAAGAAAAAAAAGATTTCTGATTCAAATAAGAACCAATTATCAATTTGGTCAGCGGAATTATGAATTATTAATAGTTTGGGTATGAACTGTAACGAAGCCAAAAAAATTGACATAATTAGTTTCCTTGCAAAAAATGGAATTAATCCTGACTATAATCAAGGCGTCAACTATTGGTACAAATCTCCTCTCAGGGATGAAAATAATCCTTCCTTTAAAGTAAATTCTTATAAAAATCTCTGGTTTGACTTTGGAATCGGAGATGGCGGAGATATCATCAAACTTACAAGCTTGCTTTTTAAGGTTGATAGTTCGAATGCGTTAAAGATTTTATCTGTGAACCATTATTTTAGTCATCAAAAAGGCTTATATGAGGCAGATTCAAAGGTATTAATCACTAATGTAAAAGAAATATCAAATATTCAGCTAATTAACTACTTAGAATCACGGAAGCTAAATCTTAAACTGGCAAAAGAGTATTGTAAAGAAGTTTCATTTATTCTTAATGATAAAAACTTTTACGCTATTGGATTCCAGAACGAATCAAAAGGGTATGAACTCAGGTGCAAATATTTCAAAGGGTCCAGCTCTCCTAAAGATGTGACTCAAATTAAGAATAATGCTGATAAGCTCTTAATATTTGAAGGATTTATAGATTTCCTATCATGGTTTAGTTGCAAACTATTTTTTACTGGAAAGCATGATTACTTAATTCTAAATACTCTTTCATTCCTGAACAAAGGTAAAGCTTTGATAAAGGAATATAATGAAGTGTTACTCTTCCTGGATAATGATGAAGCTGGTAAGAAGGCTACTGCTGAACTTATTGGATCTAGTCTTTCTAAATGCATCAATATGTCCACGGGTTATTCAGAATTTAAAGATCTTAATGATTCATTATTAAGAAGATAAATAGTCGCACTTTCATCTTAGTATGCTCAACGTTTCTGGTATTTTAAGTAAATTATATAATATTTTTAAATATTTATAATATTTTATTATGTTATAATATTTAAAATATATTATTTTTATGTAATATTTATAATATTCACAATATTTGCACTTTTATAAAGAGAATAAATGAAGAAAATAGTTATTGCTAATCACAAAGGTGGAGTTGGAAAAACCACTTCATCAATAAACATTTCTGCCGGGCTCGCAAAAAAGGGAAAAAATGTACTTATTATAGATGCAGATCCTCAATCCAACCTTACAGAGAGCTTTGGCATTTTTGATCCCGTTAAAGATTTATACGTTTCTTTCAGTAAAGGAGAACCGCTACCAATAATAAATGTCAAAAAGAATTTATCCATAGTCCCAAATTCTTTGAATTTCTCAGGAATAGAATTGGAAATTGCAGGAAGAATGCCAAGAGAGATTATACTAAAAGAACTTATGACAGGGCTTGACAAAACTTATGACTACTGTATAATAGATTGTCCTCCCTCACTTGGCTTAATTACCCTTAATGCCCTGGTTGCTGCAGACGAGGTCTACATACCAATGGAAGCTGAATTTTTGGCATATAGGGGAATTGATTCGATTGTTGGAATTATAAATCTGGTTAAGAAGCACTTTAACCCTGGACTTAAGATAAAAGGAGTATTTTTCACAAAATATAATGAGCAAAGGGTTCTTACCAAAGAAATTAAAAACCAGATTAAAGGATATTTCGGCGACAATCTTATGAAAGCAGCAATAAGAGTTAATGTAGCACTGGCCGAGGCTCAATCAAGTGGGAAAGATATATTTGAATATGACTCTAACAGTAACGGGGCAAAAGATTATATGAGCCTGGTAAATGAAATTATAAAAAATTAAGTCATGGCAAAGAAGAACTTTGATAACCTCACTAAGAACAGTCACCTGGGTGGAGGTTTAAGCAACCTGATTCCGGAAATGAACAATGAGCAGGAATCGAAAAAACCTAAGGTAGTTTACAAGGATGTTCCCAAGACTTTTCTAATGGTACTCGAAGATTATGAATACCTGCAAACCTATTCAAGATACATGGCTTTTCATAGCAACTCCAAATACCCCTTAAAGAGGTCCCTGAGCGATGCTATTAAGTTACTAAGGGAAGCTCACCCGGAAATACAATAGAATAAAAAAAGGCCCCTGAGATTCATTTTTCAGGGGTCTTTTTTCCTGGAGTAAAAAGAAAGAGGTGGCAGATGTGAAAGTTTATAATGTGAAAGTCAATGTCTGCAATACAACCATGATCGAGTGACCGGGTTTATGCCACCTCTAATGTTCTAAGGTAAAATAATTTTAGGGTTTAAACAAAAAAAAGGGGGGTGTATACCCACCGAAATTTACTTTTCTTCAGTTTTTACCTTACTTTGAAATTCTACTGTATCAACTGTACAGGTAAGAACCGCAATTGCTTTCTTAGCATCTTCTTTGTCGATGTAAGCCCTTGCTGAAACGTCGCCCTGTATGGTAACTTGAGTTCCAACTTTAAGGAAAGGGAAAACTTTTTCACGGTTCCATAGTGAACACTCGAACCATGTTGTTTCAGTGACTTTTTCACCGTTTTTAGCTGTGAAGTGTTTATCACAAGCAACGTTAAAGTTAAGAACTTTAGAATCACCAACCTGCGCAACTGGCTTCACTGAGCGAATGTTGCCTGTAAAAATTGTTACGATCATAGTAATAAATTTTTAAGTAAATAATAATATAATGCTGTAAACCAGCAATTTTACGTGAAGTGCAGCCTACAAGAATAAATAAGGAAAAAAGGAAACGCAATAAATAACATAGTGGCTTTATGGCGTAGTCTTTTGAGCGGGGCGGCATGTATTGCATTGGCCTCCATTTTAATCGTTAGGTTAAATTTATGGAAAAATCTGGTTAAATGACCATGAGGCTTAGCCGAATACCGCTATTCCTTAATTTGATTTTAAGTAAAAGCTGGCTGAAGCGTTCCCCCTGCCGAGCGAGGATCACACAGCGAGGAACTTTTCAATTCACAAAGGGTGCAAAAGGAAAGTAGTTTTCAATTTGTAGCCTTCTTCATACAAACTGAAATCTCCTTTTTAGACAAACATTCTTTATCTTCTGTGTTTGGCTAAAAACCTTGTGTAGGCAAAGCCTGCCTTTATTGATCTTTAAACACAAAAAAATACCCCGAAGGGTATTAATTTTATATCTGACCTTCGTCAGCAAAGCTTCTGTAAAGATCTCTTTCAGGAGTGAGGATAATATGATCGAGGAGTTGAATGTCAAGGAGATTTCCAGCCTCTTTTATTTTATTTGTTATTTTCAGATCGCTCTCGCTTGGATTGCTATTTCCTGAAGGGTGATTATGAGCGACGATTATTCCTGAAGCGTTAGCCTTGATGGCATACTGGAAAATCAGCCGTACATCAGTTACTGTGCCGGAAAGTCCTCCTTCAGAGATCGTGGTAATTCCAAGGACCTTGTTTGCCCTATTTAGCAGGAGCATCTTAAAAGACTCCTTATGTTCAATTGAGTTTTGATTCCAGGAGTCGAAGAAGATCTTGTGTGCATCCCTGGAACAACTAACTACAAGGCGCTCCGAAGGTTTAACTTTAGTCACGTAGGTAAGAGTAACTTCTGCTACATGAAGAAAATCGATTGATTGCTGGGTGGACTGTGTGTTTTTCATAATACGATAGAATTAAGTTAAACAAAGTTTTTACCAGCGGACGAAAGCCAGAAGGACTAAATAAGTGCAAAAGGAAACGGAATAAATAGTGCAACGGTTTTATGCCGTAGTCTTTTGAGTGTGTTGGATGTTTGCGGGTATCGCCATCGTTTTAGGACTTATGGCTAACTTTGTAAAAAACTTGTTTATAGACGTGAGCCTAGGGCGAACACCACTTCTGAATTATGATTTTAGTCGTGTACCATTGTACCGATCAAATCATCGCATTAGCGCTATGAAGGGTTTAGAACACACAGAAACTTTTTCAGCTTCGAGGCTTCCGAAGCGAAGCGAAGCCTGCAATATAGCGACACGGGAATAAATAATGTGATAGTAGAGAACACCACTTCAGTGAAATGCCCTTGAAATTTAAATGTTTATAATATATCTAATAATTCTAATACATTATTTAAATATAATATCAACCCAAATTAAAGTGCTAAGCATTATTCCATGGTCCTTTCTCATAACCTTGTTTATCTACTTGAGAAAGTACCTCATTCATTGAACCAGTTCTGTATCCCGTCAAATCAATTGTTATATACGTGAACCCTGATTTCTTACATATCTCTTCGAGTTGACTCTTTAAACCCCAGGCTTTATCCATTTCAGAAGGAATAAATTCAAGACGAGCAAGATTGTCATGGCTTCGTATTCTAAACTGAGTAAATCCTAGTGTTCTGAATT
Organism: Bacteroidales bacterium; assembly: GCA_016709865.1. Lineage (NCBI taxonomy): Bacteria > Pseudomonadati > Bacteroidota > Bacteroidia > Bacteroidales > Bacteroidales bacterium. Next base: position 1,902,808 of record JADJLX010000005.1, read on the forward strand.
CAAATTCTGCTACCGCAAGTCTGTCAAGCTTCACTTTTGTTATCTTTTCACCATAAGGAAAACGCGAAGCGAGACATGCATAAGACTGTTTGGTGGCAGTTGGGAGATTTAATATTTTTGAGAAATGACGGATATCTCCTTTAGTAAGTCCCGAATCTGCCAAAGGAGAAATTACACCTTTTTCCTTCTTTGCTTTCATTCCCGGACGAAAATCTTTAAGATCATCAGCGTTACTTCCATCAAAGACAACTTCAAAACCTTCTTTTTGAGCTATAAATTTAATTTTACCGAACAGTTCGTTCTTACAATAATAACATCTGTCAGGCGGATTATCTGCGTAACCGGGAATATCAATTTCTTCAGACACAATTATCCTGTGTCTTATGCCGAGCATTAATGCAAGAGACTTAGCTTCCTCAAGTTCATAAAAAGGGTAGGTACTTGATGTGGCAGTAATCAACAACAATTTGTCTCCATAAACATCTTTTGCCATTCGGGCAAGAAACGTACTGTCGACTCCCCCTGAGAATGCTATGACCGCACTTTTATATCTGCCTAAAATGTCAAGAAGTTTAATACGGTTTTCTTCCATATTTCAAAAAATTAAGTTTTCCTTATTTAGATAGCTATAATTGATTACAAAGAAGTATAAATATTCATTTACTCGATCTCACTTTTTAGCTTGCATAATGAATGATTCCATAAGACATCATGCATAAATGAAGGAAATATGATTTTGAGGAATTGGCTGGAGAAATTGAATCCGACGAAAATAGATAATAATTGCTCACCATTAATTTCCTTATTTTCTTTTTTAAATCCATCGATTTCAAAAAGTAATATTCCACCTCGTCCGAATCCATCGAGAATCTCATAACGAATAGATTGACCGGGGATAGCATTTACAAGACGGAGGTTAAATGAAAGTGGTTTTAAGAAAATATTATAACGAATTATACTACCGGGTTCATTAGGTTCACCTGAAATTCTGCTCACCTTAATAAATCTTGGATTAAAATATTTCCTGCCATTATCCCCAAATTTACCTAATTCACTGAAGATCTTATCCTTGGGAGAGCTTATTCTGATCGTGTACATGCTTTTAAAATCCAATGATTTTATCTCCTTGCTATTCCAGAATTCGTTTATTATCCTTTCTGTCTTCTCTTCAAAAAGCTCCTTTGCGACACCGGTGGTAAGTCTGCTGAAATTACCCCATTTCAATCCAAATACTAATTCAGTAAAAGAATTGCGTAATGTGATAAAGAAACCGCCATATATTATTGACCATAGTGCAAAAGGGTGATACATATTTAAGATGATATTTCTATAATTGTCTTCTCCGCTTGCTATGTTCCAGAGTATTTTTTCAAGTTTCCTGTTCTTCCTTGCCTGTGTCTTCCTTTCAGTGATAACAGCCTGATAAATTATCCTGCTGAACAAAGAGTTGTTAAAGCATACTCTTATGAAAATAAACACAAGTTTCCCCAGTTTGTTATTTATCTTATATTTTCTTATAACTGATATATAACCAGCTTTCAAGCTTTTTTTATCAATGCCTCCTGAAAGGATCACCTCCGCAATTTTTACTGATATTTCATATGCAGAACCTATACCGTCTTTATACAGATTGGAAGTAAACATATCACCAATAACTACAATTCTGTCTCCAAATGGTTCTTTTGCCACTCCTGTAGTCATAAATGGACTACAAACACAAATATTCTTTAATTTTAACCATTCCGGAAGTATGTTTTTAATATGGGGCAGGTGCATGAATTCATCTATTATCCGAAGGTTATCCTTTGGTTTTGCTTTATCGATGCATTTTCCAATTAAAACAACGGTAATATATTCTCCCTTGGGCACTATTGAGATCATCTCCAGTTTCAAGTTAGGGGAACCATGTAAAATAAAATAAAGTTCTCCCTTAATCTTTTGAATGAAATCATCATTTCCCATGGAACTTAATTCAAAAATGATGGTTTTTCTAACCTGGGGAGGCTCGAACCCTGGTATAATCTTCTTTAGCCAGGAGACAGGATATTCTGTTTTATCCGGTCCATGACCTAATTTGCCATTCACCCCACCTGCAAACGCAACAAAATCTGTTTCTAGTTCCAGAGTATTGCCGTTATAACTTACAATAATTTTGCCCTCCTTGGAGTACCTAAGGTTAGTAACTTCAGCATTGATTATATTCGCCCCTTCCTTTGTAGCACTACTCAGCAGAAAGTTATCAAAATTATAATTGCTGTCAGTCCTTCCTTTTGGTCTGGATCCTCTGTAAACTGACTTAATATCTCTTAATACATCAAGAGATATTGTTTTCCAATCGGCAAATACATTGATAATTTCAGCAGTATCCAATATAATCTCGGGAGGCAAATCGAGCCCAAGGTCAGTTAAGGCATCACAGACTCTCGGGCTTAATCCTCCTGCACAATAATTGCACTCTCCGATGGAGCATTCATTAACAGTTTGTCCCTGGATACTCAATGTCGGTTTCTTTTCAAGAATGAAGACTTCAATTTTCCTGCCCAGCTTTTTAGCTTTTCTTAAAAGATTCAGAGCGAAAAATGAACCTGAAGGTCCGCCTCCGATTATGACCACTTTCGAACCATCGATCAGCTTCAATGTTTGGTAAGAATTTCCGGGAGGCTTTAAAATATCGAGGTTCATGACTGATTTTATATTTATGTTATATCTGTTTCTTGTCAGGCAGAGTATCATAACCTGATTTGAAATGTCCAGGAATTAATGATCGTACCAGTCCTGTGAAAGTTATAAGCCATGACACAAGCGCGATATAAATAAAAATGTCATATATCCAGTGCAGAAAAGGTATATTTAATGCTTCAGCCATCCGGTATGTGGCAACGGTATACATTCCCTGAGGAAATACTGCCCCCCAATAAAGTGCGTCATATTTCAAAGGATATTTTTTGTAGACATGTCTCCAGATTGCCAGTATAAAAAGCATTGGGATCCACCATGTACCTGTAGCCCAATAGAATACCGTAAAACCTTTAAGAAAAGGGAGCAGCGATTGCAGAAAAGGTGCATCGGGGGAATTGATTATTAATACAGACCCGGCAAGAGTGGAGATGGCCATTGCGCCCATGTTGATCCAGTACGGAGGAGCAAGGTCTCCGGGAGAAAATTTAAAAAATGTATAACGATAGAATATGAGGGATATCATCCATATATAAAACATGCCTCCCCATAACCACATTGAGAGCGCAAAAAAGTTAACTTCTACCCTGTATGGCTGCTGTATATGAGAAGCAACCAGAGCACTGAGTATTGCAACCGACTGAGTGGCAACAATGGCGGTAAGCCAACCTCCTGATATTCCTTTATCAAGAGTGGGTTTATCCTGTTTGATTGTCAGGGAAGTGAATATTGAATAGGTTAAAAATATCCACAGTAAAACTCCAGTTATCAATAATATCAATGCCACATTAAAGATATCATACATCAATATATACTGGGCTCCTAGAACACAAGTCCCGGCAACTGATGTAAAAAAACCCGGTCCTTTCTGATGGTCAGTCAAATCGTTTACCACTTCCCCCAGAAACCAGATCAGACGCAGAATGGTCAAAATCCATAAGATGACAAAGAAAACGTTATTCAATAAGAACAAAACATTCGCAATAAGATTCAAATCCATTAAGTGCGAAGCAATGGAGATGATTCCGGTAGCCATTACAAGTGCAAAATAGGCAGGAGAAAGATTCTTAATTCCCGTTTTTGTTTCAAGCATGATGTGTCCAGAAAGCATTGATTTAGACTTTTAGTTAAGTAAGGTAGCTTTGCTTGTAATATTCTTAATGGCAATGCGTTGCAAAATTATGCAAATTGCTGCCAACACTGCAAGGAACATCCAACATGTAGTCCAGACTCCTGTTGTTTTCAGAAGATAACCAAATAAGATAGGACCGAAAAATCCTCCAAGCCCTCCAATGACGCCTACTATCCCCCCCACTGTACCCATATTGGCAGGATAATAATCTGAAATATGCTTAAAAACAGCTGCACTTCCTATTCCCATCATTATACCAACCATAAAGATAAGAACCATTAATATCCACTTATTGGCCTGAAAATAAATATGAGTAATTCCCTTAGCCAGAAGTTGTCCTTTGCTTACTGTATCACCTGCTCTTACATTAGGTTCATGCCGGAATATTGCAGTAGGAAGGAATAAAAATCTTTCATCTTCATTGTTGATACCGAATCTGATAGTAACCTCGGAAGAATCACCTGTTTTGTTCTGAAGAAAATATATATCCTCACCCACCAAAATCTCACTTCCGGAGACAGAAGTTACTGTACCCGGTTTTGTTGCCATAATTCCCTGGCCAGGAGTCTGGATTTCGGTTCTGGGTACAAACAGAAAGAACAGGCAGACTATTGAAACACCAAATACCCACAATAGAACTGTGCGTGCACCAATTTTATCGGCGAGCCAGCCTCCTGCAGCCCTTACTAATCCGGCTGATAAACTAAACGTGCTGGCCATGAATCCAGCCGATACAATAGATAATGAATAGACGTTTACATAATATGGAATGAGCCATTGGGCAAGAGCAACAAAACTCCCGAAGGCAAAGAAATAATATAGTCCGAACCGCCAGACTCTTGTTTCTTTCAAGGGCGATAACCGCTGACCCATTGTTTTTGAATCTTTTGGTTTTCTGTTTTGTGTTCCTAAAAGAAAAATTACTCCAACTATTATAAGCATTATAGCATACAATTTCGGCAAAGTACGCCATGCTTCAATATAAGCACCGTCTTTTGTTAGCATATTGAGAATGGATGGTGCAAAAAGAGTGGTGAGAGCAGCTCCAATGTTACCGGCACCAAAAATACCCAATGCTGTACCTTGTCTTTCTTTGGGATACCAGAGAGATGTATATGCCACACCGGCAGCGAATGAAGCTCCTGCTATTCCAAATCCGAAACTGAGCAGAAGAAAAGTAGTGTAGCTGTCTGCCTGTGACAGTAAGAACATAGGAATAGCACTGAAAAACAAAATTGCCGACATCACCCATTTGCCTCCGAATTTATCGGTAAGGATTCCTACCGGCAGCCGCAAAATCGAGCCTACCAATACCGGAACGCCCAACAGCCAGCCAATCTGAACCGGGCTCCATTTAAATACTCCTTTACTGACAAGGAATGTAACCAATACTCCATTTATCATCCATGCAGCAAAACAAACAATGAATGCAAGAGTGTTAAAGAATAAAATCCTGTGAGCTTTTCCGCGAGATTCTGATTCCATTGCTGATAAAATTTATTCAATTAATTATTGATTGGCTTAACTCCTTCGCGTGTGTTTTTGGATGCACGCATCTCCTTCTGGTCTCGGTTCCAGATTACAAGCTGATAATTACGCCATAAATAAAATACGGGATAAACCAGAAAGTGCATCAATCTTGTAAAGGGGATTAATCCGATAAAAATGAATGCTGATATAGTATGAATTTTGATAAACAATGGCATCGTGGTTATTACTGATATGTCGGGTGAAAGTATTATCAGCGATCGGAGATATGGAACGAGTGATGATACAAACCAGCTTGTGCCCCAACGGTAAAAGTAAGCGACTAAGAGACCAGTAACTACCTGAATTCCAATAACAGAATAAACTATCAGGTCCATTGATGAAGTAACAGAATGAAGTCGTTTTACCTTAATTCTTCTTATAATCAGCAACACGAGCCCGGCAAAAGTTATTAAGCCGAAAGCAAATGCAGTAATCTCTATGATCATAAGCCCGGAAGGCATTGCAGTCAGAAAAATTATACTCTTTGGCATTAAGAATCCGATTAAATGGCCAATAAGCAGGACTACTATACCTGAGTGAAAAAGCCGGCTTCCCCAGAATAACATATTTGATTCGAGGAATTGTGATGAATGACTGGAGACCGAATAGCCATAATATTTTATACGCAATATGCTGCCGATGATAAAGATAAGAACAGCTGCATATGGTAATCCAATAAGAAAAAACAGATCTGTCATAGTCAGGTTTTAATGTTTCTTATTATTCATTTTGGTGAAGTCCATTCCACAAGCGTATATTCCTGTAGATTCGATCTCTTTCTGGTTTATTATATAGGGTTCCAAAATGGAGTTACAATAACTGCTTTCAAGAACCATAATAAGGACTATTATTAAGTTCCTATAGATGTTCTGGTCAGTTCTGAAGTTTTCAAGCATATGTTTTAATGCCGGGAGCAACATTATAACTACCAGTTCTTCCCTGAATTGCAGATCCTTTATTTTCGGAATCAGTGTAAGAACGTTCGGCAAATGATCAGGAAACTCAGTGCCACAGTTATTTTCTGCCTTCAGTTGTTCACTTTTCATGTTTAGGAGAAATTGCCCTCTCTTAGACTCTTCTCCGAAAAGTACATAGCCGACATCAAGGTAGCATGTCGCATTGACATCGAATGTATTAATATAATATTCCTGAAGCTCAGAAATAGGTTTGAATGTAAAATGCTCTTTAACAGGTAAAAAAAGTTCAGTTGTCTTGAGCCCATATTCATTAAGTTCAGAATGGAGTAAATCAACCACCTTCCTGAAATCTCTGTCGGGGTAGCAAAATAGCTGAGCAATATGACTACAAACCTGCATATCAGAAGACCCTTTTTGTCTTTATTTTTTCACCAAAACCGGAATTACCTTTTCTGTCGTCCGTACTCTCTATCATTTCAATAGCTTCTTCACGGTGTTCGGGCGGGATAACAAAACGTTCATCATATTTAACAAGAGAAGTAAGACGGTAAATAGAATCTGCAATGTCAGGTGTTAATCCGGTGGACCGGAAGGCAGAATCAATAAAGGTTTTTTCGATATCATTCACAGTTACGCTTCGCCTGTGATACCTGACAGTCATCAGTTTCTTAAGAACTGTTTTTATAAGCTCCTGATTCCCGTCAGAAAAAAGATTTGCCAGGTATTGTACTGGTAACCTTGTCTCATCAATTTTCCCCCATAAGCTTTCAGTAGCAGAATCGTACATACCATTTGTGACTTTCCCAATTACCGGCAACAATGGTGGCACATAAAACAGGTTTGGCAAAGTGCGGAATTCCGCGTGAAGAGGCAATGCAATTTTCCACTCCTTCACAAACCTGTAAACAGGAGATTTTTGCGCAGCTTCTATTGTAGAATCGGCAATTCCATTCTTTTTAGCCAGCTTAATTACCCTGCTGTTATGCGGATCCAGATAAATATCTAACTGTCTGTCTATGAGCTGATCATCGGTTGATGATGCAAATTCTTCTATTTTGTCAGCATCGTATAACAATACGCCCAGATATCGGATCCGTCCAACACACGAATGCATACAGGCGGGAGCCTGCCCTGATTCTATACGCGGATAACAAAGCAGACATTTTTCCGATTTCCCTGTTGTCCAGTTATAATATGATTTTTTGTAAGGGCATGCAGTCACACATAATCTCCATGCACGACATTTATCCTGGTTAATAAGTACTATTCCATCTTCGCCGCGTTTGTATACTGCTCCGCTAGGGCATGCAGCCACGCATGAAGGGTTGAGACAATGATTGCACATTCGCGGAAGGTAGTGCATGGTCATCCTTTCAAGCTGAAACATCGATTCCTTTTCTTCAGCGCTGAGATTGTTTAAATTGATATCATTTCTTCCGTAATCCGGCGTTCCGCTCAAATCATCATCCCAGTTTGGCCCTCCCTTAACATCGATTGGGTCACCGGTTACAAGAGATATGGTCCGGGCCGATGGCTGGTCATCTCCCGGAGGGGCTTCAAATAAATGGTCATAATCATAGGTCCAAGGTTCGTAATAATCATCCATTACAGGCATATCCGGATTATGATAAAGCTTAGTCAAGCCAGTAGGCTTGCCGGCAACACGAAGTTCGAGTTTATCGCCATTTTTCACCCATCCGCCTTTATATATCTTCTGGTCTTCCCATCTTGTTGGATAACCGGTTCCCGGCTTTGTTTCAACGTTGTTCCACCACATGTATTCAGCACCCTTCCTATCTGTCCAGATATTCTTACATGCAATTGAACAGGTGTGACAGCCAATACACTTATCAAGATGAAATACCATTGCTATTTGTGATCTGATATCCATAGATTTTCAGTTTTTCCAATTTAGAATTCCAGTTTTTTCATTTTCTGAACAATAACAAAAGTATCCCTGTTAACACCAACAGGTCCCCAATAATTAAAATGATATGTGAACTGACCGTATCCTCCTGCAAGTAGGCTTGGTTTCAGCCTTAATCTTGTAAGACTATTATGGCCCCCCGATCTTTTACCTCCCCTGACTTCCGATTTAGGAACAGTATAAGTGCGTTCCGTTGCATGATAAATAAGACAGATCCCTTTTGGTATCCGTGCACTAACTATTGAGCGGGTACTGTAAACACCATAATCATTGAATACCTCAACCCAGTCGTTATCATTAATACCCAATTCTTCGGCGTCCTCTTCACTCATCCAGCATGGTCCTATTCCCCTCGAGAGGGTATGCATTCGTATATTGTCGGTGTAGGTTGAATGTATTCCCCACTTGCCATGAGGTGTCAGTACATTCAATACCAGTGACTTACCTGTAGATTCAGAGTTCTTCAAATCACCCAGGACACCCGGTTTTGGCGATGGTTTAAATGTTGGCAGGTTCTCTCCAAACTTAATATACATTTCGTGATCGAGGTAGAAATGCTGACGGCCTGTTAGAGTTCTCCATGGAACTGATTTTTCAATATTATATGTAAATCCTGCATATGCCTTTCCTTCGCCCATGGTGCCTGACCAGACAGGTGAATTAATATATCTCCTGGGCTGCGATTTCAGATCGTCGAAATTCAGTTTTACGTTTTTATTACCTTCCGACAGATCAGTGAGTTTAAGGCCTGTACGTTTCTCTGCATTTTCATAAGCCCTGTTTGCAAGGACTCCGTTAGTAAGAGACGACAAATGCAGAATGGCATTAATTACCTCTTCATCATCCTTTAGCGATGGGTAGAGTTTCCCGTTTACCTCCTGCAAATGATCCTTGTAACTGAACATCATGTCATAAAAATCGGAGCAATTAAAATTGTTACCATGTGCCCCTATCCCATTTCTGATATTAGGGCCAAGTGAAATAAACTTATTGTAAATCTGGGTAAAGTCGCGTTCCAGTACAACAATGTTATGCATTGTCTTTCCGGGTATAGGCTCACATTCATCTAAACTCCAGTCTTTTATAGTTTCCTGTGAAATTTCACCGATTGAATCATGTGCAATTGGCAGGTTGACGATATCTTTTACAGGGAGGGGGATATGAACTTTGGCAAATTCAGAGGTTACCCGTGCTATATTCTTAAAGATATCCCAGTCTGATTTGGCTTCCCATGATGGTTTAACAGCAGCCGAAAGAGGGTGAATAAACGAATGCATATCGGTACTGTTCAGATCGTTTTTCTCGTACCACGAAGCAGTTGGCAAAACAATATCTGAGTACAGAGCAGAAGTATCCATGCGAAAGTTGATATCAACGATCAGGTCAAGTTTTCCCTGCGGTGCTTCATCGTGCCATTGAACATCCTTAACAAGATCTTTTGATACTTCTGAGGCAATCGAATTGTGATGAGTCCCAAGGTAATGTTTAAGAAAAAATTCATGTCCTTTGGCACTTGACATTAATGCATTACCGCGCCATATATACCACACGCGTGGAAAATTTATCTCTGCATCCGGATTGGCAACAGAGTGGGTAAGTTTTTTGGATTTAAGCTGTTGAACAACATAATTCACGATTGCTTTGTCATCCTCTGCCCCGTTTTCAACAGCTTCCCTGGCAATCTCGAGATTATTCTTATCGTATTGCGGATAAAATGGCATCCATCCGTTCCGGACTGCTTTCACGATCATGTCGGCAGTATGTTTTTCTGTAAGTTCATTTTCAGGAACTGTATTGTAATCGCTATGGTTACCATCGTATCGCCATTGGTCAGAATTCATGTAATGCCAGATAGGGGTCTGTTGCAATCGAGAGGGTCCCTGCCAGTCCTTGGCTGCCATTATTGCGCCCCAGGAATCAACCGGAGCAAGTTTCTCCTGTCCCACATAATGGTTCATTCCACCTCCGTTCTTTCCTATACAGCCTGTAAGGGCTAGTGCCATTTGTCCGGCGCGGTATATCAGATTGCCGTGATACCAGTGGTTTATACCGGCACCAATTATAATCATGCACTTTCCCCGGGTTGCTTCAGCGGTTCTGATCCATTCGGCAGCAAACTGAAGTAATGTTTCACTTCCGATACCTGTGAACATCTCCTGCCAGGCTGGAGTATAGGCTGAATACCTGTCTTCATAATTTTCAGGGTAATCGCCCGGAAGTCCTCTGCTGACCCCATACTGGGCCATAATTAAATCATAGGCAGTTGTCACCGGTACTTTCCCGTCAATAGTATCAATCAGCTTCACCGGAACTCCCCTGAGGCGTGTTTTATCCATTGCGTAATCGGTAAATTCAACCTGAAATACATCATCTTGCCTTCCCAGAATAGTTAATATAGGGTTGTATTCCGTATTATCCTCACCATCAATAGGCAAGGTACTCCAGTTACCATCTTTTGAGTCCCAGCGATGACCAACACTTCCGCGCGGACAAACAAGCCTTCCACTCTCACCATCAATGTTCAGGAATTTCCAGTTCCCATTTTCAATATTTTTTAATTTCTCTGTTCTGTTTGCTCTCAGTAATTTACCGGGAGTATATCTGGTACCTTTTTTTTCAAGTTCTACGAGAAAAGGGCTGTCGGTATATTTTGCAGTATACTCCAGAAAGTATGGAATCTGTTTCTCATAGTGTGCCTCTTTTAAAATTATGTGAGTAACTGCCATCCAGAAGGCACCATCCTGACCTGCGTGCACAGGGATCCATGTATCGGCATACTTGGCAACCATATTAAAATCAGGTGAGAATACAACTGTTTTAGTCCCGTTATGACGAGATTCTGCAAAGAAGTGTACATCAGGGGTTCTTGTCATTGCAAGGTTAGCACCCATTACGGCAACGAATTTTGCATTGTACCAATCAGCACTTTCAGCCACATCTGTCTGCTCTCCCCACATTTCAGGAAATGAAGGAGGGAGATCGCAATACCAGTCATAGAAGCTCAGGTTCAGTCCTCCCATAAGTTGCAGAAATCGTGAACCGCTGGCATAACTGATCATTGACATAGCAGGTATTGGTGAAAAACCTGCAAGCCTGTCGGGTCCGTATTTCTGAACAGTATAAATGTTTGCGGCAGCTATCATCTGAAGTGCATCCTCCCAAGAGACGCGTCGCAAGCCCCCTTTGCCCCTTGCCTTTTGATATATTCGACGTTTAACAGGATCTTCCTGAAGGTTTTTCCATGCGGTGACAGGATCTTGCGATTTATTCTTTTCTTGCTGAAACAGATCCAGCAATGCGCCTCTCATAAGAGGGTATTTAACTCTTATGGGGCTATACAAATACCATGAAGCTGATATGCCCCTCTGGCAGCCACGTGGTTCATATGGAGGAAGGTCATTATCAAAAACCGGATAGTCAACAGCCTGGGTTTCCCAAACGACAATCCCGTCCTTAACATGAATATTCCAGCTACAACCACCGGTGCAGTTAACTCCATGAGAACTTCGGACAACCTTATCATATTGCCAGCGGCTGCGGTAAAAATCCTCCCATTTCCTGGTTTGTGGCGATATTAAATCTTTGATCCAACTCATATTATCTTGAATATCTTGTTACTATCTCGAGAATCTTTCCTGCCTCTTTAAAATTTCATCATTTACACTTTTACGTTTTCTTCTGTACCATATAAGAGCAATTGAAAGAATCAGAAAAAGGCCTGAGATTAAGGCAAAATGAAAGAACCAGGTTTTCTGAACAATAGGTTCAACCAGATTCTGTGCGTCAGCACTTTTCAGAAATAACTGCAGATATGCAATCTCTTCTTCAGTTAGTTCATTATGTTTATAGGCAATAGCCATCGATGGAAACGGAGGTACACCTATAATCCCTTTAAGTCCGGCAAACCCGTTTAACCTGGTGAAGGACTTTGAAAGATCTTTGGCAAGTGTTCCTCCCCTGGAAATGTTATTATATGAAACATTATGACAAGCAATGCAGGAAGTTCCGCCATTACTGAATCGTATACTTCCGTTAAACAAAGCAAAACCTTTATTTATATCATAAGAAGAGTTTGTTTTCAGAATTGAATCAACTTTTTGTTGCAATGCTTTCATCGCAGGGTCGATATTATTAATACCTCCAGATAAACCTCCATCTATAAATGCAAGAATTTTATTAATCTGTTCAGCAGTAAGCTTATTGTCAGGCATTGGTACATTGTTAAATTCAGTAAAAATTGCCTTTGCCTGCTGATCTCCCGATTTGAGCATTCCTACAGGCGATTGAATAAATCTTATAAGCCATTCATTAGTTCTCAGTCTTGTAACTCCTTTCAAATCTGGTCCTATCATACGACCGCCTCCGATTGAATGGCAGGCTGCACAGGGTTTGAACAATTCTTCACCCTCCTGAGCCTGAATAAAAAAAGTCGTAATGCAAAACAACAAAAGAGTAGAGAGCACACTAATTTTAATATTAATTTTCATTTCCTTTTATATGATGAGTAGGTTATAATAATTAAATTTTTCTTATACCGGAATCTCAAATTGTGTTTTCCATACAGTTGAATCGCTAATTGATGAAACAGTCACCTCAAACATTTTTCTGTTTGACTCTGAGACTGATACTCTACGTTCAATAATTTTCCCGTCACCGTTCTCTTTATGTCTGACAATATCTCCGACACGTGGCATAAAGGGATATGAAATTGTCAGACGCTGATCATCATCATCAGTTAATTTCATAGCTTCATTAAACAGAATATTTTCAAATATTTCTGCAAATTCAGAATCTGGCGTTTTCTCCTGCCCACTATTCTCTAATCCTTTAATCCATTCCATAAATATGATACTTGTGTTCTTCCTGACTTCAGTCTCAATATCTTTTTTAAATGGGCTTCTTACATGCTTATGATTTGAAAACCAATAGTCAAATCCAGGATTCAGGAATCTGGATTCAACAAGAGAGTGGTAATTGTCCGTTTCAGATTTAGCTTTAGCCATACTAATATTAGCAACGTTCTATTTGAAAAATATTTTACCTGCCTTTTTTATTTTTAACAGGTTGATAATTATATATATGATTACACCCCATACAGCCGCTAAAATTCCATTTGCCAGCAATAACAACCAGACAGGGCTTTTGTCGCGCGAGCCCCACAATGACCTCCTGCTAAATATTTCATCCTCTGTTTTCAAAGGCATTCCCCACTTTTGTTCAACGGTTACAGTTGCGTCGTTATATAAAAAGCTGTTTTCAACTTTGCTAAGTATAGTTACATTACCTTGAAAATCCCCGATGATATTATCCGGGAAAAGGACTGTAACTTTTCCATCGTTTCCCGAGAAATTTGTTTCCTGACCTAACTGCAAAAGACCAAAATCACGTTCGATATAGAAGTGTACATCAATTTCCGTTAGAGGCTGTTTAAGAGAGTCAGCGCTTCTGATAAAGGCTGTAATCGTTTTTTGTACATCGTTAGCAGTTAACTCAATTTTCAGATCCTTTGCAGGAGGCAATGATGAAGGATTTACGAGTATCCTTAAATAATTTATAACGGACCATATTTCATTATCCGACAATATCCCTTTAAAAGGAGGCATTTTATTCCTTCCTGATTTTATTTTATAGAAGATTGTTCCATCGGTCTGATTCTGAACTGTATCTGAAATTAAATCTGCGCTGGCCAGCAGCCCCTTTCCATCAGCTTTTGCACCATGACAGGCTGCACAGGAATTGATATAAACACTCTTACCGACAGAAATATTCCTTGGATTTATTTCAACAGGATTTTCCCTTCCGGCATCTTCAGCAACTACAAGCCATTCACCAGTCTGAGAGTATGAGTCCAGAGAAAAGGCAAGCATAAGAGCGCTGATAATAATCCTGACAATATGCATATTACTATTTATAATTATTTATGGTTACTGTATCAATGCCTCTTTCATGCGCTGTTTCGCTTATTGGGATAATGGGAAACACCTTTATGAATAATGATATTGCAAGAGCCACCATGGCAATACTTCCAATGGTTATACTTATCTCTGAAAATGTCGGATTATAATGGTGATATGAGAGGGGATAATTCTGAACCGGTAAATATGGATGAAGCAGAGTAGGAGTTACGATTAAATATCGTTTAAAGAATGCCCCTGTTACAACAAAAACGGCAATTATCATAAGAGGTTTCGGCTTTCTGAAGTATCTGAAGATCATAAGAATTATCGGTATTATCATTCCTGCAAACTGGACAAACCAAAAAATCAGTGCAAATTCCCCTTTAAAAAGGTCTAAAATATGCGCTCCCTCGGCTGATTTCATTTTATAGGCAGGTACCATAAATTCGTTGATGTTAAAATACAGATATAACACTGATGTAAGTACCATCAGTTTGCCCATCATATTAAAATGTTCGTTTGTAATATAATGTTTGCACTCATATCTCTGTCTGATAAAATACATTACGACAATAACGGAGGCTGCTCCTACCATAAAGGCGCCGGCAACAAAATATGGTCCGAATATAGTACTATCCCATCCAGGTCGAAGTGTCGAAGCAAATAACCAGGAAGTAACGGTATGAATCGAGAATGCTATGGGTATAATTAAAATCATTAGAGCATGTATTGATCTGTTAAGCAGCTTAATCTGATCTTCAGTCCCCTGCCATCCGAGTGAGAGTGATTTATACATGGCTTTCCGCCACCTGGGTTTATCTGACATTTTCTTACTTAGCAGTGCAATATCTGGTATAAGAGGTATGTAAAGCAACAATAAGCTTATAATCAAATAGGTATTGACAACGAGTATATCCCAGACTATTGGAGATTGAAGCCTTCCGTAAGCAAAAATATGCCAGAGCCTGTCAGGACGTCCCATATCGACAACAATGATTGCCAGTGCAACAAAAAGTGCAGACACTGCAATTATTTCAGCTATTCGTGTAAGTGGGGTTGCCCATTTGACATGACTTAGTTTTAAGATGGCAGAAATTAACGAACCAACAAGACTTACTGCGATCAGAAACACAAAATTTGCAATATATAGTCCCCATGAGGCGATGTCGCGCATGTCCGTTGTACCAAGTCCGAACTTTAACTGTCTGACATACATAACCAAAGCCAGAGCTATAAGTATTAACAAAAAACCGATCCATATTTTGAATGACTTGTTTGTTCTGTTCATTGAAACAGTAAGGTCCTTAATAATTTCCTCTAATTGTTCTTCCTTAACCTGCTCTTCCTGTCTGTATAGATCTGTCATTTATGCTGAAATTATCCGTTAGAAATTTCACTTTCCGGCAACATGGTCCTGTCTTTTGGTGGCAAATAATAAACAGAAGGAGCAGTTCCCAGGTCTTCCATTAAACGATATCCAGCATTTTTCGCAAGCAATTCACTCAGGATAACTGTATCTCCCGAGGTACCGTTGGTTACTGAATCCTGATATATATTCCCAAAATAATAAACACCATTAGGGCAGGCTGATACACAATAGGGTAGCTTCCCTTCACGAAGACAGTCTGCACTGAATGTACATTTTGTTACCGTACCCTTTTTTTGCGGAACATTCTTCTCGATATCATATGGTACATCTTTGTACTTATCTGCATCCCGCGGTTCATACCAGTTAAATGACCTGGCCGAGTACGGACATGCTGCAATACAAAATCTGCAGCCAATGCAACGCTCATTATCAATAAGTACTATGCCGTCGCTTCGTTTGAAAGTGGCATCGACCGGACATACTTTGACACATGGCGGATTATCACAATGCTGGCAGTGCTTCGGCATATAATATGGTGCAGTATGCTCACTATCCTTCATTAGCAGAACATTTAAATGATGCTGCTCCGGACGGAGCTGATGAACTGCCTGACACTTATCCATGCATTTCCTTGCATTTTTGCACCTCGCGAGATCAACTACAAGAACAAACTTCTTTCCGGGAAGACCATTACGACTTGTACTGTTGTGATCAGGTGAAAGGTTTTTATTAAGTGTTGAGATGTAAGCTGAATCAACTTCAACCAATTCATTGCTGCTATTGAGTAAAGTTACTTTTTTCCCAGATTCGGATCCGGGTGACTTACTATCACAACCCTGCGTAATGACAGAAGAAATGGATAGTGATCCCAAGCCAAGAGTGCCAATCTTCGCTAAAAAATTTCTTCTTGAGTTTTCCTTTTCAGTTTTTTTCATTTTAAGACTGTTAATCCTAATCTTTACAATTTATTAAACTTTATTTAATAATTAAACTATTGACAATTAAAACATAACCTGAAGTGAATTATTTCCGGTAAAAATTGTAAAATCCGGTTGATCACCTGTAACCCAAAAATCAAAATTATAAAATATTTTTATAAAAAGACTATAAGGTCTGATTGTATTTTATAATATTTACATAATTTTGTAATAAGATTAAACGTAATGTTCAACAAAGAGACCGAATATGCCATGCGTGGATTAGTGTATATCCAAGTGCAGAATTATGCTGGTATAAGGCCCGGGACTTATGAAATTTCACGGGAGATATGTGCTCCCCGGTTCTTTACTGCGAAGATCCTTCAACGGCTTGTAAGAATGGGATTGCTAAGGTCATTTAAAGGAAAGAATGGCGGGTTTTATTTTGATGCCGACAAACCCGAACTCACAATTAAAGAATTAATTTATGCAGTTGAAGGGGACAAGAAAATTACCGGTTGTGGATTTGGCCTTGAAATCTGCGGATCAGATAATCAATGTTCGATACATGACCAGTATGTTCCCATCAGGGAGGCTATTGAAAAACTAATTTCTACAGAAACAATCCAGTCTCTGGCTTTAAAGCAGGAAGAAGCAGGGGAAAAATTTAATTTGGAAAAAATCAATATAAAAAGACTTATGAGAAATGTAACAAAAATTTTATCAGATGAACATCAGAACATTGTCAAAGTAACCGATATTGTTTTGAATGAATGCGACCAGATGGAAAAGGGTAAAAGTACCAACAATGCATTTTTTGAAAAAGTGATTCTTTTCATTCAGAAGTATGCCGACGGATTCCACCATAAAAAAGAAGAGGATATTCTGTTTAAAACTATGCTTAGCAGTCTCGATAATATGCATTGCAACCCTATTCCTGTAATGTTAAATGAGCACGATGAAGGAAGGGAGTATGTAAAATATATGATTGAAGCCCTCAGCCAGAATAATAAGGAAGGACTAATTGAAAATGCCAGAGGATATTGCCATCTGCTGCAGGATCATATTTATAAGGAAGACAATATTTTATACCCTATGGCAGAACAATCGCTTAACGAGGAACAGAAAAAACAGGTTGAAGATTCATATAAGGAAGTTAAAGTTGTCGAATATTTAGATACAGATATTCATACGTTTATTGACAATCTAAAAAAATGAAATATTCCGGATCCTGCCTGCAGCTGTAATCCTTAAGTATTTCAAGAAATATATTATTTAGAAGAAGGATTTTAATATTCCTATAAATATGTGGATCCCAAAATATTGTAATATGTTATATCCGTAGATTTATTCCACATACAATCTTTCTTTTGAGCGAAAACAATAATGAACAGCTGAATTATATCAGGGAATAAGTGTCCTGAGAAATGATTTTACTCCCGGGTAATTTTCAACAATCCTGTAAACATCACATTCGCGACAGTCTTTATTTAAACACGATGAACCTTTTTCTGAGGCAGCCCAGCAAGGAGATTTATCACTTACATATGCTTCGCATTTTTCACGTACGGCAACATCGCAGTTCGTTACGGCCCAGCATGGAACCATTGCAAATAATGATCTTATCCCGGCAATATTTAAACCATCGTCAACCAGTAACTTGTGTATATATTTCAATCTTAAAATATCTACCTGGGAAAATAAATTCCGACCGGATTTTTTCTTAAATGGGATTATAAGTCCTTTGTCAATGTATTGTCTTATAGAATGAACTGGTATTCCGGAAAGACTTGCTGCTGTACTCAGAGTGTATACAGGAGTGGTGCTGTTAATAATATTCATTTCCGAAACCATAAATCTGGAATATTTTTTACTTCATAAAGTACAAATGTAGCTATTGTTTCAGGAAATCAACAGTATGTGTGACAAACATGTAATTATTCCCTGTTCATATTGTTAATTATTTAACAAAAAGATATTCAATATGTTATTTATCATATTACGTATATTATTCAACTATTTATTTACTTTTGATAAATATATGTGATTTCTTCAGTACCGTTTTTGAGATTTAATCAATTCATTTTTGATATTAACATATTTCACTCAATTGCGAAACTCAACCCATGCCTCACTCAAAATCCTGAAACAATTCGAAATATCAGGCTTTCAGCTCCGCCTAAAATTTGATCCAATTCAGGTTCAGATTCTCTTTGTTACATATTGAAATTAATAACTCTGATAATATGAAATCCGCTCTTCTATCTATCCTTTTAATGGTATGCGGCATACCAATCAACGCCCAGCAAGCCATCTCTTCTTCTGGCGGTAATGCTTCCGGCAGCGGTGGTTCTGTAAGTTACTCCGTTGGACAGGTGGCCTATACTAACCAAACAGGCTCAAATGGTTCAGCAATACAGGGGGTTCAGCAACCCTTTGAGATTTCTGTTGAGACCTCCATTGAGGAAGCCAATGATGTGTCCCTTGAATTCGTTGTATATCCCAATCCTGTAACAGATTACCTGATTCTTAAAATCAATGGCATCATAGAGACGCGATGCATCGCGTCTCTATACAATATAAACGGTATCATCCTGCAGACAATAAAGGTTGAAACAAATGAAACTACAATTCCAATGCAGGGATATTCGTCGGGCACCTATTTTTTAAAGCTATCGAAAACGATGCAAAATTTTGTGTCGACACGGGTAATCAAAACCTTTAAAATAGTTAAACATTGATGGTAGAGACGCCATGCTTGGCGTCTCTACACAAAACATATACAAGAATTGAATAAATTAAACAAAACCATATGAAAAAATTATTTACCCTCCTGACAGCAGTAATAATCGCTGCAACAGTTTTTTCCCAGGCCCCTTCAAAATTCAGTTATCAGGCTGTTATACGAAACTCAGGTGGAGTTTTGGTACAGAGCCAGGCAGTTGGAATTAAGATCAGTATTTTGCAGGGATCTGCAATAGGCTCCGCTGTATATGCAGAAACACACACTATTACAACTAATTCAAACGGTCTTGTAACCCTGGAGATTGGCTCAGGTTCTGTTTTTAGCGGCAATTTTGGCTCTATCGACTGGAGCAACGGGCCATATTTTCTGCTTACGGAAACAGATCCCACAGGTGGAACAAGTTACACAATAAGCGGTTCAAGCGAATTGGTAAGTGTGCCTTATGCCCTCTATGCAAAAAATGCTGAAACAGCTGATTACAATAATCTCTCAAATCTGCCAGCCTTGTTTAATGGTGCTTATAGTAGTTTAACAGGTACCCCTGTTATTCCGACAACAACCAGTCAGCTGACAAATAACTCAGGATTTCTGACTTCTTACACAGAAACTGATCCAGTTTTTTCAGGATTTATAAATATTACCTCGCCTGCAAATAACCAATTATTAAAATATAATTCTGTTTCAGGCAAATGGGAAAACTGGACTTCCAATTTTCTTACAGGTTTTACAGAAACTGATCCCTTATGGACCTCAGCCAGTTTAAACTATTACACAAAAAGCCAGACAGATGTACTTATTGCCGGTCATGCCCATGATGATGCTTCGACAACAGTAAGCGGATTTATGAGTGGAACCGATAAAACTAAACTAGACGGATTAACAAATGCAGATGGTTCTGAAACCGTAGTAACTTCTGGTACCAATGTCTCAGTTACAGGTTCCGGAACCACCGGCAGCCCATATATTATTAATGCGGCAGGAAGCAATGGCTGGAACCTGACAGGAAATGCGGGTACTGTTGATGGTACAAATTTTATTGGTACTACTGACGGAGCTCCTTTTAATATAAGGGTCAATAATCAAAAAGCCGGAAGAATAGATCCTGCTTTATTTAATTCTTTTTATGGTTTGCTGGCAGGCAATTCCAACACCACCGGAAGTGCTAACGTTGCTATTGGAAGCGGGGCACTCCGCTCCAATACCATTGGAGCAGGTAATACTGCCAGCGGAACAAATGCACTTTACTCCAATACTGAAGGACAAGGCAATACTGCAACCGGAAGTAGTGCACTCAATTCAAACACCACCGGAAACAGAAATACAGCTACCGGTCTTTTAGCTCTCAGAGCAAATACAACTGGATATTATAATACTGCAACAGGCTATGCCGCATTATATTCACAAACCACAGGATTCGAAAATACTGCCTATGGTTACCAGGCACTTAACAACCTCACAACATCATACAGAAATACAGCTACCGGATTCCAATCTCTTTATTCCAACACTGGATATGATAATGCTGGTTTTGGATATCAGGCACTTGCTGATAACACGACCGGAGTATCAAATACAGCCACCGGAAGTAATTCCAACAGGTTTAACACCACAGGGTCAGCTAATACATCAGCCGGATATTCTTCACTTTATTCAAACACACAAGGCTATTCCAATACTGCTATTGGATATCAGACGCTCTATACAAATACCACAGGAAATTCAAATACTGCATTGGGATATGATGCAGATGTAAGCACGGGTGCACTAACCAATGCTACTGCAATTGGTGCAGGCTCGATCGTAAATACGAGTAATTCCGTTCAGTTAGGCAATTCATCTGTAACAAAGGTTTATGCCGGAACAGGTAACACAGCCACACTTATTGCGGGAGGCTTGCAGATGACAGGAGGAATGCCCGGAGTAGGCAAAGTACTTACTTCAGATGCGAGCGGAGTGGCTTCATGGACAGCCCCCGCTGCAGGAGTAAATGCCGACTGGAATGCAGTTAGCGGAGCTTCAGAAATTTTAAATAAACCCGTACTTGCTATAGTTGCCACAACTGGTAGCTATACTGATTTGACCAATACGCCTGTTGTAGATGGTTCTGAAACTAAAGTACAATCCGGAGCCAATGTTTCAGTTACAGGTTCCGGTACTACCGGAAGCCCCTATATTATTAATGCAGCAGGAAGCAGTGGCTGGGGCCTCACAGGAAATGCAGGCACTGTTAATGGTATAAATTTTATTGGAACCACGGATAATGTACCATTAAACTTCAGAGTAAATGGCCAGGTAGCAGGCAAAATTTTCCCGGCAAACAATGATACATATTTTGGATACCAAACAGGTCTTGCTAATACAACCGGTAACGGAAACACTGGATTTGGACATCAGGTTCTTATATCTAACACATCTGGAAATGACAATGTTGCATCCGGATATCATGCACTAAGATATAATACAACAGGGAGCTCAAACAGTGCATATGGTACGATCGCCCATTTTTCCAACACTTCAGGAAGTAACAATACTGCAATTGGGAACGCTGCCTTATATTCTAACACTACAGGAAATTCAAATACTGCATTGGGAAACTATGCCGATGTAAGTACCGGGAGCCTGACCAATGCCACTGCAATTGGTGCTAGTGCTATTGTAACAGCTAGCAATAGTATTCAACTTGGCGATGCTGCAGTAACCCAAGTCTTTGCTGGAACAGGAACTACTGCTACGCTAATAGCAGGTGGTCTTCAAATAAAAGGTGGAACACCAGCAGCAGGCAAGGTACTCACTTCGGATGCAACAGGTGTTGCAACATGGCAGGCTGCAGGTGGAGGAGGCGGATGGAGCCTTACTGGAAATGCCGGTACTGTAGATGGGACAAATTTTATTGGTACAACAGATAATATTCCTCTCAACTTCAGGGTAAACAATCAAAAAGCCGGAAGAATTGATGGGGCACAGCAAGTTACCTTCTATGGGTATCAAGCAGGCAACTCAAATTCTACCTCAACAAACTCTGCTTTTGGCTATCAGGCGCTGTATACAAATACCTCGGGCGGGAACAATACTGCTATTGGCCGAATGTCAATGATGTATAATACTACCGGAGGTTCAAATACAGTTATGGGTAACCTGGCACTACTCTCTAATACCACTGGAGACAATAACGTAGCAATAGGTGATAATAGTGCAGTATCAAATTCTACAGGACGATATAATATTGCAATTGGTTCCTTTGCGCTTAACTCAAATTGGGTTGGATCCTACGCCACGGCTATAGGTGCGAGAGCAATGTATTATTCCAATAGCACCATGACCCCATTTACTAATTTTAATGTGGCTGTTGGATTTGAAGCCCTTAGAGGGTCAACAAATGCCGCTGCAAATACAGGAAATGCGAATACCGTAGTTGGATATCAGTCGATGTTAAGTAATACAACAGGAGTCGATAATACTGCCAGCGGATTTTCCTCCCTTTTTTCTAATACAACCGGAAATTTGAATACTTCATACGGAAGCGTTGCACTTTACTCTAATGCTACTGGAAGCAGAAATACAGCGATTGGGACTAGTGCACTTATCAATGCTACAATGAACGACAATACTGCACTTGGGAGAGGTGCCGGTAGTAATATTACAATAGGAAGTAATAATATTGCAATAGGCAGTAATGCCCAGGTACCCACACCTAACGCCAGCAACCAGGTAAGAATCGGAGATGCAAATATCACCTATGCGGGCATACAGGTGGCCTGGACAGTCACCTCAGATAAACGATTCAAATCAGACATTCAGGAATCAAACCTGGGATTGGATTTTATTACCAGCCTGAAACCTGTATCATATTCCCGTATCAACGATGTCAGCAAAAAACGTGAATATGGTTTAATTGCACAGGATCTGGAGGAATCATTGAGCATGTCAGGTGCAACCAATAATGGTATTATTGCAAAAGACGATGAGGGCATGTACAGCGTTCGTTATAATGATTTAATGGCCCCAATGATTAAAGCTATCCAGGAACAGCAACAATTGATAAAAAGTTTGCAGGAAGAAATCGGGCAGTTGAAAGGCCAGAATGAACAAAAACAGTCGATACTGAGCATACTGGAAGTCGAAAATGCTGCAATTAAATCGGATCTTGAAAATCGTTTGAAAGTACTTGAGGAGCTGATCGCAAAAACTGCACAAAAGTAATCTGGTAGGGACATTGACCTGATTTTTGAATGAATAAACGAACCTTATGCCGCCACCATTAATCAAAACAGTTATTGATTATTCTCTTACAATAATTTTTCTTCCGCTGCTCATTCCTGTAATGCTGATACTAGCTTTTATTGTCAGATTATCAGGCGAGGGTCCTGTTATTTACTCTCAGGAACGCATTGGAAGGTTCGGGAAACCCTTTTTTATCTATAAATTCAGATCGATGCACTTTGCTAATAATGGAGGAGTGCCTCTTGTATCCTGTATAAATGATAAACGATTAACAAAAATCGGAAGGTTCATGAGAAAATATAAAATTGATGAAATCCCTAATTTTATTAATGTTCTTTATGGCGAAATGTCGCTTATTGGTCCCCGCCCCGAACAAAAATATTATATTGATCAGATCGTTCTAAAAGCTCCTCAATATACATTGATTCAGACTATTAAACCAGGAATCTCCTCATGGGGTCAGGTTAAATACGGTTATGCTTCAAATGTAGATGAGATGCTGGAAAGACTTGATTATGATCTCTATTATATGAAAAACAAATCGTTATGGCTTGATCTGAAAATATTGTATTATACCATTCTGACAATTCTGAAGGGAGAAGGAATTTGAAGAGGTAAGAAAAGCAATATCCCAATCTGGAAAATTTCGTTCTAATTATTTAGCTGAGTGAGAACTTTAATAATCAGGAAATTAACATTTCCCAAGAAGAGATATGTTACAAGTTTCCCAAAACACAGAAATATGGAATTTCGATAAATTCAATCCGCTTTATTATATCCTTTAACTTTTCATTCCAATCAGCAGGGTATAACTCTTTCAGGGTTCTTTCTAATAAGTTTTTTATTATTATATAACTCAGTAATTAGAAACCATGTTGGTTTCTCAATTCCTTTTCGGGTTGTATTGATTTCAACGTTGGTATCAAAATAAAGGTCAAGTACTTTCTTAACAACTTTAGTGTACAACCTTTCCTTTGAGCGATAATAATAATGAACAGCTGATTTATTTACACCAGCCTGCATTGCAATTTGTTGAAGTGTAGTTCCGTGATATCCGAATAACATGAAGATCTTGTATGCAGAGTCAAATATTCTATCTTCTGTTTTTGCTAATTTTTTAATCATGTATTTGGTTCTAAGTTATAAGAAAGCATATGTTTCTCTTTCTGATCTTACAGAATTATTCTTTCAGTATTTTTCTTGCCATTTTCAGTCGATATACCTGAAATCTCAATATATTCGAATGATATTGGTATTCCTAAGGGATTATTGGTTGCCTTAATAAATACACTTTCAAGCTCAGAGAGTTGATTATTTATTTCTGAATAAGCCTTGTAATTGCCTGTTATTGATTTTTTACGATAATTTCAATCCGGCTGAATCTGCTATTTACTAACAGGAATGAAGATTTTGTTTCATCCATCGAAGTACATTTCAGTCAAAAATCTTCCGCTGAATAAAAGACAATTCCGCAATACTGCCATCCTCTTCATACCTTTCCAATACATCTTTACAGGCCTTTCACTATTCAGAATATTATCTGCTGAGAATTCTGCTTCAAAAATTATTGTGTTTGTATTAAACGACCTCTGAAGGTAGAACAACATTTTATCAGTCTTTGGCGGCAAAGGGTAGTAAGACTGGGCCTGAGTAGCATACAGATTGATAAATAATAGAATTCCTGTTAGCAAGTGATAATTCATCATACTTTTATTAAAAACATTTAGAAATCAAATCTGAATCTCATCCTTATGCCATATTCAGACACATTTGGATTATCCAGATATGTAAACCGTCTAACGAGATCAACCCTGAAGAATTTGAAGATATTGCTGACTCCAATGCTTCCTTCAATGTAAGGAGTTTTACCAAGTGTATAGGTATTTGGAGTACCGTTTGTCTCTACCGGCAATCTGAACAGATCGGTTTTGCAGCGAAGGATCATTGGTCTTGGTAACATTGCCATACAATGCTTTTAAAGTAATTACTTCTCTTAATTTCAAACCATTTATGACCGGAATTTTATTAAGAAAAATCCATTAAAAGAATGATCAATTAACAAGGACATATATTGGTCGGTTACAAACTCAAGAAAATTCATCATATTGTATGACTCTATCTGATAGGAGTAGGATTGGTTTGCCTGAGGTATATTCAACAACTGATACGGCACTTTCCGAAAATTTTTCCGCCACTCAATGAGACAGCCGAATAGCCCAGAACAGAGAAATAGAATCTCTTACGGATAGAAAAACGCAGGTTCTGATAGTTGTAATCATTTCCCCAGGCTTTTGAACCGGCAATGTACCGCAATTCGATAACGGGGTATTTTCCCATTATTGGGATACGGTAAGTTTTACCCTGATAAAATTTTTCGTTTGGTGCGTACCTTAAATTGATATAGAATTCAGATATACTCAAGCTGTTTACATCGTTGTATTGCGATAAATAATCTGTATAGTTGAAATAAAGTGTCCCCCCGGGTGCCTGGTTAGTAAATCTGTATCCCAGAGTGTATGAAAAATTATTCTTAAATTCATTAAGATTTTCTATTGTTAATGTTTTATTATAGAAAATTTTATCATTCACACCTCTTTTGATTGATAAGAGAAAATTATCTTCCATCAGAAATTTCATTTGCTGACCCGGAAGCTGAGTTTCGTTCTGAATGCTGATTTTCAAATTTTTTGCAGGGAATTGCATGATGTCTCTTCTCATGAACGACCATGTGCCTCCCAGGTAATACTTAAAGCGTTGATCGGTAAAGCCGTAGGCTCCATAGGTCTCTAAACTGAATCGCTTATTGAATTCATAAGTGGTCCTACCTCCAAATCTCAACCGAAAACCTTCGATTGGATTGTACATATAAAATGTACTGACCGGTCCGATTTCGAATTTGCCCAAATCTGTATATCCAAACAATACAAGGTTGCAACATTCTTTACTCGCTTAAAAGCCGGAATATTTAAAATACTATCCATTGCAGTATAAGTGCCTGCCTCGGATTTACTAAGTGGTGTTGGTCGTGATCTTTCCCAGTATTGTTTGCTGCGATCCATCGCACTATCTGTAATTTTGATCTTCTCCCCTTGACAATAGTTTTTCATTTTCGGTGGGACTGAATCTGTAATTAGTGTATTTGACAAACTTTGGCCAAATAGTCCCCTGCTTTTCTTATTAATTCCAAAATTTACAGAGGTTTGATCCGTTGACAACATCAAATTATTATTTCCTACTCTTTCATACTCCTGAATAATCTTTATGTCAGTTACCCAATTCAGGTTAATATCTTTATTTACCGACATTTCAACTCTTTTAATTGCATAGCTGCCATCCGTTGTTATATATAAGTATCCCTGAAAAAGAAAATCATTTTTATTTCGCGAACCAAAATACATTCGGGTATATTTTTCACTGCCTGATTGTATGGTATCTACTATATAATAACGGTAGAAAGTTGTTGCTGAAGAGGCAATAGGACTCAGGAACTGATTGGATACTAATAAGATATTTTCATCGTAGATGTTAATGTCCTGGTATAAATATTTGATATTTTCTTCCAATCCCTTTTATTATCAACTCCAGGAATTGTAACAACTTTATGTGCTGTTATGGCTTCTTTTACTTTCTTTGGCGAACGCAGATAGGAATAGTCCGATATTGATTCTTTCAAATATATCGGCAGGATCTTTTTCCCATTGTTTTTGACTGAATCTATATTTTCGAACACAAACTGAAAATGTCTGAAGATTTTTTTCTTCTGATAATCCTGAGTTATGTCGTTGATTGCAAATTGAACTTTCTCATATTTCTCATTTTCGAGTAGTCTAAAGCCTCAATGCTATTTTGCTTTTTATTGGCAATTACTTTTCAATTAAATCAACTGCAGCATTATTCCTATTCTGATATTTTGTTTTCTAACAACAACTTCCTGCAAAACCTGGACCGCCGGATCCATTTTAATTACTATATTTTTTTAGAATTCTTCGATAAGAAAACAATTTCAGATTTATATCCGACATATGACGCTATAACCTTGTTTTTAGAGGGTAAAAAAGTTTTTTATTGTGAGTGCAAAACCTCCCTTTAAATCCGTTATGGTTCCATCTCCATAATCTGGTAAATAGATATACATAAGCCATAGGCTCATTAGTCTGCATCGACTACAACTCCATTAAAACCTCTTTTGAATTGTTTGAGACAAACAAATCCAAAGATGTAAGGAAATAAATAAACTGAGTAATGACTTTTAAGTTCATGCTAAACGAATAGTTTTTGGAAATTTTCAGATTGATTACATACTGCCATATTCTGTTTTATGATAATTCCATTTTCTAAAAACCCAGTATTTTTGCATAGTATAGTTAAAGACAATTGATTCAAATAAATCGGTTGCAATACGGTTTGATTCTGTAATCGAATCCCAGAAATGTTGTAATAAGATATAGCCTGAAGACTTTAACAGAATACTGTTAACTACAACGAGAACAAAATTTCATTAACTGCGCTGACATTGATTTTTATAAGGAATATCCTTGGAATAGAAAGTCCATTTTTTACTAGCCAAAATTTACAATGGCTCAATCACCCCGCCTATGGCAATACTAATTGTATAATGCAAATTAAATATCTGGGTGAAGAAAACCATAATGAAGTAATCCACAGTCCACCTAGAAATGCTGAGAACTGAGCTTTTATAAATACAAGCAATTTCAGGCGATTTTCCGGTATTTGTTCTTTTTCTTTTCATTATTATCGTATTCATTTGCAAGCTTCAATAGCTTACCAGTATCTATAATATTCATTACTAACAAGATAACTGTGACTAACAGAGAGACATACTGAATTGATCCCTTAAAAGCACTTCTCCCAATAAAATCAAAGAGATGATAATTCGAACTCGGTGGGGCCAAAGAGACCAGAATCAATAGAGTATTTGCCTGTAACTTTCTGTATCGAACCGAAGTGGTGATCATTCCCAACCATACAATACCACAAAGCCAAATCCAACAATTTCCCAAGGCCCTTAGTATAAACAACAAAACCCAGCCCCATTAAAATAACTCCTAACCAATCAAATATGATGTCGAGTGCGAACCCGTACCATTTCCGTTCTTATGCCGATAGTAGGCAATTCTTCCATCGAGCGAATTGCCAACCAACTTATTGCATATCCCAGTACACCAAGCAAAAGATATGGTGGCCATATATGCAGCTAATAAAAACTCAAAAAGTAAGGAGAATATTGCTCTCCAAATCCAATACCTGTAAGCATATCCGAAACTTATCCACGAAGGAATACATTGAACTAAAAATGCCAGTGCTTTTGCTCTAGCTTTCTTAGAATATTTGTTCGTTCCCGTCAACAGAAATGAGTTCTATAATTTTGTTATGATTGAAATCTGCAGTTTCCATAGTTTTGCTTAAAATTGTTTTTGAAAACAACAGTGAAATCAAATCTTAACTTTTCAGTCATTAACCCAAACCGAAGAATATCCAACCGAAGACTGAAATAGATATTGTAATAATCAGACCCATGATAGGATTGACAAAAGAACCCAATATCCTCAAGAAATTTCGGATGATAATAAAAAGTCAGTCCCAGATTGGAGCCTGTTTAATGAAATCCGCACCCCAGCATTCAAATCACCAAACATCCACGTCGATTCGCCTTTAACCGAGATATCAGCTTTTCTTAGTATTCTCATCCGTTTTGATGGCAGCTATATATTGGAAATTGTATTATGCCAGCGAATGTTACTGGAGATTCCTTCCAACTTTTTCTCGCCCATGCCTCAGGATGAATTTGAAGAGAACTTTAAAAACGGATATGCACTTTCCCTTCGAATCGGGTGTTTATATTTGTTGTAACTGAAACCAAATTCCTGATAGTTAGTAGCAAAAATCTCCAGACTTTACATTTACTTCACCATTTTCCAGAAAAATCGCCATCCTGCCCGTTGGAAATGATGGCATAGCGTCCGAAAAGACTAAATTCTTCCATCTCTCCCATTTAACATATAATATAAGGTAATTTGAGGCATGTAACTTGGTGTGCGCATCTGATATGACCTCTCCTGATACATACGGAGAATAATTTGCGGTGTCAGGACAACCAATAATCGTGAGTTTTTACTTTCTCTGAGATAAAAATTCGGGAACTATTCACCTCAAACCACAAGGGTCTAATGTTTCCAATATCAGTTGGGGAACGTAAACATAGCTATTCCCTGGTTTACCTGGGATAATCTCCATATGGCCAATGCGCCGGGAATGGAATCCCGGACCCGTCCAAAGACAGAAACTACATAAAAAGCTGGGATCAAAATACAATAAGAATGAATTTTTCATGTCTGTATATATCAAATATTAACAATTATCTCGGTATCGATCTTTGGCAGGAAAACCATTCCTAACGGTAAATAGCCAACCCGGAATCTGGAAAACCAACACTTCATTTAAAGGAATTTCCCCATTATTACCAACTATATTCATAAGATATAAAACTCTGCTTCCCACACGAAATAAAAATGCAGTTCCTGAGGCAGGAGTTATACCTGATAGGAGTCTGGTTTTAATTTCACCCCCAATAAATAAACCCGCATTCTTCCCCGGGCCTACCAGTAATAATTATCGGGATAGTGCTGGCTGACTTATCCAGTATTTGTTGCCAAATGTATGATGTGAATGAAGAATCCGAGATTAAGAGGTAAGAATTCAGTATTTTCAGAGAGTTTATAATGTAAGAATCTTGGGGAAACTGTAAACTCACGCTATGCAGATCATCTTCAGAGATCATATACGGGACATAACTTATAAAAAATGAGACATCCCGCTTATCATTAAAAAAAAGTATAACCGGCTCCTGTAGATATAAATCCAATTCCCCTGCATACTGAAATTTGACGTAAGGTAAGGCAGAAACCTCCTAAACCGCGATGAATCAGTAAGCATTGAGTTCTGGCTGTCTGCATTCCCCGAAATGCAAATAACAAGATCACAATTAATCCTGCGTTAAAGACCACCGTTTCAATATTGAATTCATCATTTGAGATTTGAATAATATAAATGCTTTGTTGCTGTACACCATACGTGTTTATATAGGGAATGCTATCCTGATAAGGAGCGAGTATCTCATGTCTGTGAGAATGACCATGCAGGGGTGAACAAAACATTGTCATACTTGGCAATCGTTAAATGAAATTCTGTTTTAAGGGGAGCTGTCTAAAATCTTCGTTAAAAGGTGGTGTGTGGAAAACCACCACAGCTACTAAATTGCGTTATCAGGCTCAAGTTCGTTTCAAGCCATTTAATGTCAGGCACTAACCCAACCTATTAAATTGTATTCCTGCTATTGTATTAATGAATATAAATTTTACAGTGCTGAAAATAAAGATGAAATTCATTCACCAAACATCTTCTCATAGGCATAGCTGACATTCCCGACAAGGTCATCTGATTTCCAACAGTCACAAAATATGGACTTTTCAGTCTCAGTAAGATATTGTTTATCCAAAATTCAGACTGCTTTAGCAAGCCGAAATCAGAAAAATCACCTGTATGTATTGCAGATCAATCCCGCAGCATCCTAGCTTAATCGCGACAAAGGCTGCTGTTTCATCCACACGCGCCCGGTGCGTATCACCTGTCACCGCAATTGTAATTGTATCATCAGTTGTCTGTCCTTTCAGCTTTTCAATATTACTTGCATTTAAGCAGAACTGTTCTCCGGAGAAAAATCAACGATATAGGGAGAATAATCGATCATATCCGTACAAGAGACAGAAGTCAGTACAATTATAAAAAGCAGTATTCTCATAAGACCATCTGATAATGAAGGAAAATATACCGTTATTATTTTTTCGAGAGATAGATTATTTTCACGGGATTTTAAGTCACCTGACAGATTAATGTACTCTGTCAAAAGAAGGCCGGTTTGAAAATCCTAATGACTCATAATTGGAAAACCCCAATTCCCTCCTTCGGGAAAAATAAGACCTTTGCTCATCCTGCCAAAAACCAGTATTTTCATCATGCACAAAACATTTCATAGCATATTTCCCTTCCAGTAAGTTCTCAAATGTCACTGATGATGAACCATTAATTATCTTCCCTGTAAGTACCTTTAAATACTTTTTAAAATGTTCATCCGGGGAATGCATCCTCCCTGCTGTACAAAGCAAATTGTACTGTGCCATCTGAATTTCAAGCCTCATTGCTTCTACTGTAAAATCAAAAGTAACTTCATGATCACTGTTAGCTGAAGAAAGTAGCAGGATAAGTAAAAATGCCCTTTAGGATACCTATTGCTCTCTTCATTTTAATTTTCTTTTCTTTTTGTAATTCTTTTTTACTTCGGTATCAACAACGTAGTAAACCATAGGTAACAGATAAACCGACAGAATTGATGACAACAGTCCTCCGATGATAACCAGGGCTGCCGTTTGTTTCCATTCACTTGCTGTACCCTTAAGCTAAAGCAATGGGTAACATTCCGATGGCCATAGCAAGTGTGGTCATTAAAATTGGCCGCATACGCTCCTTTCCCGCAATGATCAACGCCTCTTTATAACGTTTGCCCCGGAAACGCTTTTAACTGATTAGTAAAATCTACAATAAGGATGGCATTTTGTTACAAGACCCATGAGCATAATCAGACCAAGTTGAGCAAATAATGTTAAATGATTCAATGATAGATTTAAGACAGGAAGGCCCCAATCCAGCCATCGGTAAAAATAAGGCTACAAACGGATAAATATAGCTATCATAGAGAGCTACCATGATCAGCCATAAATACATAAATGAGATTAGTTAGAACCGAACCCAAGGCTTTAAAACTTTCATTCTGTCTTAATATCTGCTCCCCAACCAGGTTAATTTCACGCCTTCAGGCAATGGTTGAGGTTTTCAAAAGCTTATTGCTTCATCAGCTAATGTGCCGATGGTCTTCCAAATGATTCAGATGTCAGTGTTATGGATGGTTGTCTGTCTAATCTTTCCAACAATGAAGGCGAATTATCCTGCCTGACTTCTGCGATTGTGATACTGATGGAGTATGTTCATTGGATTTACGATGGAAAGACGTTGTACATCTTCGTACTTTCTCTGTTAAAGTCAAAGCCATATTCTGACCCAGGATATTCTGTTTCCATCTTCGGTAAGTGTGGCATCATCGTTTCCTCGTGAAGGCGGTTCTTAAATTTCCCAACCCGACTATGCAGTTGTTAAATCCCAGGTGCTATCTTATCTTTATCAGGTATCACCTTAACTCCAGGGCTTCCTTCTTCGACTGATAACTGAACATTATCGGCACCCGGTATTTTTTCAATTACCGCTCCAGTTCATTCCTGTTTTCATCACCAGAGCCAAATCGCTTCCGCCTCGGGTTATCTTGATGGGAGCTTTGCTTGGCAGCAAGCCCTAAAACTGCCATTGAAAAGTTAACTCCGGAAAACTCTTTCTTAAGCCCCTCGCGGAGCGATTTCATAAACGCTCCGGTTTTGATTTTTCTTTCCTTTTCAGTCTTCAGCTGAATTGTAAATCCTGATAGATTGGCCGAACCAACCCCTAAACTTCCGATGCCTGTACTTGGCCCGGCGATATTGCTGAAAAGTGTTGCCACTTCAGGTTGCTGCAGGATAAAGTTCTCTACCTGAGTTCTGATATTGTTATCCTGAACGGTTGTAGTTTTATCATATTCAAGATTTAGCTGGAACTTCCTGATCCACCTGTCGACATCATTTTCTTTGCCTACTGATTGCCTTGTTTCCATTATCACAACTGTCATAATCAGCAGAAAAACTACTATTCCTGTAAAGGCAATTTTATGGCTGAGAACCCATACTAACTGACGGCCATACCAATCGATAAATGCTGTTAATTGTCTTTCAAACCAAAGCAGAAAACGATTTGTGAAGTTGGTCGGTTTTAAATCTTCCTTTCCCAATACGCGAAGCCAGCCAGGGCACAAGGGTGAAACCTACCAATAAGCTGGTAAGAGTGGATGTAATTACAACGATTGAAAATTGTTTCAGCATATCTGCTAAATACCTGCAAAAACAGAATGGGAAAAGAAAACAACCACATCGACGAGGTTATTGAAATGGCTGAAAATCCAATTTCCATACGTCCCCCAATACTGCGGCTCCTATCTTTGCCCATATCGAGATGACGCTGAATCATTTTCCAGAATTACAAATTGCATCATCCACCAGAATCCCATAATTAAAGACATGGCCAGCAGGGTCATCAGGTTCAGGTGAAACCATCAGCCACATTACGGCAAATGCGGTAATTATGAGGTAGGGAATTGCGATTAAGACAATTAATGAATTCCGGTAACTTCTTAAAAACAAAAACATTACCAGTGATACTAAAATAACACTTAGCTAAAATAAGGTCATCAACCACCGAATTTACTGCTGCAATAGTCATGTCCGTTGAATCATCGGCAACATGAATTTTACACCGTGTATTAGTTTGCACTTTCAATTTGTTTAAGCTTGCATGAACTAATTTTGAAACTTCCCACGGCATTGGCATCACCTTGTTTCTTCAATAACATACCAATTCCGTTTACTCCGTTATACCTGCTAACAGAACTTATTTCCCTTATGCCATCAATAACGGCAGCAACATCTTTTACATATACCGGCATTCCTGGCGCAGGCATAGCCACCTGAACATTCATTATATCATTAACTGATGAAAATTTACCGGTTAAACGGACTAATTGTTTTCTTTTATCAGTTTGTGCTTTACCCGCAGGCAAATATTCCTGAGCGGTTAATAGCCTCCACAACCTGGGAAAGTGATATTTTATAAAGTTTAAGTTTATCCTTATCTGCCTTAACCTGAATTTCCCGTTCTTCGCCACCAAGCAGGGTTAATTTCTGCCACTCCTTTTAATTGCTGGATCTGTGGAAGATAATCATCTTTCATTTTTGATAGAATTCCGTAGCAGGCAGCTTGCTCGTTGCGCTTATCGAAATGATGGGCAGATCGTTTGGCGAGACCTTACTCATAAAATCAGCTTTAAAATATCTGCAGGTGGGTCCTTTGCGGATATTATCATATAGCGCTGGGCATCCTGCATGGCAATGTTCAGATCCATACCATATTTCACGTTGGCGATAATAACAGAGGCATTGGAAACATCGACTTGGTCTCAAGGTAATCAACACCTTCGAGATTCGACAAAAGCATCTTCAATTTTTCTGGAGACGGAGGTTTCACTTCATTGGGTTCGACGCAAGGATACATTGTTTTTATTAATACTACCGGCTGGTTAAAGTCAGGCAACAGTTCATACCCAAGGTTTTGAAGCCTATTATTCCCCAATAAGGCGAATACGCTGAAAAGAATTATTATCAAAGAAGGGCGATTGATTGATATTTTAGTAATATTTATTATTCCTGATTCTTAATTGCTTACTGATACATTTGCCCCGTCAAAAGGTTAATAAATCCGTTGGTTATTATCACCTCGCCTCCGGTTAATCCACCTGACACTACTGCTTTATTCTGAAACCTTGTTGAAATGGTAATATTTTTAAGAATAGCCTTACCATTATTTACTAAATAAAACCTGTGGTTGAATGTTTCCCAATAAAACATTATGTGGTGTCGATAATGATATGTTTTTCATCACTTTCCTTTAGTTGTACACTGCCAAACATGCCTGATTTGATTTTTAAATCAGTTGTGCCTCTTAACTGAAAACTGCACAGGAAAAGCTTATATTTCCCATATTGTTTTGGTTACGGTCACAATAACTTTACCCAACAAAGCTGTTTCAGGATATATCTGCAGTGAGCGTATAAATTTGATTTAGCTCAAATTCGAGATACCCGGTTTCCGGGATATTTACAGTAAACTTCAAATTAGAGATATCAGTAATTTGCAGTAATGGAATTCCTGAAAAAGTGGCAAAAGCGCCTTCTTCGGTAAGTTTCGCTGTAACAATCCCGCAAAAGGAGCCATAATGGTGGTCTTATTAATCTGCTCCATTAATGTAGCTTGTACATGGGCCGATTTCTGGTTTTCAGTTCCGTCTTTTCCAACTGAACACCCTGAATTGCATCCTTAGGAGCAAGTATCCTATACCTTTTCACATCGGCTTCCAGCCCTTCAATCTGTACTTCAACAGTTTGCAGTTGAAGTTTCATTACGAGTTGTTCAATTGAATTAAAGTCTCTCCTATTTTTACACTACTTCAATATCAACTAAAACCAGGT